>NZ_JBIUVQ010000013.1:0-259131 GCF_044743035.1 Streptomyces sp. NPDC087787
AAACGCCCGGTTACATTCCGAACCCGGAAGCTAAGCCTCACAGCGCCGATGGTACTGCAGGGGGGACCCTGTGGGAGAGTAGGACGCCGCCGAACTCCTTTTAGAGCTCCGGCTCCTGGGCAAACAGCCCGGGAGCCGGAGCTTTTTTGCGTTGGGGTAAAGTCAGGAGGCATCGTCGGTATCTTTCCCACAGGAGGCCCCCGGGTGGAGGTCCAGGAGACCCGTGTCCAGACGGACCGAGTCCTCACCATCCCGAACATCCTCAGCATGGCACGGCTCGTCGGCGTACCCCTCTTCCTGTGGCTGATCCTGCGGCCGGAGTTCGGTGGCCCCAAGAGTGACGGCTGGGCCTTGCTGGTGCTTGCGTTGAGCGGCGTCAGCGACTACCTCGACGGCAAGCTCGCCCGACGGTGGAACCAGGTCAGCAGCCTCGGCCGGCTGCTCGATCCCGCAGCCGACCGGCTCTACGTCCTCTCCACGCTCCTCGGTCTCACCTGGCGCGAGATTCTGCCGCTGTGGCTGACGGCTCTGCTCGTGGCACGCGAATTGATGCTCCTGGTGGCCGTGGGTGTCCTCAGGAGGCACGGCTACCCGCCGCCGCAGGTGAACTTCCTGGGTAAGGCGGCGACGTTCAACCTGATGTATGCGTTCCCCTTGTTGCTGCTCAGTGACGGCAGCGGATGGATCGCGTCACTCGCGGCCATTTTCGGATGGGCGTTCGCCGGATGGGGTACAACGCTCTATTGGTGGGCAGGAGTCCTCTACGTGGTACAAGTCCGCCGACTGGTCCGTGCGGACGCCATGGCCGACTGAGTTCCCTCATCGAGGCAGCCGCGGGGGCTCCGATGGCCCGCCTGAGAAAAGTGCGGGACAATCAGAACGGGTGCAGTCGGCTAGATCGTCGTCTCTTTGGAGGAGGACGCTTCCGACATGAAGGCCGTCGTGATGGCCGGAGGCGAAGGCACGCGCCTTCGTCCGATGACCTCGAGCATGCCCAAGCCGCTCCTGCCGGTGGTCAACCGGCCGATCATGGAGCATGTGCTGAGGCTGCTCAAAAGGCATGGGCTGAATGAGACCGTCGTCACAGTCCAGTTCCTGGCCTCGTTGGTCAAGAACTACTTTGGAGATGGTGAAGAGCTCGGAATGGAGCTCACCTATGCCAATGAGGAGAAGCCACTCGGAACCGCCGGCAGCGTCAAGAACGCCGAGGAGGCGTTGAAAGACGACGCCTTCCTCGTCATCTCCGGCGATGCCCTGACCGACTTCGACCTCACTCGGCTGATCGATTTCCACAAGGAAAAGGGCGCGATGGTGACCGTGTGTCTCACGCGCGTGCCCAATCCGCTGGAATTCGGTATCACCATCGTCGACGAAGAGGGCAAGGTCGAGCGCTTTCTGGAGAAGCCGACCTGGGGCCAGGTCTTCTCCGACACCGTGAACACGGGCATCTACGTGATGGAGCCCGAGGTGTTCAACTACGTCGACCCCGATGTTCCGGTCGACTGGTCCGGCGACGTCTTCCCACAGCTGATGAAGGAAGGCAAGCCGATCTACGGCTATATCGCCGAGGGCTACTGGGAGGACGTCGGCACCCACGAGAGCTATGTGAAGGCGCAGGCGGACGTCCTGGAGGGCAAGGTCGACGTCGCGATCGACGGCTTCGAGATCTCCCCGGGAGTCTGGGTCGCCGAGGGCGCCGAGGTCCACCCGGACGCCGAGCTGCGCGGGCCGCTCTACATCGGCGACTACGCCAAGGTGGAGGCCGGCGCCGAGATCCGCGAGCACACCGTCGTCGGCTCCAACGTCGTCGTGAAGAGCGGCGCCTTCCTGCACAAGGCCGTCGTGCACGACAACGTGTACATCGGCCAGCACAGCAACCTGCGCGGCTGTGTCGTCGGCAAGAACACCGACATCATGCGCGCGGCGCGGATCGAGGACGGCGCGGTCATCGGAGACGAGTGCCTGATCGGTGAAGAATCGATCGTGCAGGGCAATGTCCGGGTGTACCCGTTCAAGACCATCGAGGCCGGCGCCTTCGTCAACACCTCGGTCATCTGGGAGTCGCGGGGCCAGGCGCACCTGTTCGGGGCGCGCGGAGTGTCCGGGATCCTGAACGTGGAGATCACCCCGGAGCTCGCCGTGCGGCTCGCCGGCGCCTACGCGACCACGCTCAAGAAGGGCTCCACGGTCACCACGGCCCGCGACCACTCCCGAGGTGCCCGCGCGCTCAAGCGGGCGGTGATCTCGGCCCTCCAGGCCAGCGCCATCGACGTACGGGACCTGGAGAACGTGCCGCTGCCGGTTGCCCGGCAGCAGACCGCGCGGGGCAGCGCCGGCGGCATCATGATCCGGACCACGCCCGGGGTGCCCGATTCGGTCGACATCATGTTCTTCGACGGACAGGGCGCCGACCTGTCGCAGGGCAGCCAGCGCAAGCTGGACCGGGTCTTCGCGCGCCAGGAGTACCGGCGTGCGTTCCCGGGCGAGATCGGTGACCTGTACTTCCCGTCCAGCGTCTTCGACTCGTACACCGGTTCGCTGCTGCGCAACGTCGACACCACCGGGATCGCCGAGTCGGGCCTCAAGGTCGTCGTGGACGCCTCGAACGGCAGCGCCGGGCTTGTGCTGCCCAGCCTGCTCGGCAAGCTCGGTGTGGACTCGCTCACGATCAACCCGGGGCTGAACGAGGCTCGTCCGACGGAGACCGCCGACATGCGGCGCGCGGGTCTGGTCCGGCTCGGGGAGATAGTGGCCTCCTCCGGCGCCGCGTTCGGTGTGCGGTTCGACCCGGTGGGCGAGCGGCTGTCGCTCGTCGACGAGCGGGGCCGCATCATCGAGGACGACCGGGCGTTGCTGGTGATGCTCGACCTCATCGCCGCCGAGCGGCGCAGCGGCCGGGTGGCGCTGCCCGTCACGACCACGCGGATCGCCGAGCAGGTGGCCGCCTACCACGGTACGCAGGTGGAGTGGACGACGACCTCTCCCGACGACCTCACCCGGGTCGGCGGCGAGGAGGGGACGATCTTCGGCGGCGACGGCAAGGGTGGATTCATCGTCCCGGAGTTCAGCAGTGTCTACGACGGGACGGCGGCGTTCGTACGGCTCATCGGGCTGGTCGCGCGCACCCAGCTCACCCTGAGCCAGATCGACGCCCGGATCCCGCGCGCCCACGTCCTCAAGCGCGATCTGGCGACGCCGTGGGCCGTGAAGGGCCTGGTGATGCGCCGGGTCGTCGAGGCGGCCGGAGACCGCTTCGTGGACACCACGGACGGGGTGCGGGTCGTGGAGACCGACGGCCGCTGGGTGATGGTCCTGCCCGACCCGGCCGAGGCCGTCACCCATCTGTGGGCCGAGGGGCCCGACGACGCCTCCGCCCAGGCGCTGCTGGACGAGTGGGCGGCGGTCGTGGACAGCGCCGGCCGGTAGAACAGCAGGTGGACCGGCCGCTGGAGCAGGGCCGCGGCCGGTAAAACGGACAGCACGCGCGCGTGCCGGACAAGTGACCTCCAAGGGCGCCTGTCCGGCACGCCGGTGGGTCCATTCGGAGGTCACGGCCACGTCGTGCGACGATGTGCGGCATGCCGCAGCATCCCCCCATTCGGAGCAACCCCGTGCGGCCCTCCCGACCGGACGCCTCCATGTCGTTGATCACCAACGTCATGGACCACAGCCTCGACGACGGTTACGCCGAGGCCGCCGCCCGGAAGAAGGCCGCGGGCGAGAGCGGCATGCCGAAAACCGTGCGGGCGAAGTTCGGCCTGGCGGGCGGGCTGGTGCTGGCCGCGCTCGTGGTGACCCTGGGAGCGGCCCAGGCGCGTGTGGCGGCCCCGGTCGTCGCCAAGGAGCGCCAGGAGCTGATCGACCGCATCGACAGGGAGACCGCGGCGGCCGACGCGCTCGAGGTGACCGTCGACAAGTTGCGCGACGACGTGGGCGCCCGGCAGCGCCAGGCGCTCCGCGACACCGGCGGCAACCCGCAGGCCGACCTGGTGAGCATGCTGGCGGGCGCCGGCGAGGTGCACGGCCCCGGTGTGCGGCTCGTGGTGGACGACGCCAAGGAGGCCGGCACGAGCGGCGGCGGTGGTCCGCGGGGGACGTCAGGGTTCTCCGACACGGGCCGGGTGCGTGACCGGGACATGCAGCGGGTGGTGAACGGGCTGTGGCAGTCGGGTGCCGAGGCCGTCTCCATCAACGGGCAGCGGCTGACGGCCCTGTCGGCGATCAGGGCCGCGGGTGCCGCGATACTGGTCGACAACAAGCCATTGGTGCCGCCGTACACGGTGCTCGCCGTGGGGGACGGGAAACGGCTGAGCGACCGGTTCCAGGACAGCCCCGACGGGCTGTACCTCCAGGCCCTGAAGGACAACTACGGCATCCGGGGCGGCATCTCCGTGGAGAGCGACCTCCGGCTGGCGGCCGCACCGAGTGTGATCGTACGTACAGCACAGCCGAGCACTGAGAAGGGCACATCGTGATCGCCGTACTGGGCCTCGTCGTGGGAGTGGTGGCCGGCCTGTTGGTCCGGCCGGAGGTTCCGGCGGTCGTCGAGCCTTATCTGCCGATCGCCGTCGTCGCGGCGCTGGACGCCGTCTTCGGCGGTCTGCGGGCCATGCTGGACGGCATCTTCGACGACAAGGTCTTCGTCGTGTCGTTCCTGTCCAATGTGGTCGTGGCGGCGCTGATCGTCTTCCTGGGCGACAAGCTGGGCGTGGGTGCCCAGCTGTCCACGGGTGTGGTGGTCGTCCTCGGTATCCGCATCTTCTCCAACGCCGCGGCGATCCGACGGCACGTGTTCCGGGCGTGAGAGTGATGAGCAACCAGGACGAACAGCCCGGGAACGGGCAGCACGACACCCTGCCCGAGCAGCAGCGGCTGCGCCAGGAGCTGCCCGAGGAAGTGCCGGCGCGGACGGCCGCCGGTGAGGACCCGGGCGCCGAGGAGAGTTCCGAGCCCGCGCTGACCGGTCGCCAGCGGCTGGCCCAGGGGCTGTGGCCGCCGCGCTTCACCCGGGCCCAACTCGTCGTCGCCCTGCTGCTGTTCGGCCTCGGCTTCGGACTCGCGGTCCAGGTCGCGTCCAACAGCAGCGGCGACAACGCGCTCCGCGGCGCCCGGCAGGAGGATCTCGTCCGCATCCTCGATGAACTGGACGACCGGACTCAGCGTCTTGAGGATGAGAAGCAGGGTCTGGAGAAGCAGCGCCAGGAGCTGGAGAACAGCTCGGACCAGGCCGAGGAGGCCCGCAGGCAGACGGCCGAGAAGGAGAAGCAACTCGGCATCCTCGCGGGCACGGTGGCCGCGCAGGGACCCGGCATCACGATCACGATCGAGGACACGAAGGGAACGGTCAGGCCGCACATGCTGCTCGACGCTATACAGGAGCTGCGCGCGGCCGGTGCGGAGGCGATCGAGGTGAACGGTGTACGGGTGGTCGCGAACACCTATCTGACCGATTCCGGCAAGGGTGTGGACGTCGACGGGAACAAGATCAACACTCCGTATCGTTTCAAGGTCATCGGCAAGCCGCAGGACCTCGAACCGGCGCTCAACATTCCTGGAGGCGTGGTGCAGACCCTGGAGAAGGAGCAGGCCACGGTGACCATCGACCGTTCGGACAAGATCGTCGTGGACGCCTTGCGGGCGGTGAAGGCGCCTGACTACGCTCGGTCGTCCTCGCGGTGAACCGGCGGTGCATGGCGGTCGTCCGGCAGGGGCATGAGGTTGCGGGGGGTCGGCGCACCGATTGGGTGGTGCGTGGTGGAAACTGTCTGGTGGATACGGACGTTGTGAGGATGTCCGGGTCGACCGGTGTATGCAGTCAGGGTTCGTCCTGCCCCACGGGCGGGTCTGTTTCGGTCAAGGGGAATCGCCCGTGAAGTTGTTTGCGAAGTTGTTCGGCAAGAGTGCGCGAGAGGGCGGCGAGAGCGCGACGGCCCGTCATCGCGCACAGCCCGACGCCGAGGGCCAGCGTCCGCTGTTCAGGGACCAGGTGGCCGGTCAGGGCGCGCCGTCGGTTGACCCTGCCCAGTCGGGCGGCATAGGTTTCGGGGAACCGTCAACCTCAGGTACGGCTGGAGGGTTTGCGGCCGGCCCGTACGCGTCCGATGCCCCTGCGGGGCAGCCGCGGCAGGAGGATCCGTCCATGTCCGTCCTGGTGTGCTCGAGGTGCGGTAACCGCAACGCGGAGAACAGCCGCTTCTGTTCGAACTGCGGCGCGCCGCTGCGGCCCGGCGCGACGCCGGAGCGCTCGTCGGAGACGACCTCGACGATCTCCATCTCCGGTCTTGAGGCCTACGACGCCGAGGCCACCGGCCAGACGCCGATGCTGTCTCCGGAGGCACAGGCGGCCGTCGACGCGCTCCCGCTGGGCTCGGCCCTGCTGGTGGTGCGCCGAGGACCGAACTCCGGCAGCCGCTTCCTCCTGGACGGCGAGCTGACCACGGCCGGGCGTCACCCGCAGAGTGACATCTTCCTGGACGACGTGACGGTCTCGCGTCGCCACGTCGAGTTCCGCCGCAGCCCGGACGGTTCGTTCACGGTGGCCGACGTCGGCAGTCTGAACGGCACGTACGTCAACCGGGAGCCGATCGACCAGGTCGCTCTGTCCAACGGCGACGAGGTGCAGATCGGCAAGTACCGGCTGGTCTTCTACTCGAGCCGGCAGGGCGTCTGACCTGTCAGGGAAGGTCCATGCGTCAATCACCGAGCGGCGGTGCCGGGAACGGCACCGCCGCCACGGACAGTGGGCTGAAGAGCATCGGCGCGGTGCTGAACGCGCTGCGCGGCGAGTTTCCCGAGGTCACCGTCTCCAAGATCCGCTTCCTGGAGTCGGAGGGCCTCGTCGAGCCGCGCCGCACCCCCTCGGGGTACCGCAAGTTCAGCACCGGCGACGTCGAGCGGCTGGCCCTGGTCCTGCGGATGCAGCGTGACCACTACCTGCCGTTGAAGGTGATCCGCGAGTACCTGGACGCGATGGAGCGCGGCGAGGCGGTCCATCTGCCGGCGGTCGGCCGGCAGCGGGAGGGCGGATCCGTGCCGCCGCCGGCCGAGGCGCCGGCTGGAGTCCGGATCGGGCGGGCCGAGCTGCTCGCCGCCGTGGGCATCGAGGAGGGGGAGCTCCAGGAGTGGGAGTCGTACGGGCTGCTCACTCCGCCCGCGGACGGTGCCTACGGCGCCGAGGCGGTGACCGTGGCCTCGCTCGTGTCCGAGCTGGGGCGTTTCGGGATCGAGCCCCGGCATCTGCGGGTGATGAAGGCGGCCGCCGACCGGGAGGCCGGGCTCGTCGACCAGGTGGTGGCGCCGCTCAAGCGGCACCGCAACCCGCAGACCAGGGCGCACGCGGAGGCCCGCGCCAAGGAGCTCGCCGAGCTCACGGTGCGGCTGCACGCGGTACTCGTCCAGACGGCGCTCGGGTTGCGGCTCCCGTGAGCGGGCCGGAGAGGGCCGGATCCTCCTCCCATGCCCGGCCCGACTACCCAAACGTCCCGGGCACCGCCTAGGGTTGCTGTGTGAACGAGCTCGATGTCGTAGGTGTCCGGGTCGAGATGCCCTCCAACCAACCGATCGTGCTCCTGCGTGAAGTGGGAGGCGACCGCTACCTCCCCATCTGGATCGGGCCGGGGGAGGCGACGGCGATCGCCTTCGCCCAGCAGGGCATGGCTCCCGCGCGACCGCTGACCCACGACCTGTTCAAGGACGTGCTGGAGGCGGTCGGCCAGGAACTCACGGAAGTGCGCATCACGGACCTGCGTGAAGGCGTCTTCTACGCCGAGCTGGTGTTCGCCAGCGGTGTCGAGGTGAGCGCCCGGCCGTCCGACGCCATAGCGCTGGCCCTGCGCACCGGGACGCCGATCTTCGGCAGTGACACGGTGCTGGACGACGCGGGGATCGCGATCCCGGACGAGCAGGAGGACGAGGTGGAGAAGTTCCGCGAGTTCCTCGACCAGATCTCGCCGGAGGACTTCGGAACCAGCAGCCAGTGAAGCGTCCGAATGAGCCACGGGAGACCGCCCCGCGCCCTCCCTCCGGAGCATTCGGATAGCCTTTCCCGGCGACGGGGTACGCGAAACCACTCTTAGGGTGATTATCACTCGGCGTGCCGAGTGTGGCGATCGTTGACGCACCCCTGGTGACTGCCTACCGTCGAGGAGGCAGGTCAAGGACGGAGGTCGGCGTGAGAAGCAGCGGCGACGGTACGGCTGGGGGTGCCCCCGGACGCAACGCCGGGGGAAGCGGTCCGTACCCTCCCCCGGGCTCTCGGATCCGACCGAGCGGGGGGTATCCCCCTCTCGATGGCGTGGCCGGTCGTGCTCCGCAGCGACCGACGGCGGTGCCGAGCAGCGGAGGGGCGGCGGTCATGGCGACCGAGCAGATCGGCTACCGCGGTCCGACGGCCTGCGCGGCCGCCGGTATCACGTACCGGCAACTGGACTACTGGGCGCGCACCGGGCTGGTCGAGCCCAGCGTGCGGCCCGCTCACGGATCAGGCACCCAGCGCCTCTACAGCTTCCGCGACGTCGTCGTCCTGAAGATCGTCAAGCGGTTCCTCGACACGGGAGTGTCGCTGCAGAACATCCGTACCGCCGTCCAGCACCTGCGCGAGTGCGGGTTCCGTGACCTGGAGCGGATGACGCTGATGAGCGACGGTGCCACGGTCTACGAGTGCACGTCGCCCGACGAGGTGCACGCCCTGCTCCAGGGCGGCCAGGGAATCTTCGGCATCGCCATCGGCGTGGTGTGGCGCGATGTGGAGAGCGCGCTGTCGCAGCTGCACGGTGAGCGGATCGACACCGGGGAGACGCTCGTGGGGCCGAACCCGCGCGACGAGCTGGCACGGCGGCGCAATCGGGCCGTCTGAGCCGTCCCTCGGGCCGACGCGGGCGATCTGGCCACTGAACCGCCGCTGACCCGGCCCGACCCACCGGGGCGTTGTCAGTGGCGTGGTGCAGCATCGTAGATGTGAGAACCGCACCCACGATCCTCCATCTCGACATGGACGCCTTCTTCGCCTCCGCGGAGCAGGCGTCCAAGCCGAGCCTGCGCGGGAAGGCCGTGGTCGTGGGCGGGCTGGGACCGCGCGGGGTGGTGGCCACCGCGTCGTACGAGGCGCGGGTCCTCGGTGTCCACTCCGCGATGCCGATGGCCCAGGCGCGGCGGCTGGCACCGAACGCCGCGTACCTCGTGCCGCGCTTCGCGTTCTACCGCTCCATCAGCGAGCGGGTGATGGGCCTGCTGCGGACGCTGTCGCCGCTGGTGGAGCCGCTGAGCCTGGACGAGGCGTTCGTGGACCTGGAGGCCGGGGGAGCCGCCTGGGACGCGGAATCCGCCCGCCTGGCGGGGACGAGGCTGCGCGCAGACATCCGGGCGGTCACGGGGCTCACGGGATCCGTGGGGCTGGCCGCCTCCAAGATGCTCGCCAAGATCGGCTCCGAGCTGGCCAAGCCCGACGGGCTGGTGCTCATCGAGCCCGGCACCGAGCGGGCCCTGCTCGGTCCGCTGTCCGTGCGGACCCTGCCGGGCGTCGGCCCGGCCACCGGCGACCATCTGCGGCGCGCCGGGATCCACACCGTCGAGGAGATCGCCGAGGCTGGGGAGGACGAGCTCGTACGGCTGCTCGGCAAAGCGCACGGGCACGCGCTGTACGCGATGGCGCTGGCCCACGACGAGCGTCCCGTCGTCGCCGAGCGCGAGGCGAAGTCGGTGTCCGTCGAGGACACCTACGACGTGGACATCCACGACCGCGTCCGGGTCGCCCTGGAGGTGCAGCGGCTCGCCGACCGCTGCGTGGGGCGGCTGCGCGGGGCCGGTCTGTCGGGGCGCACCATCGTGCTGAAGGTACGCCGCTACGACTTCTCCACCCTGACCCGCTCCGAGACCCTGCGCGGGCCCACCGACGACCCCGCGGTGATACGGGAGGCGGCCGCCCGGCTGCTGGACTCCGTGGACACCACCGGCGGCGTGCGGCTGCTCGGCGTGGGTGTGTCCGGACTCGCCGACTACACCCAGGAGGACCTGTTCGCGCAGGCGGCGGGCGCGCAGGCGGCGGGCGCGCAGGCCGAGGGGGCGGCGGGTCGCGGCCCGGCCGAGGAGCGGCCCGAGGAACCCGTCGAGCAGCAGCCGGCGCCCACCGAGCGGCGGTTGCCGGCGGGCCACGACGTGCGGCACGCCGAGTACGGACACGGATGGGTGCAGGGCAGCGGTCTCGGCCGCGTCACCGTCCGCTTCGAGACCCCCGGCTCCGCGCCGGGCCGGGTCCGCACGTTCCCTCTGGACGACCCGGACCTGGAACCGGCCGAACCCCTGCCTCTGGTGCCCGCGGTTCCTCCGGCTCAGCTCTCGTCCGGGCCCGAGCCGGAGCCCGCCAGCTTGCCGAAGTGGTGGTCCGGGACGGCCGGGGGAGGGGCCACGTCGAGGCCGTAGTGGTGGTAGAGCTGCAGTTCCTGCTCGGGGGACAGATGGCGGCCCACGCCGAAGTCGGGTGCCTCCTTGATCAGTGTGCGGTCGAAGGGGACGCGCAGGGTGCCCTCGACCAGTTCGCTGGGTTCCAGGGGGACGAAGGCGTCCCGGGAGAACAGGCCGGTGCGTATCGCCGCCCACTCCGGTACTCCGGTGGCGTCATCGAGGTAGACCTCGTCCACCGTGCCGATCTTGTGGCCGTTGCGGTCGAGCGCCTTGCGGCCGATCAGGTTGCGCGGATCGATCTCCGTCTGCACTGTCCCTCCACGTGGTCGCAACTCATCCGTAAGCACTACAAAAGAGCACATTCGGCGGGGCGGCCACTCGAAGGCCCGTGCGGCTGCCCCGCTGGTACGCTGGGCAACGGCTGCTGACCCCGTGCGGGAGAGCCCTCCGGCACCACCGGGGGCGCCGAAGGAGCAAATCCTCCCCGGAATCTCTCAGGCCCACGTACCGCACGGACGAGGTCACTCTGGAAAGCAGAGCGGATTTCGACGTCTTCCGCTCTCACCGACGGTGAAAACCGGGGCCCTCGGGCGGCCCGGTGAAACTCTCAGGTTGAGATGACAGAGGGGGAGGCCGTCGGGGCACCCGTGCCGTGGTGTCCCTCGAAGGTCGTGTCAGACCAGGAGGCCTCCGCAATGACCGCCCAGCGCATTCCGCTCTCCGAGCTCGAACAGGGCATCCCCTTCGAACAGCGCCACATCGGGCCCGACCCGGAGGCGCGGGCCAAGATGCTCGCGCAGGTCGGCTACGGCTCGCTCGACGAGCTCACCGCCGCCGCGGTGCCCGATGTGATCAAGAACGCCGACGCGCTCGACCTGCCCGGCGCGCGCACCGAGGCCGAGGTGCTGGCCGAGCTGCGCTCCCTCGCCGACCGCAACCAGGTCCTCGGCTCGATGATCGGACTCGGCTACTACGGGACCTTCACCCCGCCGGTCATCCTGCGCAACGTCATGGAGAACCCGGCCTGGTACACGGCCTACACGCCCTACCAGCCGGAGATCTCCCAGGGCCGCCTCGAGGCGCTGCTGAACTTCCAGACCGTGGTCGCCGACCTGACCGGTCTGCCGACCTCCGGCGCGTCCCTGCTCGACGAGGGCACCGCCGCCGCCGAGGCCATGTCGCTCTCCCGGCGCATGGGCAGGAACAAGAAGGGCCTGTTCCTCGTCGACGCGGACGCGCTGCCGCAGACCATCGCGGTCATCCGGACCCGCGCCGAGCCGACCGGTGTCGAGGTCGTCGTCGCCGACCTGGGCGCGGGCATCCCCGCCGAGATCGCCGAGCGCGAGATCAACGGCGTGCTCCTGCAGTACCCGGGCGCCTCCGGCGCCGTGCGCGACCTGAAGCCCGTCATCGACCAGGCGCACGAGCTGGGCGCTCTGGTCACCGTCGCCGCCGACCTGCTCGCGCTCACCCTGCTGAAGTCGCCCGGCGAGCTCGGCGCGGACATCGCCGTCGGCACCACTCAGCGCTTCGGTGTGCCGATGGGCTTCGGCGGCCCGCACGCCGGCTACATGGCGGTGCGCGAGAAGTTCGCGCGCAGCCTGCCCGGCCGCCTGGTCGGCGTCTCCGTCGACGCGGACGGCAACAAGGCCTACCGCCTCGCCCTGCAGACCCGCGAGCAGCACATCCGCCGCGAGAAGGCCACCAGCAACATCTGCACCGCCCAGGTGCTGCTCGCCGTCATGGCCGGCATGTACGCGGTCTACCACGGCCCCGAGGGCCTGCGGGACATCGCGCTGCGCACCCACCGCTACGCCACGGTCCTCGCCGAGGGCCTCAGGGCCGGCGGCTTCGAGGTCGTGCACGGCGCGTACTTCGACACGCTGACCGTCAAGGCCGAGGGGCGTGCCGCCGAGGTCGTCGCCGCGGCCCGCGAGGGCGGCGTGAACCTGCGCCTCGTCGACGCCGACCACGTCTCGGTCGCCTGCGACGAGACCACCGTCCGGGACCGGCTGCGCACCGTGTGGGCCGCCTTCGGAGTCGGAGGCGACATCGAGGCGCTGGACGCGGCCGCCGGGGACGCGCTGCCCGAGGCGCTGCTGCGCACCGACGGCTACCTCACCCACCCCGTCTTCCACCAGTACCGGTCCGAGACCGCGATGCTGCGCTACCTGCGCCGGCTGGCCGACCGCGAC
The DNA here is from genome assembly GCF_044743035.1 of Streptomyces sp. NPDC087787. Classification (NCBI taxonomy): domain Bacteria; kingdom Bacillati; phylum Actinomycetota; class Actinomycetes; order Kitasatosporales; family Streptomycetaceae; genus Streptomyces; species Streptomyces sp. NPDC087787. The sequence continues at coordinate 12,594 of NZ_JBIUVQ010000013.1, forward strand.
TACGCGCTCGACCGCGGCATGATCCCGCTGGGCTCGTGCACCATGAAGCTCAACGCGACGACCGAGATGGAGCCGGTCACCTGGCCGGAGTTCGGGCAGATGCACCCGTTCGTGCCCGCCGAGCAGGCGGACGGCTACCTCACCCTCATCCGTGAGCTGGAGGAGCGTCTCGCCGAGGTCACCGGCTACGACAAGGTCTCCCTCCAGCCGAACGCCGGGTCCCAGGGCGAGCTGGCCGGTCTGCTCGCGGTGCGCGGTTACCACCGGGCCAACGGCGACGATCAGCGCACCATCTGCCTCATCCCGTCCTCCGCGCACGGCACCAACGCCGCCAGCGCCGTGATGGCCGGCATGAAGGTCGTCGTCGTCAAGACCGCCGAGGACGGCGAGATCGACGTCGACGACCTGCGGGCGAAGATCGAGCAGCACCGCGAGCAGCTGGCCGTGCTGATGATCACCTACCCGTCCACGCACGGCGTGTTCGAAGAGCACGTCGCCGACATCTGCGCGCAGGTCCACGAGGCCGGCGGCCAGGTGTACGTCGACGGCGCGAACCTCAACGCACTGGTGGGCCTCGCCAAGCCGGGCCACTTCGGCGGCGACGTCTCCCACCTGAACCTGCACAAGACGTTCTGCATCCCGCACGGCGGCGGCGGTCCCGGCGTTGGCCCGGTCGGTGTGCGCTCCCACCTGGCGCCGTACCTGCCCAACCACCCGCTGCAGCCCGGCGCCGGCCCGGAGACCGGGGTCGGCCCGATCTCGGCCGCGCCGTGGGGCTCGGCCGGCATCCTGCCGATCTCCTGGGCCTACGTCCGCCTGATGGGCGGCGAGGGCCTCAAGCGGGCCACGCAGGTCGCCGTGCTCAGCGCCAACTACGTCGCCAAGCGCCTCGAGCCGCACTACCCGGTGCTCTACACCGGCCCCGGCGGCCTGGTCGCCCACGAGTGCATCATCGACCTGCGCCCGCTGACCAAGGCGACCGGCGTGACCGTGGACGACGTGGCCAAGCGGCTGATCGACTACGGCTTCCACGCGCCGACGATGTCGTTCCCGGTGGCCGGCACGCTGATGATCGAGCCGACCGAGTCGGAGGACCTGGCCGAGCTGGACCGGTTCTGCGATGCGATGATCGCGATCCGCGCCGAGATCGAGAAGGTCGGTGCCGGACAGTGGGCCGAGGACGACAACCCGCTGCGCGGCGCCCCGCACACCGCCGCCGCGCTCGGCGGGGAGTGGGAGCACGGCTACACCCGTGAGGAGGCCGTCTTCCCGGCCGGGGTCTCGGTGGCCGACAAGTACTGGCCGCCGGTGCGCCGCATCGACCAGGCCTTCGGCGACCGCAACCTCGTCTGCTCCTGCCCGCCGCTGGACGCGTACGAGGACTGAGCGAGCGGCTCACAGGGCTCCCGTCCGACCCGGGCGGGAGCCCTCGCCGTGCCGTCACACGGTGGCCAGGGCGACCTCGGTCGACTTGATCAGGGCGGTGACGTGCGTGCCCTGCGCCAGGCCGAGGTCCGCAACGGCGTCCCTGGTGATCGCGGCGGTCAGCTCGCCGCCGGCCACGCCGACCTGGACGGACGCCATGGCCGCGCCGAGGGTGATCCGGCTGACGGTGCCCGGCAGCCGGTTGCGGATGGACAGGCCCTCCACCGGCCCGGTGGCCAGGGACACCTCCGTCGACTTCACCAGGGCGAGCACGGTGGTGCCCTCGCTCAGCCGCAGGTCCTCGACGGCGTCACGGGTGATCGCGGACGTGAGCCGGCCGCCTCCGTCCAGGCGTACGTGTACGAGGGCCATCGCCTCGTCGGGGGTGACCGAGGTGACCGTTCCGGGCAACTGGTTGCGCATGCTCAGGCTCATGGGGGTGCCTCGCGGGGTGGGGGACGTGCTGATCACCCACCGTAGGGCGGCCGGTGCCTCAAGCCGGGTAGGCGTGGGTCTGCGTCGCCTTGACGGTCGCCCAGACCGTCGCGCCCGGGTGCAGATCCAGTTCGGCGGCCGCGACCGTGGTCAGGTCCGCGGTGAGGGCGAGTCCGCCGGTCAGGTCGGCGCGGATCTGGTCGCCGTGGGTCTCCAGGCCGGCGACCTCGCACTGCCACAGGTTGCGCGCGCTGGAGCCCGAGGGGCGGTCCCGGTGGAGAGTGACCGCACTCGGCGGGAAAGCCACGAAGACCGCTCCCGACAGCGTCTCCATGATGGAGACGGCGGGCCCGGACGCCAGACGGACGGTGTGGCCCTCCGCCTCACCGCGGTAGAGGTTCAGGCCCACCAGTTGTGCGACGTAGTCGGTGCGCGGACGGCGGGCGATCTCCGGCGGGGTGCCCTCCTGGACGACACGGCCGTGCTCGACGACGACCAGCCGGTCGGCCAGCACCATCGCGTCCAGCGGGTCATGGGTGACCAGGACGGCGACGGCCTCGAACTCGGCGAGGTGCCGGCGGAGCTGGGCGCGGACCTCCAAGCGGGTGCGGGCGTCGAGCGCGGCGAGCGGTTCGTCGAGCAGCAGCAGCCGGGGCCCGGTGGCCAGGGCGCGGGCCAGGGCCACGCGCTGTGCCTGGCCGCCGGAGAGACGGCGGGGCTTGGCCCCGGCGTGGCCGGCCAGTCCCATCCGGTCCAGCCACCGCGAGGCGTGCGCGCGGGCCTCGGCCTTGGACGCGCCCCGGCAGCGCGGCCCGAAGGCCACGTTGTCCAGGGCCGACAGGTGCGGGAACAGCAGGTAGTCCTGGAAGACCACACCGACCGGGCGTGACTCGGGCGGCGTGCGGTCCAGCCCGGCGCCGTCCAGCCGCAGATGGCCGCCGGTGAGCGGCACCAGGCCCGCCAGGGCGCGCAGCGCCGTCGTCTTCCCGGCGCCGTTCGGGCCGAGCAGCGCCACCACGTCGCCCGGGGCGGCGGTGAGCGCGACGTCGAGGCGGAAGGCGCCGCGCTCGACGACGAGGCGGGCGTCCAGGCCCTCGCCCCTCGCGCCCCCGGCACGCACGCCGGCCGGAGTCCGGTCGATGTCGGTCATGAGATGAACGTCCTGGATACGGGGTGGGCCGGGAGCGGCGGCGTCATCACGAGGCCGTCATCCAACGGTCCCGCAGACCCGCCAGTACGGTGATCGACACCGCGAGCAGCACCAGGCTCAGGGAGATCGCCGCCGCCGGATCGTTCTGCAGGGCCAGGTAGACGGCCAGCGGCATGGTCTGCGTACGGCCGGGAAAGTTGCCGGCGAAGGTGATCGTCGCGCCGAACTCGCCGAGCGCCCGCGCCCAGGCGAGCACGGCACCCGCGGCGATGCCCGGCGCGATCAGCGGCAGGGTGACCCGGCGGAACGCGGTGAAGCGTGAGGCGCCCAGCGTGGTGGCCGCCTCCTCGTAGCGCGGGTCGGCGGCCCGCAGTGTGCCCTCGACGCTGATCACGAGGAACGGCATGGCCACGAACGCCTCCGCGACCACCACCCCGGCCGTGGTGAACGGCAGTGTGATCCCGAACCAGGAGTCCAGCCACTGCCCGACGACGCCGTTGCGCCCCAGGGCCAGCAGCAGGGCCACACCGCCCACGACCGGCGGCAGCACGAGCGGCAGCGTGACCAGGGCCCGGACGAATCCGCGTCCGGGGAAGTCCGTACGGGCCAGCAGCCAGGCCAGCGGAACGCCGAGCACCAGGCTCACGGCGGTGGCGGCGGTGGCGCTGACCAGGGACAACTGGAGCGCCTGCCACACCTCGGCGCTGGTCAGCTGGTCCGGCAGGCTGCGCCAGGGCGCCCGGATCAGCAGCGCGAGCAGCGGCAGCAGCAGGAAGGCCAGGCCGACCAGGGCGGGGACAAGCAGAGGCAGCGGCGCGCCACCGAGCGCGCGGCCGCGCCGCGACCCGCTCTTCCGGGGCGCGACGCGGGCCTCGTCGATCCCGGTCACGGCTTCAGGAACCCGGCCCCGGCCAGGACCTTCTGGCCGTCGGCCGACGTCACCAGCTCGATGAACGCCTTGGCCGCGGCGGCGTTCGGCGCGTTCTTGAGCAGGGCGATCGGGTAGTCGTTGACGGCCTCGGCCGACTCCGGGAACTCCACGCCCCGGACCCGGTCGGCGGCGGCCTTCACATCGGTCTTGTAGACGAGGGCGGCGTCGGCCTCCTTCAGCTCGACCTTCGTCAGGGCGCCCTTGACGTCCTGCTCGTAGGAGACCGGGGTCAGCTTGAGGTTGCTCGCCTCCAGCACCTTCTGGGCGGCGGAGCCGCAGGGCACGGTCCTGTCGCACAGGACGACCTTCAGGCCGGACCTGGTGAGGTCCTTCAGCGAGGAGATCCTGTCCGGGTTGCCCGGGGCGGTCGCGATCTCCAGCTGGTTGCGGACGAAGGTGACCGGTGTTCCGTCCGCGTCGTTCTTGTCGGTCACGATCGCCATGGTCCTGGGACTGGCGGCGGCGAACACGTCGGCGGGGGCACCGGAGGTGATGCTCGCGGCGAGGCTGTCGCTGCCGCCGAAGTTGAAGCTGACCTTGGTGCCCGGATGCTGCTGCTCGAACTGCTTGCCGAGCGCGGTGAAGCTCTCCTTCAGCGAGGCGGCGGCGAAGACGGTCACGGTGCCGGACAGCTTCGGCGCGGCGGACGCCGACGTGTCGGATCCGGCCGCGGACGAACCGTCGGAGGACGAGGAGGAGCAGGCGCCGAGGACGAGCAACGCCGCGGCCCCCGCCACTCCCGACCGCAGCATCCTGGTCCGTCGCGTGGAACGGGTCATCACGGTTCTACTCCTCTGGCTCTGCACGGAAGAAGCCGTCGCGCCCTGCCACGACCGTTCGATGGCCGTGAAGCGATCATACTGCCGCAATTGCCAGGTGTAAGGCCCCTGTCGCATCGCATGAGCCGGTGCTGCGCGCGACATGCCTCGCATGTGCGTTTGTGCGGTGCGGCCGGTCGGGTACGGACGCTCAGGAGGTGGCGCCCGTGACGCTCGCGGAGCTCGACCTGACCGGCGACCTCGCCCGCCCGGCCCCGACGGCGCCGGCCCCCAGTCGGTCCTGACGCGGGACCGTTGCGGCGCGCGGTACGTCAGCGGCGTAGGGGCGATCCGCGTGGACGGCGGCTATCGCGCGCGTGACCGGGTGTGAGCCGGTTCGCTCATGCCCGGTCGATGTGCACGTTCGTCGACTTCACACGGGCGGTGGCCTCCATGCCGACCTCCAGGCCCAGTTCCTCCACGGCCTCCCGGGTCAGCAGGGAGACGAGCCGGTGCGGGCCGGCCTGGATCTCCACCTGGGCGGCGACGTCGCCGAGCTTGATGGCGGTCACGATGCCGGCGAAGGCGTTGCGGACCGACGTGTACGAGGGGCCCTCCTCGCCGCCGCCGCTCCGGGCCAGTTCGACCGAGAACGCGGCGAGGTCGCGGCCGTCGATGAGCCGGCGTCCGCTGTCGTCGCGGTGGGTGGCCATCCGGCCGGCGTCCGCCCAGCGGCGCGCGGTGTCCGGGCTGACGCCGAGCAGCCGGGCCGCCTGCCCGATCGTGTAGGACTGCATGCCGGTCACGATAGAGCCGCAGGTGGTGTGAGGCTGACCTGGGGGTGGGCCGTTCGCGGGCGCGGCTCAGCCGGTGGAGGCCGGCCGGTGTACGCCCGTCTTCGCCCGGCGCGGTTCAGCCGGTGTGCACCCGCGGGCGCTTGGCACGGTCCGGCTCCGCCTCGCGCAGCACCTCGCGCGTGACCGGCGCGACCTCGCCCTGGCCGAAGAGGAAGAAGCGCAGGAAGTTGGCGAACGGGTTGCCCTCGGTCCACTCGAAGTAGATGTGCGGGGTGCGGGCGGTCATCTCCCGGACGTGGAGGAGGAGCGCGGCCAGGGCGTTCGGGACGGACGCGGACTCCATGGCCAGCACCCGGTAGCGGTCGTGCCTGACCTCCCCGCGCACGGTCAGTCCGGCCTCGAACTCCGAGGGGTCGGTGACCGTCACCTCGACGAAGACGAAGTCCTCCGTGGGCGGGATGTCGCTGTCGCTGCGGATCTGCTCGATCTTGTCGCGGTACTCGGCCTTGTCCTGCCGCTCCGGTTCCTTGGCGATGAACCGGATCTTGCGGCTGGCGATGTCCCTGACGAACCGCTCCGCCATGCCGTCCAGCGTCACGCTCGTCACCCGCAGCTCGAACGAACGGGCGAGCCGGGACAGCAGCGAGACCAGGACGATCCCGGTGATGAAGCAGGCGCCGATCTTCACACCGTCGGGACGCTCGATGATGTTGACGACGGTCGTGTAGAGGAACACGGCCGAGATGACCCCGAACGCGATGGTCCACTTGTGCTGGCCGGCCCTGCGGGCGGCGATGGTCACCGCGATGGCCGCGGAGCTGATCAGCACGAGCACGCCCGTGGCGTACGCGCCGCCCTGCTTGTCGACGTTGGCGTCGAAGATCCAGGTGACCAGGAAGCCGATCAGGGTGAACACGAGGACCATCGGGCGGACCGCCCGCGCCCAGTGCGGGGCCATCCCGTAGCGGGGCAGGTACCGCGGCATCAGGTTGAGCAGCCCGGCCATCGCGGAGGCGCCCGCGAACCACAGGATCAGGATGGTCGAGACGTCGTAGACCGTGCCGAAGGTGTTGCCGAGGTACTCGTGCGCCAGATAGGCCAGGGCACGGCCGTTGGCCTGGCCGCCGGCCTTGAACTCCGGCGCCGGGATCAACAGCGTGGTGATGAAGCTGGTGGCGATCAGGAAGCAGCTCATGATCAGCGCGGCCGTGGTGAGCAGCTTCCTGGTGTCCCGGATCCGGCCGGTGGGCCGCTCCTCGGTGTCGTCCGGGTCGCCCCGCACGTGCGGCATGACGGCGACGCCGGTCTCGAAGCCGGACAGGCCGAGCGCGAGTTTGGGGAAGACGAGCAGGGCCACGCCGACCATGAGGAAGACGTTGCCGTGCTGGGCGGTCAGCGCGCTGGTCCAGTCGCTGACCACATGGCCGGCGGTGAGGACGTGCCACAGACCGACGGTCACCACCACGGCGTTCAGCGCGAGATAGACCCCGACCAGGACGAAGGCGACGCCGATCGCCTCCACGAAGCCCTTGAGGAAGACCGCGCCGAGCAGCGCGATGAGCAGGAGCGTGATCAGCATCTGGTGGCTGTGCAGCGCGGACGTCAGATGCGGGTTCTCCACCAGGTGGGTCGAGGCGTCCGCGGCCGACAGCGTCATGGTGATCAGGAAGTCGGTGGCGGCGAAGCCGAGCAGGGCCAGCACGAACAGCTTGCCCTGCCAGAACGACAGCAGCCGCTCCAGCATGGCGATCGAGCCCGCGCCGTGCGGGCTCTCCGACGCCACCCTGCGATACACCGGCAGGGCGCCCGCGAGGGTGACCAGGACCAGCACGAGGGTGGCGATCGGCGACAGGAGCCCGGCCGCGAGCGCCGCGATGCCCGGCTGGTAGCCGAGCGTCGAGAAGTAGTCCACGCCGGTCAGGCACATCACCCTCCACCACCGCTGCCCCTTGTGCGGGGGCTCCGGCAGGGCGTGCGGGGCCTGCTGGATGCCCTTGCCCATGTCGGACAGGCCCTCCAGCATCCAGGCGCGCAGACGACTGGGAGGGTGCTCGGTGGTCGCCATTGCCCCTGCTCCTGAGGTGTGGCTCGCGTGCGGACCGGCCGTAACGGACCGGGCCGTCATGCGGACGGGTCACCAGCGTATGCGGAGAGTAACGCAAGGGCTCACGAGTACCCGGGTGAGCGGGCGTCAACCTTTCGGCAAGGGCGGGCGTGGCGATCCCGATATCACCTCACGACCAGCGGACACGCAGGTTTTACCGCGCATTGGGCCGTCCGGGGGAGTGACGGCAGCCGACCCGGCGGCGAACACCCAGCGTCATGACTCCAGTCCCGAGACCCGGAACACCGCCAGCGCGGTCTCCCGGTCGACCTGCTCGGAGATGTCGCGCAGCTCGTCCGTCCCGCACCGGAGCCTGCCCGCGGCCACACAGTGCCGGGCGTCCTCGTCGAGGCGGTACCAGACGTCGGGGTGGTCCACCAGGACCTCGGGATCCAGCTCCACCCGCCCGCCGAGGGAGTCCCGCAGCACCAGCCGGCGGCAGACACCGTCGACCGCGCGCACCGACACCAGCAGGTCGGTACGGACCAGGCGGCTGCGCAGCAGCGACCGGGAGGCGATCCAGCCCCGGCCGGCGCGGACGCGCGGCGGACACAGCACCACGAAGAGCAGCACCGCGAGCGTGAACCAGAGCACGCCGCGCCACCAGGTGAGGCTGCCCGTGCCCCAGTCGATCAGGAACAGCAGGGCGAGCAGTGCCACGGAGCAGCAGACCGAGGTCCGCAGTTCCCGCGCCCACGGATGGGTCCGGGCCGTGCGGCCGGGTTCCCGCGGCACCGGGTCGGTGCCGGCTCGCTCGTCGTCGCGGAGTCCCATGTGTCCGACGTTAGGCCCCCCGGAGCGCTTCGGCACCCGCCCTTGACACGCCCCTGACGCGGCCGGACCGGTTCCTGACGCCACCCCGCCGCCGCGGCCGGGTGGCGCGTCGTCAGGGGGCCGTCAAGGGTGGGTGTGCCGCCGTATGGGAGCCGTCAACAGCGCTCGGAATCGGGCAGAGGAGGTCGTTTCCTCGAATCGTCGATGTCCGTTCGTCCTCACTCCAGGAGTTCGCGATGGCCGATGTGGCCTTCGTCGTCGTCACGGTCGCGGTGTTCGCGCTCGTGGCCCTCGCCGTCAAGGGGGTGACGAAGCTGTGACCGCCGAGAACATCGTCGGCCTGGTCGTGGCCGTCGCCCTGCTGGGCTATCTCGTCCTCGCCCTGATCTTCCCGGAGAGGTTCTGAGCCGCGCCATGAGTCCCGTACTCGCCGGAGTGCTCCAGCTGCTCGCTCTCATGGCCGCACTGGCACTCGCCTACGTTCCGCTCGGCACCTGCATGGCCGGCGTCTACCGCGGGCAGCGCCACCTGCGGCTCGAGAGATGGATCTACCGGGCCACCGGCGCCGATCCGGACGCGGAGATGCGCTGGCCCGCGTACATCCGCGCCGTGCTGGCCTTCTCCCTGGCCGGTGTCCTCCTCCTCTACCTGCTCCAGCGGATCCAGGGCGTGCTGCCGCTCTCGCTCGGCTTCCGCTCCGTCGCCCCCGCCCAGGCCTTCAACACCGCCGCGTCCTTCGTCACCAACACCGACTGGCAGTCCTACGCCGGCGAGCAGACCATGGGCCACGTCGTGCAGACCGCCGGTCTCGCCGTGCAGAACTTCGCCTCGGCGGCCGTCGGCATGGCCGTGGCCGTCGCCCTGGTCCGCGGCTTCGCCAGGTCCCGCACCGGTGAACTGGGCAACTTCTGGGCCGATCTGGTGCGCGGGACCGTGCGCGTCCTCCTCCCGCTGGCCGCGGTCGCCGCGATCGTGCTGGTGGCCTGCGGGGTGATCCAGAACTTCTCCGGGATCCACGAGGTCGGCCAGTTCTTCGGCGGCGCACAGCAGTGGAACGGCGGGGCGGTGGCGTCCCAGGAGGCCATCAAGGAACTGGGTACCAACGGCGGCGGCTACTTCAACGCCAACAGTGCCCACCCCTTCGAGAACCCGACCCCGTTCTCCAACCTCTTCGAGATCTTCCTGATCCTGGTCATCCCCTTCGCGCTGACCCGGACGTTCGGCGTCATGGTCGGCTCGGTCCGGCAGGGCTACGCGATCCTCGCGGCGATGGCCACCATCTGGCTCGCCTTCGTCGCCCTGCTGATGTGGACCGAGTTCGCCCACCACGAGGGCGCGCTGCGGATCGCGGGCGGCGCGATGGAGGGCAAGGAGGTCCGTTTCGGCATCGGCGCCTCCTCGATCTTCGCGGCGTCGACCACGCTCACCTCGACCGGCGCCGTCGACGCCGCGCACTCCTCGCTCACCGGGTTCGGCGGCGGGATCGCGATGCTCGGCATGATGCTCGGCGAGATCGCGCCCGGCGGTGTCGGCTCGGGCCTGTACGGCATCCTGATCATGGCCGTCATCGCGGTCTTCATCGCCGGTCTGATGGTCGGGCGTACCCCCGAGTACCTGGGCAAGAAGATCGGCTCCCGGGAGATCAAGCTGGCCGCCGTCTACATCCTGATCACCCCGGCGCTGGTGCTGGTGTTCAGCGCCTTGTCGATGGCCCTGCCGACCCCGCCGCACTCGGCGCTCAACCCCGGCGCGCACGGGTTCTCCGAAGTGCTCTACGCCTACACCTCGGCCGCGAACAACAACGGCTCCGCCTTCGCCGGCCTGAACGCGAACACCGACTGGTTCAACACCACGACCGGGCTGGCCATGCTGCTCGGCCGCTTCCTGCCGATGGTGTTCGTCCTCGCCCTGGCCGGCTCCCTGGGCGCTCAGCAGCCGGTGCCGGTCACCGCGGGCACCCTGCGCACCGAGAAGCCGCTGTTCACCGGCATGTTGGTGGGCGCCGTCCTGATCGTCGTCGGTCTGACGTACTTCCCGGCCCTCGCCCTGGGCCCGCTCGCCGAGGGGCTGGCGTGATGACCACCTCCACACAGAACCACGAGGACTCCATGTCCGCACTCACCAGGGCCCGGGCACCCCACAGCGACGTGCCCACCGGGCACCCGTCCGGCAGGAGCCGGGTCGGTGCCGGTCTCTTCGACGCCCGGCAACTGGTCAGGTCGCTGCCCGACGCCCTCCGCAAGCTCGATCCGCGGGTGATGGTCAAGTCACCGGTGATGTTCGTGGTGTGGATCGGCTCGCTGCTGACCACCGCCTTCTCCCTCACCCGGCCGGGCGACTGGTTCGGCTGGGCGATCAGCGCCTGGCTGTGGCTGACCGTCGTCTTCGCCAACCTCGCGGAGGCGGTCGCCGAGGGCCGGGGCAAGGCACAGGCGGAGACCCTGCGCCGGGCCAAGACCGACACGGTCGCGCACCGGGTGGACGGTACCGAGGTCCCCGGCACCGAGCTGCACGTCGGCGACCTCGTCGTGTGCGAGGCGGGCGACGTCATCCCCGGCGACGGGGACGTCGTCGAAGGCGTCGCCTCGGTCGACGAGTCCGCCATCACCGGGGAGTCGGCGCCGGTGATCCGTGAGTCCGGCGGCGACCGGTCCGCCGTGACCGGCGGGACCAAGGTCCTGTCCGACCGTATCGTCGTCAAGATCACCACCAAGCCGGGCGAGACCTTCATCGACCGGATGATCGGCCTCGTCGAGGGCGCCGCACGGCAGAAGACGCCCAACGAGATCGCGCTGAACATCCTGCTCGCCTCGCTGACGATCGTCTTCCTCCTCGCCTGCGCCACACTGCCGCCGTTCGCCGACCACGCGGGCACGCACCTGACCATGGTCGTGCTCGTCGCACTGCTGGTCTGCCTCATCCCGACGACGATCGGCGCCCTGCTGTCGGCCATCGGCATCGCCGGCATGGACCGGCTGGTCCAGCGCAACGTGCTGGCGATGTCGGGGCGGGCGGTGGAGGCCGCCGGCGACGTGTCCACGCTGCTGCTGGACAAGACCGGCACCATCACCCTCGGCAACCGCCGGGCCTCGGAGTTCGTCCCCGTGCGCGGTACCACCGCCGCCGAACTGGCGGACGCCGCCCAGCTCTCCTCGTTGGCCGACGAGACCCCCGAGGGCCGTTCCGTGGTGGTGCTGGCCAAGGAGAGGTACGGGCTGCGCGAGCGGCACCAGGGCGAGCTCGCCGGGGCCGAGTGGATCGCGTTCACCGCCCAGACCCGGATGTCCGGCGTGGACGTGGACGGCCGCAGGATCCGCAAGGGCGCGACGGGCTCCGTCATCGCCTGGGTCCAGGAGCGGGACGGGCGGATCGCCGAGGACACCGACCGCCTCTCGAAGGAGATCTCCGCGGCCGGCGGCACACCGCTGCTGGTCGCCGCCGAGGACCAGGACGGCGCCCGGGTCCTGGGCGTCATCCACCTCAAGGACGTGGTCAAGGACGGTATGCGCGAACGCTTCGCCGAACTGCGCCGGATGGGCATCAAGACCGTCATGATCACGGGCGACAACCCGCTGACCGCCCGGGTGATCGCGGACGAGGCCGGTGTCGACGACTTCCTCGCCGAGGCCACGCCCGAGGACAAGATGGCGCTGATCAGGCGCGAGCAGAGCGGCGGCAAGCTGGTCGCGATGACCGGTGACGGCACCAACGACGCGCCCGCGCTGGCCCAGGCCGACGTCGGTGTGGCCATGAACACCGGTACGTCGGCCGCCAAGGAGGCCGGCAACATGGTCGACCTCGACTCCGACCCGACCAAGCTGATCGAGATCGTCGAGATCGGCAAGCAGCTCCTGATCACCCGCGGCGCGCTCACGACGTTCTCCATCGCCAACGACGTGGCAAAGTACTTCGCGATCATCCCGGCCCTGTTCGCCGCGGTCTATCCGGGCCTGGACAAGCTGAACATCATGCGGCTGTCCTCGCCCGACTCGGCGATCCTGTCCGCGGTCGTCTTCAACGCGCTGGTCATCATCGCGCTGGTGCCGCTCGCCCTGCGGGGTGTGCGCTACCGGCCGACGAGCGCGGACCGGATGCTCCGCCGCAACCTCGCCGTCTACGGCCTCGGCGGGCTGATCGCGCCCTTCGTCGGCATCAAGCTCATCGACCTGCTCATCTCCCTTATTCCCGGGATCGGCTGACGCACATGAACCAGTCCCTTGTGAACACCGGCCGTCAACTGGCGGCGGGCCTGCGGGCGCTGCTCGCGCTGACCCTGCTCACCGGTGTCGTCTACCCGCTTGTCGTCACGGGCGTGGCCCAGGCCTTTCTCGGGCACCGGGCGAACGGCTCGGAGGTCAGGGAGAGCGGCAGGGTCGTGGGCTCCTCCCTGATCGGGCAACAGCACTACGGCCTCGACTGCTTCCAGCCGCGCCCGGCCGCCGGGCTGAGCGCGAACACCGTGAACACGCAGTACAAGCTGCTCGTCTCCGGCGCCACCAACCTCGCCGCGGACAACCCGAAGCTCGTCCAGGCGGTCGAGCGGGCACGGGCCCAGGTCGTCAGGGTCAACTCCACGTCCGACTACCAGGTGAAGCCCTCCCAGGTTCCGGCCGACGCCGTGACCTCCTCGGGTTCGGGCCTGGACCCGGACATCTCCCCGGCCTACGCGCTGCTCCAGGCGCACCGGGTGGCGGAACGCAACCACCTGCCCGTCGCGCGGGTCGAGCACCTGGTGCGGGAGCACACCGAGAGCCGCACCCTCGGCTTCATCGGCGAGCCGCGGGTGAACGTCCTCCAACTCAACGTCGCCCTCAGGGAGCTGACCACAAGTCACTGACATTGCGTCCGCGTCCTCTTGTCCGCTTCCGGAGCCGCACCTACAGTGCGGCCGTGCGGATGTACGAGAACCCCGTCATCGGAGGCTTCCACCCCGATCCCAGCGTGTGCCGGGTCGGCGAGGACCACTACCTGGTGTGCTCCAGCTTCGAGTACTTCCCAGGGGTCCCGCTGTTCCACAGCCGCGACCTGGTGCACTGGCGGCAGATCGGCAACGTGCTGGACCGGCCGGGCCAGCTGGAGCTGCCGGACGGCCTCCCGGCGTCCGCCGGCATCTACGCCCCGACCATCCGCCACCACGACGGCCGCTTCCACGTGATCACCACCAATGTCGCGGCCGGGGGCACCTTCCTGGTCAGCGCCGAGGATCCTCGGGGACCCTGGTCGGACCCGGTCTGGATCGACCTGCCCGGGATCGACCCCGACCTCGCCTGGGACGAGGACGGCTCCTGCTGGTGCGCCGTCGCGGGGGTGTCGGTGGCCCGGATCGACCCGGTGACCGGCAAGGTCCTGGAGGGTCCGCTGCCCGCGTGGTCGGGTACGGGGCTTCAGCATCCGGAGGCGCCGCACCTGTACCGGATCGGTGCCTGGTGGTACCTCCTGCTGGCCGAGGGCGGCACCGGGCACGGCCACGGCGTCTCGATCGCCCGCGCCCGCTCCCCGCGCGGGCCCTGGGAGCCCGCGCCGGACAACCCGGTCCTCTCCCACCGCGGCACCGACCTGCCCGTCCAGTGCACGGGCCACGCCGACCTGGTGCAGGCGGCCGACGGCACCTGGTGGATGGTGCTGCTCGGCACCCGGCCCGGTGGCTGGTTCCCGGAGTTCCACGTGCTCGGCCGGGAGACCTTCCTGACCCCGGTGGAGTGGGTGGACGGCTGGCCGCGGGTCGGCCCGGTGCGCGAGCGGCATCCGGCGCCCGCGGCCTGGCACCCCCTGCCGCCGCAGCCCGAGCGGGACGACTTCGACGCGGCGTCGCTGGCGCCGGTCTGGATCTCCCCGCGCAGCAGGCCGGACGGCTCCTGGTCGCTGAGCGAACATCCTGGCCGGCTGACCCTCCACGCGACCGGCGACAGCCTCGACCGGCCCGGCCACACCTTCGTGGGACGCCGGCAGCAGCATCCGGACTGCCGGGTGGCGGCGCGTGTCGAGGCGGTCTCCGGCCGGGCCGGCCTGTCCGTCCGGCTGGACGAGGCGCACCACTACGACGTGGAGATCGGCGGCGGAGTGGTGGGCGTGGTCGCCCGGATCGGGCCGCTGCGGCAGCGGATCGCGGAGTATCCGGTGCCGCCCGGCCCGCTCACCCTCGTCGTGGACATCCGCACGGACGACGTGCCCCCGCCCACGGTCACGGTCCCGGACCGGTCGGCGACCGGCGCCGCGGCGGCGACCGGGGTACGAGCGGCCGGCCCGGACGTGATCGCGTTCTCGATCGAGGGCCCGGAGGGCACGCGGGCGCTGGCCGAACTCGACGGGCGCTACCTGTCCACCCAGGTCGCGGCCGGCTTCACCGGGCGGGTGATCGGCATGTACGCCACCGAGGGCAACGCCGCCTTCGACTGGTTCGACTACCGGCCGCGGCACCCGCGCCGTGCTGCCGGGAGTTGACCGGCGTCGTGCGCGGTTGGTGACGGTGCGCTCCCGGACGGCGACCGTGTCACGGCGCGGACACCGGGAGTGGCCGTGCCCGGACACGCGTCGGGGCCGGTTCGCGCGGGTGCGCGCCGGCCCCTGGTGATCCGCGGGCGGTCCAGAGGATCCGCCCGGTGGTGCTAGGCGGCGGTCACCACCCGGTCGGCGCCCAGCGGGCGGTGCGGGGCGATGATCTGGCCGTCCGGCAGGAGCTCACCGGTGTCCTCGAAGAACAGGACGCCGTTGCACAGCAGGCTCCAGCCCTGCTCCGGGTGGTGCGCCACGAGACGGGCGGATTCCCGGTCGGCGGAGTCGGCTGACGGGCACGGTGGCTGGTGCTGGCACATTGAGGGGATCTTTCGCTCTGTCGTGTGATCGCTGTCGGCTGTCGTGCGTGTCCCGCGGCTGATGGTGTTCTCCATGGCCGCCCCCCGTCGAGTCGGTCCGAAACCAGTGTTCCCCCACGGGCCTGATTCCGCAGGGATTTCGCAGCACCGCTTCTCACCGGTTGGAGACGCATCACACGCACGAGCGGTTCACCCCGGGCGCACCGCCTCTTGGGATGGTTCGCACTGGCCGGATGGGGCTAGTCCGATAGGACCCCCGGTCGCGAACGCGGTCGTGCGAGCGGGTTCAGCCCGCCACCAGCGCATGTGCGGCCGGATGGCTGAAACGGCGTCGTACCCCGCCGCCGGGGATCTCCGGCAGCGGGGTACGACGCCGATCGGCGGGCGGAAGGTCAGGCGGGGGAGCCCATGAGCCGGATCGGAGTCGCCCGGTGGGTGAGGACCGGGAGCAGGTCGGCGACCCGGTGCGGAAGGTGGGCCGCGATACCGGGCGGGGCCGGCGCGAGCGGCACGAGCAGGTCGGTGGCGGCCGGGTGGCCGGTGGTGCCGTCGTCGGAGAGGTCGCCGTGCAGCCACAAGGTGAGCATGTACAGGCTGGGTATGGACAGCAGACGCGGCTGGTAGGGCTGGCCCAGGGCCTCCGCCTGGCGCAGCGCGCGCTCGGTGGAGGTGACGTAGGGGCCCTCGAAGAAGTGCGAGAAGGTCCAGCCGTCGGGGGTCAGCACGGTCTCGGCCGCGGCCACCGCGTGGTCGCCGCAGCGGATGAGGAAGCGCCACCCGGCCAGCCTGGTCGCGGTGATGCCCTCGGGGGTGATCCGGTCCAGGACGTGCACCGGCAGGGGAAGCTCGGGGGTCACTGGTTCCTGGGCGGAGCGAAGCGCGGGGGATCCGGCCTCGCGGACCGCGGTGGGGGAATCGAGTGCCGTGAGAACGGAGCGCAGGGCGGGCGCGGGAGCCGGGGGGACATGCAGCGGCATGGTGGGTCGCCTCTCATTCGACAGGCACGGTGGCGCGAGGGCGGGCTGGGTGCGGACGGCGTTGTCAGCTCTCAGGGCAGGAGGAGGCTGGGGCCGGGCTCAGGTGAGCGAGGGGTGTGGGGCGTGGCCTGCCTCACGGGCTCCTGACAGGGTTCAGGGCTGTGGGTGCCAACTTCTGCCGTGGAGCAGAGTTTATACGACAAATGTTCAGGTGGTGTTTCGCCTAGCTGTTTTCGATGTGAACGGCAAGAGCCTATTCGGTCGGAGTCAATCGGGAATCATCCCTGCTCCGCGTGAGCCGTATCGCGATGACCTCGGGTTGTGCCCGCATGGCGGTCGGCCTGATCTTGTCGGCGTTTTTCACGAGTTTCATGGGGTACCCGCATCTGCTGGTTGCCGCATGCCCCGTGAATGTGCCTCCGGTCACACGGGCCAGAGTAGTCGGTGCAAGGCGGTGGCGGGACGTTATCGATCGCGTTGGCGGGGCATCATCCAACCTGACCACTGACCGGGACCCCGGCGGCCGGATCTTCGGCCCGCCCTGCGAGGAGGGACGCTGCGATGGGGGAGAAGGTCGTCGCCGGCCAGCTGGACCTGTCGGACCGCAACCGCTACCGCGAAAAACTGCGGCGGTGCCTGACCGGGCTGGAGCGGTTGCTGGAGGAGAGGAGGTTCGACCGGCCGAAGAACCTCATGGGGCTGGAGATCGAATTGAATCTCGTCGGCCCCGACGGCATGCCGAAAATGCTGAATGCGCAAGTTCTCGAGCGCATCGCGAGTCGTGACTTCCAAACAGAACTCGCCATGTTCAATCTGGAAGTCAACATCGCCCCACACCGCTTGGGCGACCGGGTATTCGACCAGCTCGCCGAGGAGCTGCGGACGTCACTGGCATATGCCGACCGAAAAGCCGGCGAGGTGGACGCCGGAATAGCGATGATCGGCATTCTGCCCACCCTCGGCCGGGACGACCTGGTCTCCTCCAATCTCTCCGACGTCGACCGTTACGTGCTGCTGAACGATCAGATCGTGGCGGCCCGGGGAGAGGAGTTCACCCTCGACATCGACGGCGTGGAGCATCTCACCTGCACCTCGAAGTCCATCGCGCCCGAAGCCGCCTGCACCTCCGTGCAACTGCACCTCCAGGTCACCCCGGGCCGCTTCGCGGACGTGTGGAACGCGGCTCAGGCGGCCTGCGCCGCGCAGATAGCCGTCGGCGCCAACTCGCCGTTCCTCTTCGGGCGCGAGCTGTGGCGGGAGTCGCGGCCGCCGCTGTTCCAGCAGTCCACCGACACCCGCCCGCCCGAGCTCCAGGCCCAGGGCGTGCGGCCGCGCACCTGGTTCGGCGAACGGTGGATCTCCTCGGCGTACGACCTCTTCGAGGAGAACCTGCGTTACTTCCCGGCCCTGCTGCCGATCTGCGACGGCGAGGACCCCCTCGACGTGCTGGACGCGGGCGGCGTGCCCAAGCTGGCCGAGCTGGTCCTGCACAACGGCACCATCTACCGCTGGAACCGCCCCGTCTACGACGTCGCGGACGGAGTGCCGCACCTGCGCGTGGAGAACCGGGTGCTGCCCGCCGGACCCACGGTCACCGACGTGATCGCCAACGCGGCCTTCTACTACGGGCTCGTGCGCGCCCTTGCCGAGGAGTCCCGGCCGGTGTGGACCCGGCTGCCCTTCGAGGCCGCGGCCGCCAACTTCGACGCCGCCTGCCGGCACGGCATCGACGCCCGGTTCACCTGGCCCCGGCGCGGGCGCCACTCCGGCACCGCCGAGGTCGACGCCGTCACGCTCGTCCGCGACGAACTGCTCCCGCTCGCCGAGGCCGGACTGAGCGCCTGGGGCGTGGAGCGCGCCGACCGGGACCTGTACCTGGGCGTGATCGAGGAGCGGTGCCGGCGCCGGACCAACGGCGCGGAGTGGCAGGCCGCCACCTTCCACCGGGCCCTGGAGCAGGGGCTGGACCGGGAGGCCGCCCTGGCCGCCACCACCCGGCGCTACCGCGAGCTGACAAAGCTCGGCGAGCCGGCCCACACCTGGCCGATCGGCCTGCCCGAACCGGTTCCGGCAGGCTAGGGCAGGGCCCGTCCCGCGGCGACCGCGGATCCCCTGTGCCGGGGATCGGCGGAGGGACCCGGCCTGCCGTGCCGCCTCGCCGTAGGCGGGGGGCACTCGTGCCCGCGCGGAAGGGATCGGGCAAGCTGTGACGTCCCACGACGGTGGCGCCGCGCGTGCGCACCCGTGCCGGCATCCGGCCGTACCCGTGCGGCGGGGTGGCGTGCCCCGTGGCGGGACGACCGAACTGGAGGCAGGTGTGCTGGCGGAGTCACAGCCGGTGGGCGACTCGCAACCACAGGAGCGGCCG
Organism: Streptomyces sp. NPDC087787; assembly: GCF_044743035.1. NCBI lineage: Bacteria > Bacillati > Actinomycetota > Actinomycetes > Kitasatosporales > Streptomycetaceae > Streptomyces > Streptomyces sp. NPDC087787. The sequence goes on from NZ_JBIUVQ010000013.1 coordinate 31,125, forward strand.
TCGCGGCGGATCCTGCGCGACGAGACACTGCTCGTTCTCGGGCTCTCGCTCGGGGCGAGCGGGGTGTCCGCGCTGATCAGCTTCGTCGGTTCGGTCACCAAGCCCGGTGGGCTCAAGGACCAGGCCACCACCCTCAACGCCTCCGCCGCCCCGGGCCGCCCCTGGCTCGACCTCGCCTGGCAGTTGTTCGGGATCGCCACCGCCCTGATCCCCGTGGCCCTCGTCGCCCATTTCCTGCTGCGCGAGGGGCGCAGCCTGCGCACACTCGGCTTCGACCGCACCCGCCGCCGGCCGGACCTCGGCCGCGGGGCACTGGTCGCGGCGGTGATCGGCAGCACCGGGATCGCCTTCTACCTGGCCGCCCGCGCGTTCGGCTTCAACCTCACCGTGGTGCCCGAGGCCTTGCCCGCCGTGTGGTGGAAGTTCCCGGTGCTGATCCTGTCCGCGCTGCAGAACGCCGTCCTCGAAGAGGTCATCGTCGTCGGCTATCTGCTGCGCCGGCTCGGGCAGTTGGGCTGGACCCCGGGGACCGCGCTGGTGGCCAGTTCCGTACTGCGCGGCTCGTACCACCTCTACCAGGGCATCGGAGGCTTCGTCGGCAACCTGGTGATGGGCGTGGTCTTCGTCTGGCTGTACCGGCGGTGGGGCCGGATCGGCCCGCTCGTCGTGGCGCACTCCCTGCTCGACATCGGCGCGTTCGTGGGCTACGCCCTGCTGGCCGGAAAGGTGGGCTGGCTGCCGACGGCGTGAGCGGCCGGGGGAGATTGCCAGGGGGCGTACGACACGGTCGTACGCCCCCTCCGCATTCCTAGACGAGCAGGTCGCCCTCGATGACGGTGACGGCGTGGCCGGTGAGAAGGGTGCGGTCACCGCGTAGTTCCGTGCGTACGAGGCCGGAGCGGGCGGAGGCCTGGAGTCCGGTGAGACCGGTACGGCCGAGGCGTTCGGACCAGTAGGGGGCCAGGGCCGTGTGGGCGCTGCCGGTGACCGGGTCCTCGTCGATGCCGACGTTGGGGAAGAAGCAGCGGGAGACGAAGTCGTAGCCCCGGGAGGGGTCCTCGGCCCGGGCGGTGGCGATGATGCCGCGCGCCGAGTAGGCGGCGAGGGCCTTGTGGTCGGGGGCGAGGCCGCGCACGGTCTTCTCGTCGGCCAGCTCCACGATCAGGTCGCCGACATTCACTCCGGTGTCGTAGGCGGTGCGGGGTTCGGCGCCGAGGGCCCCGGCGACCCCGTCGGGGACGTCGACCTCGGTGAGCGGGGCGGTCGGGAAGTCCAGGGTGATCGCGCCGTCGCCGGCCGGGCTCGCGATGAGCACTCCGCTGCGGGTGGCGAAGCGCACCGGTCCCTCGTGGGCACCCGTCGTGCGCAGGACATGGGCGGTGGCCAGGGTGGCGTGACCGCACATCGCGACCTCGGTGGCGGGCGTGAACCAGCGCAGTGCCCAGTCGGCCTCGCCGCCCTCGGGCAGCCGGTGGGCGAACGCCGTCTCGGCGTGGTTGACCTCCAGCGCCACCTTCTGAAGCCAGTCGTCACCGGGAAAGGCATCCAGCAGCAGCACCCCCGCGGGGTTGCCGGCGAAGGGGCGGTCGGTGAACGCGTCGACGATTCGGATTCGCATGCCCCGACCGTACGGCCTCCGGTGAACGGCGGACCAAGGCCAATCCGGGGCCGGCGGCCTCGGGACAGGGAACGCCGCAGTTCGGAGGGGCTGGCCAAACGAACTGTCCCGATATATCGTTGAAGCATCGCGACGGATCGTCGATGGAATGGAGTGGTTGCGATGCGTACCCACGGATACGAGCACGGGCACCGGCAGGGCGGAGCTCGGCGTGACCGCGGCGGCTTCGAGGAGCGCCGGGCGGCCTTCGGGCCCTTCGGCCCGGGCGGGCCGGGGTTCGGTCCTGGTTTCGGCCCGGGGCACTGGGGTGGGCGAGGGCGCGGCGGACCGCGTGGCCGGGCCCGGCGCGGTGACGTACGGGCCTCGATCCTGGCCCTGCTGAAGGACCGGCCCATGCACGGTTACGAGATGATCCAGGAGATCGCCGAGCGCAGCGGCGGCGCGTGGAAGCCCAGCCCCGGCTCGGTCTACCCCACTCTCCAACTGCTGGAGGACGAGGGCCTGATCGTCAGCGAGAGCGAGGGCGGCAAGAAGCTGTTCTCGCTCACCGAGGCGGGCCGTGCCGCGGCCGACGAGGGGCCGGACGCGCCCTGGGAGGAGGCCTCGCGCGGTGTCGACTGGGAGGCCCTCGGTGAGATCCGGCAGGCCGGCTTCGGCCTGATGGAGGCCTTCGGCCAGGTGTGGAAGACCGGGAGCAAGGAGCAGCGCGACAAGGCGCTCGGTGTCATCAACGAGGCCCGCAAGAAGCTGTACCTCATCCTCGCGGACGAGGACTGACCGCCGACGAGGACCGGTGGTCGGCAACGGGACCCGGGAGCCCTCCGTATCGGGGGGTGACCGGGTCCCGCGTGTCCGTGCGCTCCCCGGGGAGCCGCTGTGGGGATGCGTCCTGATCTCATCCGTAAGGAGGAGATTTCATCCCCTCGGGTCCACTTTCCGTGGGACGCCGAAATGCTCCCCGCCGGGGATGACCGGAGCGGGAGAGGCTGGTGAGCTGGACGATGTGCAATCCAGTGTTCCCCGGCAGCCGCCCTTCGGGCAGGACGCCGTCCGTCCGGACGACGACGCCCGGCTCAGTGCCGAACTGGCGGCGGTGGTCGCCGGTGCCCGCAGGAGGGCGGTCCGGGACGGGGACCGGCAGACCGACACCGCCCACCTGCTGCACACGCTCCTGGAATCCGACCCCGAGGTGCGTGCCGTGTTCGACGGCGGACCGCGGATCGCCCGGCTGCTCGGCTATCTGGTGCAGCGCAGCATCGGATACGGCCTGCGCTGGCATGGCGCGGTCGAGGACTCGGGCGCCCTGCCCGTGGTGACGGAGGCCGGCGGCCTCTCGCCGACGGCCTCCGCCGCCCTGGAACACGCCTGCGAGCGCGCCGCCCGGCGCGGCGACGGCCTGGCGCGCGGCGTGGACCTGCTGGCGGGGATCGTCGCGGACCCGCGGGCGCGCGCCGTCGAGGTGCTCACCGGCGCCGCGATCGATGCGCGGGAGCTGGCCGCGCGGCTGGACAACGATGCCAAGGAGTGTCCGGGGGAGTACGCGACGGACGGCGGGCCCGCCCGCTGAGACGCGCGGTTCCAGGTCTTTCGCCCGGTGTGCCCGGTGATGTTGCCGTCCAGGCGATGAGACAGGTGCCATCGAAGGTGACGGTCATGTCATCGCCTGTCATCATGTGCCGGTGCGTACGTCTCAGATCAGTCAGTGCCGTTCCGGCAAGGGGGTCGGGCTCGGTCTCGCGCTCGTGTCCGCGGTCGCCTTCGGCGGCTCCGGCGTCGCGGCCAAACCGCTGATCGAGGCGGGGCTCGACCCGCTGCACGTGGTGTGGCTGCGCGCCACCGGCGCGGCCCTGGTCATGCTGCCGCTCGCCGTGCGCCACCGCGCGCTGCTGCGCACCCGCCCCGCCCTGCTCGCCGGGTTCGGCCTGCTCGCCGTCGCCGGCGTCCAGGCCTGCTACTTCGCCGCGCTCTCCCGGATCCCCGTCGGGGTCGCCCTGCTCATCGAGTACCTGGCGCCCGCCCTGGTGCTCGGCTGGGTCCGGTTCGTGCAGCGCCGGCCGGTCACCCGGGCCGCCGCCTTCGGCGTGATCCTCGCGGCGGGCGGACTCGCCTGTGTCGTCGAGGTGTGGTCCGGCCTGAGCTTCGACGTCCTCGGACTGTTGCTCGCGCTCGGCGCGGCCTGCTGCCAGGTCGGCTACTTCGTGCTCTCCGACCAGGGCGGAGACGCGGGCGACGAGGCCCCGAACCCGCTCGGCGTCATCGCCTACGGGCTGCTGATCGGCGCCGCGGTCCTGACCGTCGTCGCGCGTCCCTGGAGCATGGACTGGTCGGTGCTCGCGCACGGCGCGGACATGAACGGCACGTCCGTCCCGGCCATCGCCCTGCTGCTGTGGGTGGTGCTGGTCGCCACGGTCCTCGCCTACGTGACCGGGGTGCTCTCCGTACGGCGGCTCTCGCCGCAGGTCGCCGGGGTGGTGGCCTGCCTGGAGGCGGTCATCGCGACCGTGCTGGCCTGGGTGCTGCTCGGCGAGCGCCTCTCGGCCCCGCAGGTCGTCGGTGGCGCGGTCGTCCTGCTGGGCGCGTTCATCGCGCAGTCCTCCGCACCGTCGAAGGGCTCGGCGGACCCGGTGGCGAGCGGCGGGGCGGAAAGGGAGTTGTCGGCCCGGGGAACGGCCGCCTAGAGTGCGGATCATGCATTCGGACGCACTCGTTCTTCCGCCTCCGGCCGCCTGAGGCGGGCCTCCGGTGAGCGCGCCCGGCTGGTGAGCCGGGCCGAACGGTGCTGCCCGCAGAGGAAGTCCGCACGACCCCGGCCGACGGGGTCCTGCCTCCCGAACTTCTGCGCCTCTGCGGAGACGAATCATGTCCCATGCTTCTCCCGGCCTGCCCGTCGGGCGCGGCCTGCTCTACCTGATCGTCGCCGGTGCCGCCTGGGGCACCGCCGGCGCCGCGGCCTCGCTGGTCTACCGGACCAGTGACATCGGGCCGGTCACCCTGTCCTTCTGGCGCTGTGCCATCGGCTTCGTCCTGCTGCTGGCCGCGCGCCTGCTGCGGCCGCGCGTGCGGCCGGCCGAGCCCGTGCCGCCCGTCCGCCGGCTCATGCGGGCAGGTGCCACCGGCGTCGGTCTCGCAGTGTTCCAAACGGCGTACTTCGCCGCCGTGGCGGCCACCGGACTGGCGGTGGCGACCGTCGTGACCCTCGGTGCCGGGCCCGTCCTCATCGCGCTCGGCGCCCGGCTGACGATGGGCGAACGGCTCGGCCGGGCCGGCCTCGCCGCCGTGGCCGGGGCGCTGGCCGGTCTCGGGGTGCTGATGCTGGGCAGCGGCGGTGCCGCCGTACGGCCCTGGGGCGTGCTGCCGGCCCTGATCTCGGCGGCCGGCTACTGCGCGATGACGCTGCTGACGCGCTGGTGGGGCCGCGACGGCGGAGCCGGCCACTCCGGCTCGACCCTCGGCGCGTTCGCGGTCACCAGCCTGTGCCTGCTGCCGTTCGCGCTGCGGGAAGGGCTGGTGCCGCACACCGGCGACCCCGCACAGGTGCTGTGGCTGCTGGCGTACATCGCCTCGGTGCCCACGGCCCTGGCCTACGCCCTCTACTTCGCGGGCGCGGCCGTCGTGCGGTCGGCCACGGTCTCGGTGATCATGCTCGTCGAGCCGGTCGCGGCGGCGGTGCTGGCCGTCGCCCTGCTCGGCGAACACCTGACGCCGGCCACCCTCCTCGGCACCGCCCTGATGCTCGGCTCGGTCGCGGGCCTCGCCCTGACGGAGGCGCGGGGAGCACGGACGCCGGCGAAGGCACCGGCCCTCGTCTGACACCGGAGGGCCCCGCGTCGCGGACCCGCCACCGGGAGGGCCCCGCCGGGTCGCCATCGGGGCGGGTCCGCCCGGCCGCCTCCGGGATTGCGGACGCGTCTCACGCGTGAACCGGCGTCACAGCGCCGTGAGATAGCCGGGAAGCTCCGTACCGGGAGTCAGGTCGGGGGCCGGGAGCGGGGCGCCGTACTGCCTGTCGACAGGGATCACGCCGGCCCAGTGCGGGAGGGAGAGGTCCTCGGGCTCGTCGTTCACGCCGCCGGTGCGCAGCTTGGCGGAGACCTCGTCCAGGTCGAGGCGGAGCGCGGCGGTCGCGGCCAGTTCCTTGGTGTTGGCGGGGCGGGAGTCGGCGGAGCGGCCCGGCACCACGTGGTCGACCAGCGCGTCCAGCGCGGCGCGCTTCTCCTCGGGGTCGGTGACCTGGTGGGCGGTGCCGTGCACCACCACGGAACGGTAGTTGATCGAGTGGTGGAAGGCGGAGCGGGCCAGGACCAGGCCGTCGACATGGGTGACCGTCAGGCAGACCGGCAGCCCGGGGTCGGTCCTGCCGGCCATCCGCAGCGGGCGCGAGCCCGTCGAACCGTGCACGTAGAGCCGCTCGCCGACCCGGGCGTACAGCGTCGGCAGCACCACGGGCGCGCCGTCGCGGACGAAACCGAGGTGGCAGACGTAGCCCTCGTCGAGTATCGCGTGCACCAATTCCTTGTCGTACGACGCCCGGTCGGCGGAGCGGGTGGGAACGGTCCGGTCGGTCGGGGCGTAGGCGGCGGACGGCGACGCCGGCGGCTGGGTCTCCCCCATTTGTGCTCTCCATTGCACTAGTGCATAATCTGCTTTGTGCTAGGAGAATACCGGATCGAGGGGCGGCGCGCAGCAGAGATCGCGGCGAGCGTCGAGCGCGCGGTGGGCTCGGGAGACCTGGAACCGGGCCAACCACTGCCGCCCATGCGGGAGTTGGCCGTCGAGCTCGGGGTGAACCCCAATACCGTCGCCGCCGCGTACCGCACCCTGCGCGAGCGCGGGGTCATCGAGACCGCCGGGCGCCGCGGCAGCCGGGTGCGGCCCGCACCCGCCACGACCGGACGGGACAGCGTCCGCGTGGACGTGCCCGAGGGTGTGCGCGACATGTCGAGCGGCAACCCGGACCCGGCGCTGCTGCCGCCGTTGGCACCCGCGTTCGCGGCGGCCGCCGCGCTGGGCGACCGTGAGCCGGTGCTCTACGGGGACGTGGCCGTGGAGCCGGAGCTGGCCCGCATGGCCCGTGCCGCGCTGGACGCCGACGGGGTGCCGGACGGTCCGCTCGCCGTCCTGTCCGGTTCGCTGGACGGGGTGGAGCGCGTCCTCGCCGCCCACCTCAAGCCCGGTGACACCGTCGCCGTCGAGGACCCCGGATGGGGCCGCACCCTCGACCTCGTCCCGGCGCTGGGACTGCGCACGGCGCCGGTGGGTGTCGACGACGAGGGCCCGCGCGCCGACGACGTCCGCCGTGCCCTCGCGGACGGTGCCCGCGCGCTGATCGTCACGGCCCGGGCGCAGAATCCGACCGGCGCCGCGGTGAGCGCCACGCGCGCGCGTGCCCTGCGGGCCGTCCTCCGGGAGCATCCGGAGACGCTGCTGATCGAGGACGACCACGGCCACGGCATCGTGGACCTGCCCCTGCATCCGCTCGCCGGCGCCACCCGGCACTGGGCCCTCCTGCGCTCGGTCGCCAAGGCGTACGGCCCCGACCTGCGGCTCGCCGTGCTCACCGGGGACGGGACCACGGTCGACCGGACGCGCGGCCGGCAGCGCCTCGGGCCCGGGTGGGTGAGCCGCCTGCTCCAGCGCGCCGTGGTGCGGCTGTGGACGGACGACGCCCTGGACTCGCACGTGGTGGCCGCGGCCTACCGGCGGCGCCGCGACCTGCTGACCGGCGCGCTGGCCGACCGCGGCATTGCGGCCCACGGGCGCAGCGGCATGAACGTGTGGGTGCCCGTGCCGGACGAGACCGGCGTCGTCGCGAGCCTGCTGCACGCCGGCTGGGCCGTCGCCCCCGGCGCCCGCTACCGGCTCGCCGCCCCGCCCGCCGTCCGGATCACGGTCTCCACCCTGCGGGACGAGGAGACCGAGCGGCTCGCGGACGCGGTGGCGACGGCCCTGCGCCCGGCGCCCGCGCGGAGTTACGTCTAGTGCTGCGACCGGAAAGGTTCACCGGCTCGCGACGCCCGGCACGGCACCTCGCCGCGTTGTCGCATCACCCGAGTACATCCAGTACACGGGCGATGCTCCGCCTTGCGATGCACCGCACCGGACGCCGCGAGCTTTCCGGCAAACCTTTCCGGTCACAGCACTAGGGAGCACGGGGGCGTCGGGCCTTCGCGGTCCTGCGGTGGGGCCGGGCGTCGGGCCTTCGTGCTTCTGCGACGGAGCCGGGCGTCGCCCTTCTCGGCTCGGCGGCGGATCCTCGTCCGGCCCTCCGGGTCCCACGCCCGGATCCGAGGCGACCACTCCTCTTGCGGACCCTAGGCTGTCGTGGCCGGCTCCGGGCGGGAGGGTGACTCGGGAGTCGTCGGGACGGGGGCGGGTGCCTGGTCCGGCCGGGGTGTGCCGGGCCGGGCCGAGGTGCCGCCGCTCTTCGGGCGGGCCTGTGTCAGCGCCGCGCCCGCCAGGACGATCACCGCGCCGACCGGGGTCGACCAGGTGAGGGTCTCGCCGAGCACGGCGACGCCGGCAGCGGTGGCGATCACCGGGACGAAGTACGTGACCATCTGGGCCGTCGTCGGCCCGACCTCCGCGACCAGCCCGTACTGGACGAGCATCGCGAAGCCGGTGCCCAGGGCGCCCAGGGCGGCGATCGCGAGCAGCGGCATGACAGGCAGATGGTCCGGAGCGCTGGTGAACAGCGGTGTGACGACGGCCAGTTGCGCCGTGGCCAGCAGCAACTGCCCGCCGGTCAGCGACAGGTGGGACTCGGTGGAACCCGCCAGGGTGCGGCGGACGTAGATCCAGCCGACCGGGTAGCTCAGCGAGGCCAGCAGCGCCATCGCCGTGCCGCCCGCGTCCAGTCCGTGGAAGCCCTGCCAGGCGCCGAGCACCGTCAGCACACCGAGGAAGCCCAGCCCGAGGCCCGCGACCCGGAGCCGCGTCGGGCGGTCCTCGGAGAGGGCGACGAGGGACAGCGCCATGCCCCACAGTGGCGAGGTCGCGTTGCAGATCCCGGCGAGGGTGGAGGGGATCGTCAGCTCCGAGTACGCGAAGAGCGAGAACGGCAGCGCGTTGAGGAAGAACGCCGCGACCGCCAGATGCCCCCAGGTGCGTCCGCCGCGCGGCAGCCGCTCCCGCTTCACCGCCATCGCCACCGCGAGCACCGCCGTGCCGAACACCAGTCGCCCGAGGGTCACTTGGAAGGGGGCGAAGCCGTTCGTGCCCACCTTCATGAACAGGAAGCTGAAGCCCCAGACCAGCGACAGGAAAGCGAAACGGACCCGCCAGTGCACGGGGCGGCGGGCCGGTCCCACCGGGCCGGGCGGGGACTGCGGGGCCTGCGGGGAGGCCGACGAGGTGCTGCTCATGGTCGTACCATGCACGCCCAGGACCTCGTAGCACAATCGAGAATTCGCGTGGGATATCTCGTAGCATCGCTTATATGTTGAATCTGGAGCGCCTGCGTACCCTTGACGCCCTCGCGCGGCACGGCTCGGTCAGCGGCGCCGCGGAGGGACTGCACGTCACGACGTCGGCCGTCTCCCAGCAGATGGCGAAGCTGGAGCGGGAGGTGGGCCAGCAGCTCCTGGCCAAGAACGGCCGGGGAGTCCGGCTCACGGACGCCGGCCGGCTGCTCGCCGAGCACGCCACGCGCATCCTGTCCCAGGTCGAGCTCGCCCAGGCCGATCTGGAGGCACAGCGCGGACAGGTGGTCGGCGAGCTGCGCCTCGGCGCGTTCCCGACCGCCGCGCGCGGCCTGTTCCCGGCCGCCCTGTCCCATCTGCGCGACCGGCATCCCGGCCTGCGGGTCCGCACCGCGGAGATGGAGCCTGCCGCCGCCGTGCGCGCCGTGCTGCGCGGCGACGTGGACCTGTCCGTCGTCCTCGACTGGTACAACAAGCCGCTGCCCGTGCCGGACGGGCTCACCCGGGCCGCGATCCTCGACGACCCCGCCGACGTGGCACTGCCCGTCGCGCACCCGCACGCCGACCGCGCCGAGGTCGACCTGGAGGACTTCGCGGGCGACGACTGGGTCACCTGGGGCGAGGCCGAGTTCTGCGACGAGTGGCTGCTGGACACCCTGCGCTCCAAGGGCGTCGAGCCGCGCATCGCCCACCGGGCCGAGGAGCACGCCACCCAGCTCGCCCTGGTCGCCGCCGGTCTGGGGGTGTGCGTGGCACCCCGGCTCGGGCGCGGGCCGCTGCCCGCGGGGGTGCGGACCGTCCCGGTGCGGCAGGCGGTGCGACGGCACATCTACGCCGTCTGGCGCGCCGACGCCGACCGCCGGCCCTCCATCCGCGCGGCCGTCGACGCCCTGCGGACGGTGGGCGCGCGGATCACCTGAGACCCGGCCCGTCCTGCACCGGTCCCAGCTTGCGGAAGTCCCAGGAGACGATCTTCTCCGGGGTCAGTCGCAGCCACGCGTGCCGGCCGTCGTACGGCATCTCCTCCAGGCCGAAGTTCTTGCGGGCGAACAGCGTCTCGGGCAGGTCGAGTTCGGCGCACAGCTCCCCGGTACGGGGTGCCTCGCCCACGACCTCCGCCCTGCCGGACAGCTCCGCGCCCCGCAGTTGTTCGTACTCCTCGCCCGTGTCGACGATCACGGCCACCCGCGGATCGCGGCGCAGGTCGGCCCAACGCCTGCTGCGCACCACGGAGTAGAGCCACAACGAGGTGCCGTCCCAGACGAACCACAGCGCGCTCACGTGCGGAGCGCCGCCGGGTGACACGGTGGCGACCCGGCAGGTGCGCTGGGTGGTCAGGAACTCGTCCAGCTCGCCCGGCGTCATCATGATCTTCCGGCCCCGGCGCTGAGTGACGGTCATGCGGCTCTCTCTTCTCCTCTCCCATGCGCGGGGGCACCCTCCGACGGCCCCCCCGCTACGACTCGCCCCACCCCCGCGGGTGTCAGGCGAGCCTGATCTCCCCGTCCGCGACCGTGATGTCCTTGGCGGGCAGCGGCTTCAGGGCCGGGCCCTTCTTGACACTGCCGTCGGCGGCGGAGAACTCGCTCTGGTGGCACGGGCAGACGATCACGCCGTCGGCGATCCGGTTCACCGCGCAGCCCTGGTGGGTGCAGGCCGAGGAGAACGCCTTGAACTCGCCCTTCGCCGGCTGCGTGACCACCACGCTGCCGAAGACCTTGCCGCCGCCCTCCGGAATGTCGGAGGTCCGGGCGAGCGCGGCGCCACCGGAACCCGCCGCGGCGCCGTCACCGCCCGAACCGCCCGCCGTGCCGGAGCCGTTCTGGGTGGTGGACGTACTGGAACCGGACGTGTCCTTCGATCCGCACGCGGTCAGCGCGGCGGCGAGCCCCGCCGCGCCCACCGCCGCCACCACCGTGCGGCGGGCCGGTGCCCCCTGGGGGCGAAGCGATTCACTGGTCATGCCGACGTTCCCCTCTCCATGTGGTTCCGAATGGTTCCGAGCGGATTCCGCGCAGGTCCACGCGGGTTCCGCGCGGAGCGTCCTGGCGCGTCCAGGGGTACGGGCGGCGGGCATCCGGTGTTCAGATGGGGCCGGACCCCGGCCGGCGGTGAATCCGTCGGCCGCCGAACGCACCGGCGCCGCACCGGTAAAGTGGGGCGGTGCTCAAGGACGTCATCGCGACCCGCTACATCACCCCGCTGCGTGAGGGCGGCTCGCTGCCCGGGCTCGTCGAGGCCGACGACTTCGGGACGTACGTCCTGAAGTTCACCGGAGCCGGACAGGGCCGCAAGACACTCGTCGCCGAGGTCGTCTGCGGGGAACTCGCCCGCCGGCTGGGGCTGCGGGTGCCCGGCCTGGTGACGGTCGACCTGGACCCGGTGCTGGGGCTCGGCGAACCCGACGAACAGGTGCAGGAACTGCTCAGGTCCAGCGGCGGCACCAACCTCGGCATGGACTTCCTCTCCGGAGCGCTCGGCTTCGACCCGCTCGCCTTCCCGGTGGACTCCGAGGAGGCGGGCCGGATCGTCTGGTTCGACGCGCTGGTGAACAACGTCGACCGCTCCTGGCGCAACCCCAACCTGCTCAGATGGCGCGGTGAGCTGTGGCTCATCGACCACGGCGCCACGATGATCTGGCACCACAACTGGCCCGGCGCGCAGGCCTCGGCCGGCCGGCCGTACGACGCCTCGGAGCACGTCCTCGCGCCCTTCGCGCCGGACGTCGCCGCCGCCGCGGAGCGGCTTGCGCCCCTGATCACCGAGGACCTGCTCGCCGAGGTGACCGCGGAGGTCCCGGACGCCTGGCTGACCGGTGAGCCCGGCTTCGACACGCCCGACGACCTGCGGCGGGCCTACGCACGACCGCTGCTCGCACGGGCCGCCGTGATCCACGAGCGCATCCACGGCATCGAGGAGGCACGGTGAACGAGCGTCACCTCGCCGGAGGCGGCCGCGCGGGCGACCGCCACATCGTCCGGGCCGGCCGGACGGACGACCGCGACGTCTACGAGTACGCCCTGCTGCGCGTCGTCCCGCGCGTCGAGCGCGGCGAGTGCGTCAACGCGGGCGTGCTCGTCTACAGCCGCGCCCGCGCCTACGTCGGCGCGCGCACCCACCTGGACGAGTCACGGCTGCTCGCCCTGGATCCGGACGCGGACGTCGCGGGTGTGCGCGCCGCGCTCGCCGCGATCGAGAGCGTGTGCGCCGGGGGAGCGGCGGCCGGGCAGGCCGCGGGCGACGACGCCGGGCGGCGCTTCCGCTGGCTGGTCGCGCCCCGCTCCACCGTCGTCCAGCCCGGTCCGGTGCACAGCGGACTGACCACCGACCCGGCCGCGGAGGCCGAGCGGTTGCTGGACCTTCTGGTGAGGTAATGGATCACATGCACCCGGAGGGCCGTTGACACCGGGTGCCACGGCTTCTAGCGTCGCATGCACCGAAGGTACTAAGCGGTCGCTCACCATAGATCAGGTTCTCTCAAGGGCGAGGAGAAGCACCAATGTCCACCACTGAGCAGCGGGTCGCCGTCGTCACCGGTGCCGCGCGCGGCATCGGCGCCGCCACCGCCGTACGGCTGGCCGCCGAGGGACGCGCGGTCGCCGTGATCGACCTCGACGAGGCCGCCTGCAAGGACACCGTGGAGAAGATCACCGCGGCCGGCGGCAAGGCCGTCGCGATCGGCGCCGACGTCTCGGACGAGGCACAGGTCGAGGCGGCGGTCGCGCGCGTCGCCGAGGAACTCGGCGCGCCCACCATCCTGGTCAACAACGCGGGTGTGCTCCGCGACAACCTGCTGTTCAAGATGAGCGTCTCGGACTGGGACACCGTCATGAACGTCCATCTGCGCGGCTCCTTCCTGATGAGCCGCGCCTGCCAGAAGCACATGGTGGACGCCGGCTTCGGCCGGATCGTCAACCTCTCGTCGTCCTCGGCGCTCGGCAACCGCGGCCAGGTCAACTACTCGGCGGCCAAGGCAGGTCTGCAGGGCTTCACCAAGACCCTCGCCAAGGAGCTGGGCAAGTTCGGCATCACCGCCAACTCCGTCGCGCCCGGCTTCATCGCCACCGAGATGACCAAGGCCACCGCGGAGCGCGTCGGCATGGGCTTCGAGGACTTCAAGGCCGTGGCCGCCACCCAGATCCCGGTGCAGCGCGTCGGCGAGCCTGAGGACATCGCCAACGCCATCGCCTTCTTCACCGGCGACGCGGCCGGCTTCGTCTCCGGCCAGGTGCTGTACGTGGCCGGCGGGCCGCTCGACTAGGGATCAGGGACATGACTGAACTTTCCGGCAAGGTCGCCCTCGTCACCGGCGCGAGCCGCGGCATCGGATACGGCATCGCCGAGGCGCTGGTCGCCCGGGGCGACCGGGTGTGCATCACCGGCCGCAACGAGGACGCCCTGAAGGAGGCCGTGGAGAGGCTCGGCTCCGACCGGGCCGTCGCGGTCGCGGGCAAGGCCCACGACGAGGCCCACCAGGCCGAGGTGGTCGAGCGCGTCATGGAGGCGTTCGGCCGCGTCGACTTCCTGATCAACAACGCCGGCACCAACCCGGTGTTCGGACCGATCGCCGACCTCGATCTGAACGTGGCGCGCAAGGTCTTCGAGACCAACGTCGTCTCCGCGCTCGGCTTCGCCCAGCGCACCTGGCACGCCTGGCAGAAGGACAACGGCGGCGCGATCGTGAACATCGCCTCGGTCGCGGGCCTGTCGGCCTCGCCGTTCGTCGGCGCCTACGGCGTCAGCAAGGCGGCGATGATCAACCTGACCCAGCAGCTGGCGCACGAGTTCGCGCCGAGGGTGCGGGTCAACGCGATCGCGCCGGCCGTGGTGAAGACCAGGTTCGCCAAGGCGCTGTACGAGGGCCGGGAGGAGGAGGCGGCCGCCTCCTACCCGCTGGGCCGGCTCGGCGTGCCCTCCGACGTCGGCGGCGCGGCCGCGTTCCTCACCTCCGCGCAGTCCGACTGGGTCACGGGCCAGACGCTCGTCGTCGACGGCGGCATCTTCCTCAACGCGGGGGTGGGCTGACCCGCCGGCGGACCCGGGTGCGTGCGGCGCGCAGGGCACCGATCCCGTCTCTTCGTCCTTTCGTCGACATACGGTTTCGTCGATGTTCCGGCGGCGGAATCGGCGCCCGCGCCGACGGCCGGCACGCGTCCGCCGGAATGACAACGTCGTCATGTTTCGAACCGATCAAGAGCTCCCTCCGAAGCAGGTTCAGCGGGTGGGGCTCTGCGGTATGGTCTGCCGACCCCGACCCCTTGGCATGGCAGATCGAGGAGCGTGCGCGTGTCCAACCGGAACCGATGCCTGCGGCCGGCGGCGGTGACCGCGGCCATGTCCCTGGTGGCCGGCTGCGGCGTCTTCTCCCACGGCGACCCGGAGGGCAAGGGACCCATCGTCGTCGGGACCACGAGCGCCCCCAGCACCCTGGACCCGGCCGCTTCCTGGGACGGCTCCTGGGAGCTCTTCCGGAACATCTACCAGACCCTGCTGGCCTACCCGAACGGCGCGACCACGCCCCAGCCGGACGCCGCCGAGCGCTGCGAGTTCACCGACAGCGGCTACCAGACCTACCGCTGCCGACTGCGTCCGGACATGAAGTTCGCCGACGGGCACCCGCTGGACGCGCGAGCCGTCAAGTACTCCATCGACCGGATCAGGACCATCAACGTGGCCGGCGGCCCGGCGGGGCTGCTCGGCAGCCTGGACCAGGTGCAGGTGGCCGGCGACCGGGACGTGGTCTTCAAGCTGAACAAGCCCGACGCCACCTTCCCCTTCGTGCTCGCCACACCCGCCATGTCGATCGTGGACCCCGGCGACTACCCCGAGCACTCGCTGCGCAAGGACAACGAGGTCGACGGTTCCGGACCGTACTCCCTGAAGGCGTACGACGAGGGCAAGAAGGCGGAGCTGGTCAGGAACGACCACTACCAGGGGTTCGCCGACCGAAGAAACGACGCGGTGACCATCCGCTACTTCCAGGACTCCGCCGCCATGGTCAAGGCGCTGCGGGACAAGCAGATCGACGTCACCTACCGGGGTCTGGGCGCCGACGACATCATCTCCCTGCAGCGCAAGGACACCAAGGACCTCCAGCTCGTCGAGGGCGCCGGCACCGACATCAGCTACCTGGTGTTCAACCCGAAGGACCGCTGGTCCGCCAGGCCGGCCGTACGCAAGGCCGTCGCCCAGGTCGTCGACCGCGCCGCCATCGCGCATCACGTCTACGACGACACGGTCGACCCGCTGTACTCCATGGTCCCCAAGGGCCTCACCGGCCACACCACGGCGTTCTTCGACGACTTCGGCGACCCCAGCGTCGCCAAGGCCCGCAAGATCCTCACCGAAGCGGGCATCACCGATAAGGTCCCGCTGACCTTCTGGTACACCACCGACCGCTACGGCTCGGAGACGGCCAAGGAGTTCGAGGAGCTCAAGCGGCAGCTCGACGGCTCCGGCCTGTTCACGATCACGCTGAAGAGCCGGCCATGGAAGACGTACGTCGTGGGCTACCAGAAGGGCGAGTACCCGGTGTTCGGGCGCGGCTGGTTCCCGGACTTCCCCGACGCCGACAACTTCATCGCCCCGTTCGTGGGCGAGCAGAACGCGCTCGGCACGCCCTACCCGGCGCCGCAGATCACCAAGGAACTGCTGCCCGAGTCGCGCCGCGAGGCCGACCGCGCGAACGTGGTCGATCAGTTCCAGCAGGCGCAGCAGATCCTGGTGAACGACGCACGGCTGCTGCCGCTGTGGCAGGGCAAGGTGTACGTCGGCGCCAGCGAGGACATCTCCGGCGGTGAGCGGGCGCTCGACCCGTCGACGATCATGATGATGTGGGAGCTGTCCCGGAAGACCAGCTGGTAGGCGGGGCGTTCTCCCGGGCGGGAGCCCGTTGTCAGTGGTCGCCTGTACGTTCGGAGAACTGGAAGTGACCGCACATCGTGAGGACGTTGACGTGACCGACACCGCCATGCTGCCCGAGTCCTGGCGCGGGGTTCTGGGCGACGAACTGCAGCAGCCCTACTTCAAGGAGCTGACCGAGTTCGTCGAGGAGGAGCGGGCGAAGGGCCCCGTCCACCCGCCGCGCGAGGAGGTCTTCGCCGCGCTGGACGCCACGCCGTACGACAAGGTGAAGGTCCTGATCCTCGGTCAGGACCCCTACCACGGCGAGGGCCAGGGTCATGGTCTGTGTTTCTCGGTGCGCCCCGGGGTGAAGGTCCCGCCGTCGCTGCGCAACATCTACAAGGAGATGCACGAGGAGCTGGGCACGCCGATCCCGGACAACGGATACCTGATGCCGTGGGCGCGGCAGGGCGTGCTGCTGCTGAACGCGGTGCTCACGGTGCGCGGTGGCGAGGCCAACTCCCACAAGGGCCGCGGCTGGGAGCGGTTCACCGACGCGGTGATCCGCTCGGTGGCCGGCCGGCCCGACCCTGCGGTCTTCGTCCTGTGGGGCAACTACGCGCAGAAGAAGCTTCCGCTGATCGACGAGTCCCGGCATGTGGTGATCAAGGGTGCGCACCCGTCGCCGCTGTCCGCGAAGAAGTTCTTCGGCTCCCGTCCCTTCACGCAGATCAACGAGGCGGTGGCAGGGCAGGGGCACGAGCCGATCGACTGGCGGATCCCGAACCTGGGGTGACGTGGGCGCGGGGGCGCCCTGATCGGCGGGGGTCGCGATTAGCGTCGTGGGCGGAGGCGTGGGCCGGGGCCAGATCTGGAGGGCGTGCGGTGGTGGAGCGACAGGAGCAGGCGTCGTCGGACGCCGTGCTGACACGGATCGGGCAGGCCGTCCTGCTGCATCACGCCGGGGACCGCGAGGAGGCCCGGGGTCGCTTCCTGGCCCTGTGGGCGGAGATCGGGGAGGACGGCGATCCGCTGCACCGCTGCACGCTGGCCCACTACATGGCCGACACCCAGGACGACCCCGCGGACGAGCTGGCCTGGGATCTCAGGGCGCTCTTGGCGGCCCAGGAGCTCACGGGGGACCGGCGCGCCGAGCGCGAGGGCGCGCCCGCGGCCCGCGCCCTGTACCCGTCCCTGCACCTCAACCTCGCCGCCGACTACGCGAAACTCGACCACCGCGAGGCCGCCCGCGACCATCTCCACCACGCCCGCACCGCGGCGGGCGCGCTCGGCCGCGACAGCTACGGCGACGGCGTCCGCTCGGCCATCCAGCGCCTCGCACTGCGACTGGGCGAGGACGGACCTGGCCCGTCCGCGGGGGGCCCACCGCGGCAGCGCTCGTAGGCCGGACCCGGGGCCCCGGCGGCTCAGGATCCGGCAGCTCCGGGGTCAGCGGTCGTACGTCTGGTGGCAGATTCTGGTCTCCGGGCTGTCCGGTTTCCAGCCGCCGTACTGCCTGCCGAGGGCGCAGAGGTCCGTGTTCGGAGGCAGGGCGTGCTTGGCGCCGGGGTGGTGGGCGCGCGGCGGGGGCGCGGGCCGTGGGTGCCGGGGGGTCGCGTGCGCCGGGGGCCGGGCGGGGGAGTGGGCCGGTGCCGGGGGCTGCCGCTTGCCGGGCGGCGCCGCCTCGGACGGCGCCCGGGGCGGTGTGGCCGGGGTGGAGGAGCCGCGCGGGTCGCCGACGCGTTCCAGGGCCTCGCGGGCGGGCGCCTGCACGGCCGGGTGCCCGGCCTTGCCGTCCGGGCTCGGGACGGAGAACGGGGTGGTGGCCGCCGCCGGGCCGGGCGCCGGCGGCCGCTGGACCGTGACACAGCCGGAGAGGGCCGAGACGGCCACGGAGACCAGGAGCGTTGCGGTGGTCGTCGTACGATGCACCCGCGCAACTCTGCTGGGTCCGGAGCGTGATCGGAACGCGGCCGGGCGGAGGATGCCACGGACGGGTGATCCTGGGCCCCGTAAGGGGTGTGCCACCGCGCCCGCGGCTGACGCCGAGTGCCGGGTTCAGTCCCCGGTCGCTCCGTCGATCCGCTCGCGGAGCAGGTCGGCGTGCCCGTTGTGCCGGGCGTACTCCTCGATCATGTGGGTGTAGATCCACCGCAGGTTGAACGGTTCGCCGGTGCGCCTGCTCTTGCCCTGCGACAGCTCGTCCAGGCCGAGGTCCGCGGCGTTCCGGCGGGCGGTCTCGATCTCGGACTGCCAGGTGGCGTACGCCTCCGCCCAGGTGTCCGCGTCGGTGACGTGGAAGTCGCCGTCCGGGTCCTGCTCGCTGCAGTAGACCGGTCCGGGGGCGTCCATCAGGAGCACATTGCGGAACCAGTGCCTCTCCACCTCGGCCATGTGCCGCACCAGACCCAGCAGGGTCATTTCGGAGGGCTCCACGGACGCGGTGCGCAACTGCTCGTCGGTCAGGCCCTCGCACTTCCACGCCAGCGTCTGCCGGTGGTAGTCCAACCAGCCTTCCAGCATGGCGCGTTCGGAGGCGTTCGTGGCAGGCTCTTGTCGTCGCTCGGTCGTCATGCCCTGATCTTGGCCCGCACCCGGGCCGTTACACCACGGTTTTTCCGGCGCCGAACATCCCCTCCAGCAACTCCCGCAGCCCCGCGCGCAGTTCGTCCAGCTCCGGTACCCGGTCGTGGAAGGACCCCGCCACGCAGGAGTACATGAGCCCGTCCGCCCAGGCGACCAGGGACAGTACGTGCCGCTCCGGGGTGGTCGAGCCCATCGCCGAGACCAGCGCACCGAGTTGGTCGCGGAAACGGGCACCCGCCGCGTCGAAGTGGGAGCGCAGCTCCGGGCGGCGGGTGGCCTCCAGGGAGAGTTCGTAGCGGGCGAGGGTCAGGGCCCGGTTGAGGGTCAGGGCGCGGTGGGTGGCCAGTGCCACCCCGTCCACCAGCGAGTCGAGACCTCCGGTGCGCGGGTCGGGCATCTCGTGCAGCGCCAGCACTCGCGCCTCACGTTCGGCCAGCCGCCGCACCGCCAGTTCCAGCAGGGCCTGCCGGGTGCGGGCGAGGTTCGACGTCGAGCCCTGCGGCAACCCGGCCCTCTCGTCGACCGCCCGGTGCGTCAGACCACGCATCCCGCGCTCGGCGAGCAGGGCGAGCGCGGTGTCGGCGACGAGATCGGCGCGCTGAGCGCTCTCGGGACGTGCGGACATGGGGATCAACCTACCCGGCGACTACACCCGTAGTGCGACGCACTACATCCGTAGTATCGTCGAGCCGCCGGTCCACTACAGATGTAGTCTCCCTGTGCAGGAGGAGCCATGCCCGAGCAGCCACGCGCCGTCGTCATCGGCGGCGGTATCGCAGGACTCACCGCCGCCGCGGCCCTGCACCTCGGTGGGCGGCAGGTCACCGTGCTGGAACGGGCACCGTCCCTGGAGCCCGTCGGCGCCGCCATCTCGCTCTCCCCGAACGCCCTGCGCGCCCTGGACGTCCTCCGCGTCGGCGACCGGATCCGTGATCTCGCCGCCTGGCAGGGCGAGGGCGGACTGCGCAGCCCGTCCGGCCGCTGGATCGCCAGGACGGACGCCGCCGCGGCGGCCGAGCGGTTCGGCGGCCCTCTCGTTCTGCTGCACCGGGCCACCCTGATCGACACCCTGGCCGCCCTCCTTCCGCCCGGCACCGTCCGTACGGCCGCCGAGGCCCGCCTCGCCGACCCCGGGGACGACCACCGCCCGGCCCGCGTGAGCACCCCCGACGGCGACCTGGAAGCCGGCCTGGTGGTGGCCGCCGACGGCGTCCACTCCGCCGTGCGCCGCACGCTGTTCCCCGGTCATCCCGGTGCCGTCTACGCCGGATTCACCACCTGGCGGCTCGTGGTCCCCCTGCCCGGCGCCGAGTTCCCCTCCCATGAGACCTGGGGCAGGGGATGTCTCTGGGGCACGCACCCGCTCAAGGACGGCAGGGTCTACGCGTACGCCGCCGCCGTCACGCCCGCCGGACAGCGCGCGGCCGACGACGAGCAGGCCGAACTCCTGCGCCGCTTCGGGCACTGGCACGACCCGGTCCCCGCCGTTCTCGCCGCCGCCCGCCCCGAGGATGTGCTGCGTCACGACGTCCACCACATCGCCCGGCCGCTGCCCGCCCACCACCGCGGCCGGACCGTGCTGATCGGCGACGCCGCCCACGCCATGCCGCCGACCCTCGGGCAGGGCGGCAACCAGGCCATCGAGGACGCCGTCGTCCTGGCCCACCACGCCGACGACCTCGCCGCCCACACCGCGGCCCGGCTGCCCCGCACGACCGCGGTCGCCCGCAGGGCCGTCAGGGCCGCGCGGCTGGACCTGATGCGCAACCGCGCCGGGATCGCCCTGCGCGACGGCGCGATCGCCGCGCTGTCCAGGATCAGCCCGGACCTGCTCCTGCGCGGCTTCGACGGCATCGCCGACTGGCGTCCGCCGCGGTCCCCGTATGCTGCCGTGCAGTCAGGCACGGCGGAGCGGTGAAGGAGCCCAGGTGAAGGTCGGCTGCATCGGACTCGGCGACATCGCGCAGAAGGCGTATCTGCCGGTGCTCGGCGTCCAGCCCGGGATCGACCTGCACCTGCAGACCCGGACGCCCGAGACGCTCCAGCGGGTCGCCGACAGCCTGCACCTGCCCGCGGAGCGGCGCCACGCCGACCTGGACTCCCTGCTCTCCCAGGGCCTCGACGCCGCCTTCGTGCACGCCCCCACCGCCGTCCACCCGCAGATCGTCACCCGGCTCCTGGAGGCGGGCGTGCCGACGTATGTGGACAAGCCGCTCGCGTACGAACTCGCCGACTCCGCGCGCCTGGTCGGGCTCGCCGAGGAGCGGGGCGTCCCGCTCATGGTCGGATTCAACCGGCGTCACGCGCCCGGCTACACGCAGTGCGCCGACCATCCCCGCGAGCTGATCCTGATGCAGAAGAACCGCGTCGGACTGCCCGAGGAACCGCGCACGATGATCCTCGACGACTTCATCCACGTCGTGGACACCCTGCGGTTCCTGGTGCCGGGCCAGATCGACGACGTCACCGTACGCGCGCGTGTGCGTGACGGCCTGCTGCATCACGTCGTGCTGCAGCTCGCCGGGGACGGATTCACCGCGCTCGGCGTGATGAACCGGCTCAGCGGTTCCGCGGAGGAGATCCTCGAGGTCTCCGGGCAGGACACCAAACGGCAGGTGGTGAACCTCGCCGAGACCGTCGACCACAAGGGGCAGCCGACCGTGCGCCGGCGCGGCGACTGGGTGCCCGTCGCCCGGCAGCGCGGCATCGAGCAGGCCGTGCTGTTCTTCCTCGACGCCGTACGCGCCGGGAAGGTGCTCAGCGCCCGGGACGCGCTGGAGACCCACGAACTGTGCGAACGGGTGGTGCGGACGGTTCTGGAGCGCTCCGGCGCCGCCTGAGCGCCCGCACGCTCTCCGCCGCGCCCAGCACGGCCAGTACCAGCAGCGCGCCGTGCGCCGGCCAGTCGCCGAAGCGGACGTACAGGGTGACGCCGTGCGCGGTCGGCACGTCGTACACGCGCGCGGTGCCCTCGTCCGTGCCCAGCCAGGAGCCGACGCGCTCCCCGCGCGGGCCGTACGCGGCGGACACGCCCGTCAGCGTCGCGTGCACCATCGGCCGCCCGGTCTCGGCGGCGCGCAGCGCGGCCAGCGAGGCATGCTGCTCGGGAGCCCAGCTCTGCTGGAAGGTCGACGTCGAGGACTGCGCGAGCAGCACCCGCGCGCCGTCCTGCGCGAGGTGCCGGCTCATGTCGGGGAAGGCCGTCTCGAAGCAGATCATCGGGCCGACGCGCAGGCCGTGGCCGACGCTCATCACCACCTGCCGGGTGCCCCGCCCGCGGTCCTCGCCCGCGGCCCGGCCGACGGAGGTCGCCCAGCCGAGCACCGAGCGGGCCGGGACGTACTCGCCGAACGGGACGAGCCGCATCTTGTCGTAGCGCTCGCCGGTCGTGCCGTCCGGTCCGACGAGGACCGAGCTCTTGTATATGCCCGGCCGGTCGGAGCGCCTGGCGTCCACGTTGACCAGCACGTCGGCGCCGGTCTCGCGGGACAGCGCCGCTATGCGCCGCGCCAGGTCCGGCCGGTGGCCCAGGTCGAAGCCGACACTGCTCTCGCCCCAGACGACCAGGTCGGGGTGCTGCCCCACCAGCCGGCGGGTCAGCTGCTCCTCCAGGTCGAACCGCCGCTGCCCGCTCTCGATGCCGGCCACGACGCCCGGCTGCACGACGGCGATCCGGGCGTGGCCGTCGACGTCGGGGCGCGGTGCCCACACCCACGCCGCGGAGGTCGCCGCGGCCATGACCGCGAGACCGGTCACCGCGGTCAGCCGGGGCGCGCGGACCGCGACCGTCCGCCGGGGGACCAGCAGCGCGACGGCGACATTGACGGCCACCACCAGGAAGCTCAGCAGCCACACTCCGCCCACCGAGGCCAGCCGCAGCGCCGGGGCCACCTGCCACTGGCTGGAGCCCAGCATGCCCCAAGGCCCGCCCAGCGCCTGCCAGGACCGCACGAGCTCGACCGCCAGCCAGGCCGACGGCAGCACGACCAACGCGGCCGCGGCCCGCCCCGGTGAGGGCGTCCCCGCCAGGAACCGCCGCACCAGCCGGCCCCAGGGTGCCCACAGCAGGCCCATCAGCGCGGAGAGCACGACGGTGAACACGTTCAGGTTCGGCAGCAGCCAGTGGAAGGCGGCCAGCATGAACCCCAGCCCGCCGAACCAGCCGTCGTACGCCGCCCGCTTCCCGGTCGGAGCGGAGCGGGCCAGCAGGATCCACGGAACCAGCGCGACGTAGGCGAACCACCACAGCGAGGGGGCGGGGAAGGCGAACACGAACAGGGCACCCGCGAGCGCGGCGAGCAGCGAGCGCCGCCACGGGGAGGTGAGCCACCGGTCGAACGTTTTCATACGGTGCCCTCCTACCCCCCGGATGGCTTCAGTGTGCGCGTCCCGCGGGCACCCCGGAAGATCGCGCCCGGAGGGCCGGGGAGGAACTCGGATCCTTGCCTCCGCGCACGGGCGGCAGCGGTCCTAGGATGATCACATGGGTGTGGTCGCTCGGTGCTGCGGAGGTCCCAATGAAACGTCTCGTGACAGTCGTCACCGGCGGTGGCCGGGGCATCGGGGCCGCGATCTGCCGGCGGCTGGCGGCCGACGGGCACGACGTGGTCGTGGGGTACGTCGACGACACCGCGGCCGCCGAGGCGGTGGCCGACGAGGTGCTCGAGGCCGGGGCGCGCGGGGTGACCGTGCGCATGGACACCTCCGTGGAGGCGGACGTCGAGCGGCTCTTCGCGACGGCGGAGGAGCGGCTCGGGCCGGTGACGGGACTGGTGAACAACGCCGGGGTGAGCGGACCACTGGGCCGGCTCGCTGATACCGACACCGCCGACCTGCGGCGCGTCGTGGACGTCAATCTCCTGGGCACACTGCTGTGTTCGCGCCGCGCGGCCCAGCTGATGGTGCCCCGGAAGAACGGCGTGATCGTGAACGTGTCGTCCGCGGCCGCCACCCTCGGCAGCCCCGGGGAGTTCGTCCACTACGCCGCGACCAAGGCCGCCGTGGACGCCTTCACCGTCGGTCTGGCCAAGGAGCTCGGCCCGGACGGCATCCGCGTCAACGCGGTCGCGCCCGGCATGATCGACACCCAGATGCACACGGCGATGGGCGACCCGGACCGGGTGCGGCGCGCGGCCGGAAACATCCCGCTGGGCCGGGCGGGCCGGGCGGAGGAGATCGCCGCGGCTGTCGCATGGCTGATGTCACCTGACGCCTCCTACACGACGGGAGCGGTACTGCGGGTGTCGGGCGGACGCTGAGCCGGAACCGGGCCACGGGGACCGGTCGGCCCGGCTCGGTGCGGTGACCGCCCGTGGACCGGGGACGTCAGGCTGCCGCGATGAGCTCGTCCCTCATCGCGGCGGCCCACTCGATCACCAGCAACTCGTACTCCGCGCGCTCCTGGGCCGACAGGGACCCGCCTGAGCGCAGCCACAGCGACCGGATCCGCTCATTCAGCTCGGCGGCGGACCGCACGGAACCAGGGGCCACTGAATCGGGGAACATGGCCACAGCCTAGGGGCAAGGACTGACACTGCGCTACCGGGCGGCTACAGCGGCCGTATGGACTCGGTCACGCGTACGCGTCCCGCATGCCGCAGCGAACGGTCGTCGGGCACGCGTACGCGTGCGGTGCCCTCAGCGGCGCCGCAGGTGGTGGCGCTTGCGCCACGCGACCGCCGTGCCGAGCACGGCCGGCACCACGATGGAGGCCATCGCCAGGAGGAAGGCCGGAGAGGTCGGTGCGGAGGCGCGCGCACCGGCGACGGCGTACGCGGCGGTGTTGGGGATCGAGCCGAGGGCCGTGGCGAGCAGGAACGCCGTCCAGCCCATGCGGGAGACCGCGGCGCAGTAGTTGGCGGCCCAGAACGGGACGCCCGGGAAGAGCCGGGCCGCCATCATCGAACGGAATCCGTGCCGGCTGAGCTGCCCGTCCGCCGCCGTCAGGAGCCGGCCGCGCAGCAGCGGGCGCAGCGCGTCCTGGCCCAGCAGGCGGCCGAGGCCGAAGGCCGCCCCGGCGCCCAGGACCGTGCCGGCCAGTGCCGCCGCGAGTCCCAGGTACGAGCCGAACAGGGCGCCCGCGGCCAGGTTCAGCAGCGGCCGCGGTACGAACGCCACCGTGCACAGGCCGTACGCCGTCGCGAACACCACCGCCGCGGCTACCCCGCCCAGTTGGGGCGGCCAGCCGTGCGCCAGCAGCCGCTGCGGCTCGAAGAGCAGCACGGACACTCCGGCCGCCGTGAGCAGGGCGAGAAGCAGACAGAGCCGCGCCCAGGGGGACAGCAGCACACGCGCCCAGCGGGCGGGAGGGGCAGACGTGGCGGACACGGACGGGACGACCGGGACCGGCGGGGCCGCGGGGACGGCGGCGGCCGGCTCGGTGGCGGCGGCCCGGGCAGAGGCCGTGGCGGTGCCCCCAGAGCGGGTGGTGGCATCGAGCATTCGGTGACATTAGCGGACGGATGTCAGTGATCGCCGCATGGCCCGGAACACGGGAGCCGTCCGCCGCCCTGAAAACCGTTCGACGGGCGGCAGGGGTCTCGTGAATGATCGGTCCCATGTTCCGGCACGCCTTCGTCCTCACAGCATCCGCGGTCGCGGATGCCCCGGAGGCTGCCGTCCTGATCCTCGTCGCCGCAGTCGACGGCGCCCGAAGCTGACCCTCCCCGGACCGTCCGGCGGACCCCTCAGGGGGAGGGTCGGCCATCCCGTGGGGTCCCGCAGCGCAGCACCTACCAGGCTTCGAGGTACAGCCATGCCCAAGACGGCGTACGTACGCACCAAACCGCATCTCAACATCGGCACGATGGGTCATGTCGACCACGGCAAGACCACGTTGACCGCCGCCATCACCAAGGTGCTGGCCGAGCGCGGCTCCGGCACCTTCGTCCCGTTCGACCGCATCGACCGGGCCCCGGAGGAGGCCGCGCGCGGCATCACCATCAACATCGCGCACGTCGAGTACGAGACCGACACCCGGCACTACGCGCACGTGGACATGCCGGGCCATGCCGACTACGTCAAGAACATGGTGACGGGGGCCGCGCAGCTCGACGGCGCGATCCTCGTCGTCTCCGCGCTCGACGGGATCATGCCGCAGACCGCCGAACACGTGCTGCTCGCCCGGCAGGTGGGTGTGAACCACATCGTCGTCGCCCTCAACAAGGCCGACGCCGGCGACGAGGAACTCATCGACCTCGTCGAGCTGGAGGTCCGCGACCTGCTCACCTCGCACGGCTTCGGCGGCGACGCGGTCCCCGTCGTACGGGTCTCCGGGCTGCGTGCCCTGGAGGGCGACCCGCGCTGGACGGCGTCGATCGAGGCGCTGCTCGACGCGGTGGACACCTATGTGCCGATGCCCGAGCGGTACCTGGACGCGCCGTTCCTGCTGCCGGTGGAGAACGTGCTCACCATCACCGGCCGCGGAACCGTGGTGACGGGGGCGGTCGAGCGCGGCACGGTCCGCGTCGGCGACCGGGTCGAGGTGCTGGGTGCCGGTCTGGAGACGGTGGTCACCGGCCTGGAGACCTTCGGCAAACCCATGGAGGAGGCGCAGGCCGGGGACAACGTGGCGCTGCTGCTGCGCGGGGTGCCGCGTGACGCGGTCCGCCGTGGCCACGTCGTCGCGGCGCCGGGCAGCGTGGTCCCGCGCCGGCGCTTCACCGCGCGGGTGTACGTGCTGTCGGCGCGTGAGGGCGGCCGCACGGCACCGGTGGCCACCGGCTACCGGCCGCAGTTCTACATCCGCACGGCGGACGTGGTGGGCGACATCGACCTCGGTGAGGCGGCCGTGGCGCGGCCCGGCGACACGGTCACGGTGACGGTGGAGCTGGGGCGCGAGGTGCCTCTGGAGCCGGGGCTGGGGTTCGCCGTCCGTGAGGGCGGTCGCACCGTCGGCGCGGGGACCGTGACCGCCGTGGTGTGAGTCGGGTGAAGGGGCTCGTGGGAGCCGGGGACCGCCGGCCGGTGTCAGCCGGTCGGCGGTCCCCCCCACCTGGGGCGTGACGGGGCCGTCCGGCGTGTGACGGACCGGCACAATGGACGCGTGATGGAGCCGATACCCGTGACCCGACCCGTCGATCACGGGACCGCCAAGCTGATGCCCGACGTCGACCGCGAACGGGCCTGGCTGCTGACCGTGGACGGCGCGCCGCAGTCGTACGTCGACCTGGACGCGCCCGCCCACCTGGAGTTCGAGTACACGCGGAGGCTCGGCCACGCCCTGGACACGGTCGCGGAGCCGGGCTCCCCGCTGGACGTGCTGCACCTCGGCGGGGGCGCCCTCACCCTGCCGCGGTACGTGGCAGCGACCCGGCCCGGCTCCCGGCAGGACGTCGTCGAGGCCGACCGCGGCCTGCTGGAGATGGTCGTCGACCATCTGCCGCTGCCGGACGGAGCCGACGTCTCGCTGCACACCGCCGACGCCCGTGCCTGGCTGGAGGCCGCCCCCGGCGACTCGGCGGACGTCCTGATCGCGGACGTCTTCGGCGGCTCGCGGGTGCCGGCCCACCTCACGTCCCTCGGCTACGTCCGCGAGGCGGGGCGCGTGCTGCGCCCGGACGGCGTCTATCTCGCCAACCTCGCCGACGCCGCTCCGTTCGCCTTCCTGCGTTCCCAACTCGCCACCCTGGCAGCGGTGTTCGAGGAGCTCGCGCTGATCGCCGAACCCGCGGTGCTGCGCGGCCGCCGTTTCGGCAACGCGGTGCTGCTCGCCGCGCACCGCCCCCTCGACGTGGCCGCGCTGACCCGGCGGACCGCCTCCGACGCGTTCCCCGCCCGCGTCGAACACGGCGCCGCGCTACGGGAGTTCACCGGGGATGCCGAGCCGGTGCGGGACGACGGGGCCGTACCGTCGCCCGAGCCTCCGGAGGGCGCGTTCGGCATCGGCTGACCAGGGCCGGCCCGGCGCCGCCGCGGGTGCCGGACAGCCGTCCGTCAGCCCCCGGTCGGGGTTCCGTGCAGCCGGACCGTGCTGAGGATCTTCATGATGGTCGCGGTGGGGACCTCGTCGCCCACACCCTTGGCGCCGTAGAAGTTCCAGGACACGAAGTCCCCGGCGGAGTTCTTGAAGCCGAAGGAGAGCGCCTTGCCGTCGCTCGCGCACTTCCCCTTCTGGGGCGTGTTGCTCGACTGGGCCCAGGCGATGCTGCCCTTGACGCCCGACGTGGTCGTGTAGGGCTTGGCCTTCTGGTCGAACGTCAGGCTCTTCTTGTCGGGCTGGGTGTAGCCGCCGTAGACCCACCAGCCCACGGTGTTCACGGCCACCTCGTCGGTGTTCTTGGCGCCGTCGGCGCCCTTGGTGCCCGCCGCGGCGAGCGAGGTGTCCACTTCGCGGCCGCCCTTTTCGGCGGCGGACGTGCACCACTTGGTCTTGTACTCGGCCACCCCGGACATGATGGTGAGCGGCTTGCCGCTCTTGTGGTCCTCGAAGCCGATGCTCAGACCCGCGGACTGCACCTCCCAGTCGGCCGGCACGTCGAAGGCGACGCCCCGCTTGGGGTTCACGACGACCTTCCAGCCGGGAACCGTCGGCTTCTCGGTCTCCGTGCCGCGCGGGTTGTCGCCCGAGCCCGAGTCCGAGTCGGAGGCGCTCGGTTCGGCGGAGGCGGAAGCGGTGGGGGACGGGCTCGACCCGGTGTCGTTCGACCCGCCGCCGGCCTTGTCGTCCTTGCCCCCGCCGAGCACCAGGAAGCCGGTCACCGCGGTGGTCAGGGCCACGGCCGTGAGGCAGAGGATCGCGACGAGCTTCGTCCGGTCGCCGCCCCCGCCCGGCTGCTTCGGCGACTCGGGGCCGCCTATCTGTGTGGGCGCGCCCCACTGGGGTTGCTGGGCATATGGGTTGGGCTGCTGGTAGCCGGGCTGCTGATAGGGATTCGGCTGCTGGTATCCCGGCTGCTGATACGGGTTGTTCTGCGGGTTCTGCTCGCCCCCGGGCGGCTGCTGTCCTGGCCACATGGGCAGTAACCCTAGTGGCGCCAGGGACACGATTCGGTCACCGGCTTTTGTCAGGGACGTACCAGTAGGGCGTGCCTTTGCCGCGTGCGGGCTCTGGCCCGAACGGGCTACTGATGAGTAACATTCCGGCATGAGTGCTGACCAGATGTCGATCGGCGAGATGCTCGCCGCCACCGTGCCGATGGCCCGGACCCTGAACCTCGAATTCCGTCGGACCACCCCGGAACGGGCGGAGGTGACCCTGCCTGACCAGGCCGACTATCACAACCACGTGGGCGGGCCGCACGCCGGCGCGATGTTCACGCTGGGGGAGTCCGCGAGCGGGGCCATCGTGCTGGCCGCGTTCGGCGACCAGCTCTCGCGTGCCGTGCCGCTCGCCGTACGGGCCGAGATCTCCTACCGGAAGCTGGCCATGGGAGCCGTCACCGCCACCGCGACCCTGGGCCGTCCGGCCGCCGACGTCGTCGCGGAGCTGGACGCGGGACAGCGGCCGGAGTTCCCGGTGTCGGTCGAGATCCGGCGCGCCGACGGAGAAGTGACGGGAGAGATGACCGTCGTCTGGACCCTGCGGCCCAACGGCTGAGCGGTTGCCGCCGCCCTCTGCGCGGCCGCGGAGCACCGGGGCCGCGCAACACCGGGGGCGGACCCCCGCCCCCGGGGTGGACGCCCGGCGCCTCCTCCGGGCGGCGGCGCCGGTCCGCCGGGAGCGGCGGGGCGGGGGAGCTGCCGGGTCGCGGCCGGGAAAGACGCGCGTACGCGGGCTGCCGGCCGGGAACGCGGGCGCGATCCGCGCGAGCCGCCCGGCCGGGCCGACCCGGTAGGCTTCCGTGAGGGCGTGTCTCGCGGCGCTCCGCAACAGCACAGGGACGCGAAAAACGGGGAGGAACCTGCGGTGCACGTCCAGGAATGGCTCGACACGGTACCCGCGGCCGCTGTCTACGCCGTGGTCGGCCTGGTCATCGGTCTGGAGAGCCTGGGCATCCCACTGCCCGGCGAGATCGTCCTGGTCTCCGCGGCCCTGCTGTCCTCCCAGCACGCGGGCATCAACCCCGTCGTCCTCGGTGTGTGCGCCACCGTCGGCGCGGTCGTCGGCGACTCCATCGGCTACGCCATCGGCCGCAAGGGCGGCAGGCCGCTGCTCGCCTGGCTGGGGAAGAAGTTCCCCAAGCACTTCAGCGAGGGGCACATCGCGACCGCCGAGCGCTCCTTCGAGAAGTGGGGCATGTGGGCGGTGTTCTTCGGCCGCTTCGTCGCCCTGCTGCGCATCTTCGCCGGCCCGCTGGCAGGCGTGCTGCACATGCCGTACTGGAGGTTCCTCGTCGCCAACGTCCTCGGCGGCATCTGCTGGGCGGGCGGCACCACGGCGGTCATCTACTACGTGGGTGTCGTGGCCGAGTCCTGGCTGAAGAAGTTCTCCTGGCTCGGCCTGGTGGCGGCCGTGCTCATCGGGCTCGGCTCGATGCTGGTGCTCAAGCGCAAGGCGAAGAAGGCGGAGGCGAGCGCGCGGCCCGAGACCGAGGAGCCCAAACCGGTTCCCGCCGGCGAGTAGCCGGACGCCCTCCCCGAGGGGGCACGGGCGGCCGGTCTCAGGCGTGCGCCTCGCGGTGCGCCTGCGCGAGCTGCGTGTACATCGTGCCGTTCTGGGTGATCCCCTCACGCTCCTCCCGCGTCAGCTCCCGCCTGACCTTCGCGGGAACGCCCGCGACCAGCGACCCCGGCGGCACCCGCATGCCCTGCGGCACCAGTGCCTGCGCCGCGACCAGGGATCCGGCGCCGATCACCGCGCCGTTCAGCACGGTCGCCCCCATCCCGATCAGGCAGTCGTCCTCGACGGTCGCGCCGTGCACCACGGCGTTGTGCCCGATGGAGACGCGCTCGCCGACGCTTACCGGGAAGCCGGGGTCGGCGTGCAGCGTGCAGTTGTCCTGGACGTTGCTGCCCGCGCCGACGGCGATCCGCTCCACGTCGCCGCGCAGCACCGCGCCGTACCAGACGCTCGCGCCCGCACCCAGTGCCACGTCACCGATCACCGTGGCCGTGGGTGCCAGGAACGCCCCCGTGTTCACCTGGCGCTCGCGGCCGCCGATGCCCATGATCAGCGCCTTGTCCGTCATCGTCGTTCTCCCTTTCGCCACATGGGTCCGACGGCACCGTACGTCATCCGGTGGGGTGAAGATCACAGACGTGCGGCGCCGTGGGCGTGGCCCGGGCTGAGTACGGTGAGCGGGTGCCCACGCGTAGGAACACGTTCTCATCATGGTGGCGCCGCCTTGCGCAGCGCGCCGTGCACGCGGGCTGGGCCTGGGTGCAGCGCACGGGTTCCGTCACGGCGGAGCGCCCCGGACGCCTCCGCTTCGGCGCGATGGGAACAGGTACCAGGCTGGCCTTCCCGCTCGGCACGGTCTTCGGCGAACCGTGGATCCACCTCGGCGCGCACTGCATCGTGGGCGAGCAGGTCACGCTGACCGCCGGTCTGATGCCCGACCTGGACCTCGGCCCGGAGCCGATCCTGCGCATCGGGGACGGGGTGGTCCTCGGCCGCGGCAGTCACGTCATCGCCGACACCACGGTCACCATTGGCAGCGACTGCTACTTCGGCCCCTATGTCTACGTCACCTCGACCAACCACTCCTACGACGACCCGCACCAGCCCATCGGCAAGCAGTGGCCCCGGATGGAGCGGGTGGAGATCGGCTCCGGCTGCTGGGTGGGCACCGGCGCGGTGATCCTGCCCGGGGCGCGGATCGGGCGGAACGTCGTGGTGGCGGCCGGTGCCGTGGTGCGCGGCGAGGTACCCGACCACGCGGTGGTCGCGGGGGCGCCCGCCAAGGTCGTACGCCGCTGGACCACCGCCGAGGGCTGGCAGCCGCCGCTGCGGACCCCGGCTCCGGTACCGATACCGCAGGGGATGACTCCGGAGCAGTTGCTGGCGCTTGCGGAACTGGACGGGGAGAGCGCCGCCGAGTGGGACGGAGAGCCTGATTCCCGGCTGGCCGGGCTGGAGACCGAGGGCGGCTGATCAGGTCCGGGCCGTCGGCGGGCCGGCCCCGCGGCTCAGCCCGTCGCCAGCAGCAGTGTTCCGACCAGCGCCAGGCCCGCCCCCGCCGCCTGGACGGCCCGCAGCCGTTCGCTGAGGAAGCCGCGGGCGGCGAGCGCGGTCACCACCGGGTAGAGCGAGGCGAGGACGGCGGCCACGGTGACCGGGCCGTGCTGGGCGGCGACGCAGTACGTGCCGTTGGCCGCGACGTCCGCGAGGCCCACGGCGCCGAGGGCGGGCAGCGAGCGCCAGGGGAAGCCGGCCTCCGGCAGCACGGGCCCACCGCGCCGGGCGGAGGCGTACAGCGCCGCCCCGCCCACCGCCACATTGGTCACGCGCTGCACGAAGAGCGCGAGGAACAGGCCGGTGACGGTGGTGGAGGCCTCGGCGATCAGCGCGAACACCGTCCCGAAACCGAGGGCCGCGACCAGGGTCAGCCCGATCGCCCGCCGCTGCACCGCGGCGCCCCCGAGGCGCGGCCCGCCAGCGAGCATCACCCCGGTGACGGCGACCGCGATCCCCGCGACCTGGAGCAGTCCCGGCCGCTCGCCCAGCACCAGGCCGACGGAGATCGGCACGGCCACGCCGAGCGAGGCGAGCGGCGAGACCACGCCCATCGGGCCGAGAGCGAGCGCCTTGTAGAAGGAGAGCATCGCGACCGGACCGACCAGGCCCGCGGCGAACGCGAACCACAGCCGCGGTCCGGCCTCGCTCCAGCCGCCGGTGGCGACGACGATCACGCCCAGCACCGCCGCCGCGACGGACTGGGAGACCACGACGACCGTCAGCGCGGGCATGCGCCGGGTGAGCAGTCCGCCGCCGAAGTCGGCCAGACCCCACAGGAGGCTGGTGGCCAGGGCGAAGAATGCTGTCACGACGTACCTCGCAGTACAGTTCGGTGAACGATCGGGTGCAACCCACCGTAGTTCAGCGAAGTAAACTCTGTCATCCAAAATATTGGACGGAATGTGTCGGACCTCGAACTGCTGACCCAGTCCCTGGCGCGCAACGTCAAACGCTGGCGTACCGAGCGGGCCTTCACCCTGGACACACTCGCCGCCCGCGCGGGAGTCAGCCGCGGCATGCTCATCCAGATCGAGCAGGCCCGCACCAATCCCAGCCTCGGCACCGTTGTCAAGATCGGCGACGCGCTCGGCGTCAGCATCACCACCCTGCTCGACTACGAGCAGGGCCCCCGGGTCCGCGTCGTCCCGGCCGACCAGGCCGTCCGCCTGTGGCACACCGACGCGGGCAGCTTCAACCGGCTCCTGGCGGGTGTCGAGGCACCCGGGCCGCTGGAGATGTGGGAGTGGCGCCTGATGCCCGGCGAGGGCAGCCCCTCCGACCCGCATCCCACCGGCACCGTCGAACTGGTGCACGTCACCGCGGGGGAGCTGACGCTCACCGTCGACGCGGTGGAGTACCGCGTGCCTGCGGGCGCGAGCGCCTCCTTCGAGGCCGATACCCCGCACACGTACGCCAACGGCGGCGCCGAGCCGATGGACATGCTGATGGCCGTGTCGGTCCCGCCCGTGCACTGAGACGCCCCGCCGCACCGCCCGGCGCGGCTGTTAGCGTGCGGTCATGCGCGCACCCATCGGGAACTTCGACCAGGCCACCCCCGCCCCCGACTGCCTCGACGAGCTGACCCGCCCGGTCGCCGACGCCGTACGCCACTGGCACGGCTGTGTCCCGGCCGACCAGATCCTGTACGTCGAGACCGACCCGGAGTTGGCCGACACCGCCGTCTTCGTCGGGCACTATGGCCAGGACCTGCTCGAGACCTCCGCGAACTGCGTGGTCGTGGCGGGCCGGCGCGGCGGCGGGACCCGGCTGGCCGCCTGCCTGGTCCTGTCCACCACGCGCGTCGACGTCAACGGCGTCGTGCGCCGCCAACTCGACGCCCGCAAGGCCTCGTTCGCGGCCATGGAGGTGGCGACCGGGGAGACCGGCATGGAGTACGGCGGCATCACCCCGATCGGACTGCCCGACGCCTGGCCCCTCCTGGTCGACTCCCGCGTCGTCGACCTCCCCTACGTCCTGGTCGGCAGCGGCCGCCGCCGCGGCAAACTCCTGGTCCCGGGCAAGGCGTTCGCGGAACTCCCGGGCGCGGTGGTGCTGGAGGGCCTGGGCGTCTGACCGCGGCGGCCCAGTGGCAGGGGATCTCGACCGATACGGCGGGTCCTGGCATCCGCCGTGTCGCGCTAGGCGAGGAAGCGGGGTTCGAGCGTCGGGGCCGTCCGGCCCCCCGGGCCTCCGATCGCCGGGCCCTCGGGCCACAGATCGGTGAGGTCGGCCGGGTGGAGCGGCCTGCTGTAGGCCGCGCGCAGAACGCCGGCGGCCGTCGCGGGCGGGGCCTCGGCGAGCGCGGCGAACCAGTCGAGGCCGGCCGGGTACGCCCACAGGTACGAGCGCAGGAGCGGATCCCTGCCCCGGTCGGCGAGCAGGTCCGCGATCTCCGCGTCGTCCCAGAAGGGCACCCGCGCCACGGCGTGCGCGGCGCACGCGTCGACGCTCACGCCGGCATTGATCGCCAGGTGCAGTTCTGCGCGGACCAGTTGCAAGTAGTGCTCCAGCCGGACGCGGGTCATCAGCGGCCGGTCGTCGGCGGCGACGAAGAGCGGCAGCGCCTGGGCCAGCCCCTCGAGAGCGACCTGGCAGGGCGAGTGCACGGTGAGCAGCGGCAGCCACGGGAACTCGTCCCTGACGAAGGCCGCGTGGAAGCCGGCGCTCTGCAGCCCGTGCCCGAGGACCTCGTGGAGCGCGAACATCCGGGCCTGGACGATGGTGAAGGCCGCCCGCTTCAGGTTGACGCGCAGCCGTACGGTCCGTCCGGCGCCGTCCAGCCAGTACGACCAGTAGGCGTCCGCCCGGACCGTCTCGACGGTGAGGTCGTACGCGGCCGTCGTGCCCACCGCGGCGCGCACGCGCGGCTCGAACACGGCTGCCTCGTGACGGATCGCCTCGGCAGCCTCTTCGGCACTGATGACGCCCTCGGTGCGGCTCAGGTCGTGCTCGGTGTGCGGCCCCCAGGCGACCCCCGCCTCGGCCAGGAGGCGGCGAGCCGCTTCGCCGCGGGCCGTGATGTAGTCGGCCGGCCACCCCCGTGCGTCGCAGCCCTGGGTGCGGCACACATAGGAGTCGAGGGGAGGGCACTCGCCGAGCAGGGCGGCGAGGTAGGTGAGATGAGCCTCCGTCTCGCGCACCAGACGCCGGTCACCCGCCTGTCGCCCACGGGTCAGAAGCGTACGCAGACGCCGGTGGGCGGCCAGTCTGCCCAGTGCGGCCGGGGCCGACGCCGGAGCGCAGTCGAAGTCGACGACCGGCGGGTTCCCCGACTCGGTCTCGTACCGGTGCCAGCCGCGAAGGACGCGCTCCAACTCCTCGTAGAGCGGCGCGCTCATGAGGGCACGATTCCGGTCTGCGGTCGGTGACGGCAGGGCTTCCGGGCTTCGGTGGACGGAGTCATACTCGGATGATGGGCGATTTCCCGAGGACTTGCCCCGGAAAGGACGGAGAATCTCGTGGAGACCGAACTGCCTGATCTGAGCGGTGTGATGTTGGCCGATCTGGGCCGTGCGAGCGACGCGGGTACGGCCGCCGCTCTCGACTGGGTGACCCGTCAGTGCGACGGTGTGCCTGCCGTCTGCGCCGGCGGCGGCGAGCCGGGCGGCGGAGCCGAGCGTATCGACTGAGTATCTGTCACCAGCCCACGGGCAAGGGAGCCGACCGACGTGATCGAATCTCAGATACCGGACCTCAGGGCCGTGCAGCTCCACGAGCTGCTCGGCAGTGATGACATCACGCTGCACCGCGGCCTGCAGTGGATCGGCGCGGACAGCGACAAGGTGGCCGCCGTCGCCGCCAGTACCGGCGGCGGCGCCGGCGCGGAGCGCATCGGTTGACCGGCACGGGGCTCACCAGCCACCGGATCTCCTGGAGTACCGTCGACGCCATCGCCCGAGGGACCTCGGGCCCTGGCGTCGTCCGGGAGATCAGAAACGCCGAGCGCAGTCGGACCCTGCTGCTGTTGCGCGCCATCCGGGACGAGGCCGCGGCATCCCCCCAGTCCACGGGGCCCCTCCCTCCGCCGGAGTCGGCGTGGCAACTGCTGGACCACGTCCAGCAGACCGCGCCCGCGGCCCTGGAATCCGTGCTGTCCTATCCGTACGTCGCCGGTTGGGCCGGCTTCACCCTGCGCCGGCTGCGCCGCGGACATCCCACCGATCCCGCGCCGGCGTGGGTGCATCTCGGCCATCTCCACGGCGTCGCCGCCGCCGCGGCGCTCCACGCGGGCATGGACGTGGACGTGCGGGTGCCGGCCAGGAACGGAACCGTCCCTCTGCCCACGCTGGGCCTGGCCCGCTCTCCGGCCGAACCGGAGGCGCGATGGTCCGTGGCCAGGGTCGTCTCCCGCGACGGAACGTC
Source organism: Streptomyces sp. NPDC087787 (assembly GCF_044743035.1). Taxonomy (NCBI): domain Bacteria; kingdom Bacillati; phylum Actinomycetota; class Actinomycetes; order Kitasatosporales; family Streptomycetaceae; genus Streptomyces; species Streptomyces sp. NPDC087787. The sequence goes on from NZ_JBIUVQ010000013.1 coordinate 67,009, forward strand.
CCGCGTCGAGATGGACGGGGGCACCGTACGACTGCCTGCAGACCTCGGCCAGGACGCGCCCGGCTGGTGGGCGCTGCGGCGCCTCGAATGCGGGGAAGGCGCGCACGCCCTGTCCGTGCGGCTGGACGACCTCGACCCCTACCGTGGGCTCTACGAGACGCTCGATCCGCACCGTCTCGAGGACGCCGAGGTCGTCACGTGGCAGGCCATGCTCGACGAGGCCTGGCACCTGATCCGCCGTCACCTCTCCGGCCGGGCAGATGCCATGAGCGCCGGCCTGGACGCCATCGCCCCGTATCCCTTCACCAGCCGCTTTCCGCTGATCAGCGCCTCCAGCGGTGAGGCGTTCGCGGGAATGGCCGTCGCCCGCCCGCACGCCGCCGAGGACCTCGCTGAGATCCTCGTGCACGAGTTCCAGCACATCCTGCTGGGCGGACTCCTCCGCCTGGTCCCCCTGATCCGGCGGGACGAGCAGGCCGAGGAGCGGCGTTTTTACGCACCCTGGCGGGACGACCCGCGTCCCGCCGCGGGGCTGCTGCAGGGCGTCTGCGCCTTCTTCGGTGTTACGGAGTTCTGGCGGGCCGCGCTCGGCTCCCGGGACGACGTCATCGCCGACGGCGCCGCGTTCGCCTGCGCGCGATGGGAGCGGCCGACACGGGAGGCTGTCCGCACTCTGCGGGCCGACCCGAGCCTGACCGAGGCGGGCAGCCGCTTCCTCCAGGCGATCGAAGAACGGTTCAGCGCCTGGGAAGAGGCTCCGCCGGTCACGCCGCCGCACACCGCGGCGCTGACGGGGAATACGGTGGCCGCCGACCACCGGGCCGGATGGCGGCTGCGGCATCTGCGGCCCGATCCGAGTGCCGTGGCCGACCTCGCCCGCGCATGGCAGAAGGATCCCGGCGCCAACACTGTACTCAGGTACACGGAGACACTCGTCCCGCAGCCCGACGGCCCGTGGTCCCTGGCCCGCGCCGACCTTCTGCGCCGCACGGCCCGGGCGGGCTCGTCGTCCCTGGACCCGGACCTCGCCGCGTCGACCGGGGCGACGGCGGCCGACCTGGCCCTCGCCGAACGACGGTGGGCCGACGCAATGGACGGCTACCGGGCGGAACTCGCGGACGACCCCGACCGTCCGTCCTCCTGGATCGGCTTGGCGCTGGCCTGGTCGTCCCTGGAACCCGGTCCCGGGGCCGCGCTCCTGCTGCGCCGGCCCCAGCTCGTACGAGCCGTCCACCGGCGCCTGCGGGCGAAACCGGGAGCGCCGCAGCCGGAGGCGCTCGCCACCTGGCTCGCCAACCGCCTGCCGGTCGGCGGTCAGGTTCCCGGACGTCCGCGGACGGGGATGGCGTAGCGGTATCCGAGTTTGGCCTGCCCCGTCTTCCACCGCACACCGTCGCCCGCCCGGCAGTACCGCGACTGCAACTGCGACTCGGGAGCGTCGGGCATTTCCATGCCCAACTGCTGTGCCTCCACACGGTTCTGCGCATACGGTGAGCACGAGATCGCGAGGCCGTCGCGGCCCGTGACGGTGACTTCGAGGTTGTCGGTCACGTACGAGACATCGGTGTAGCACTTCTCCTCGTGGCCGATGAAATCGAACGCCCCGAAGAGATCCAGCTCGACCGTGAAGGTGCAGCGGGTGCGGCCCGGCTCCAGGGATACGGGTACGCGCACCGCGCCGGACTCGACCAGACGTCCGTCGAGGGCCGTCGGTTCGGCGGGTATCTTGCGCTCTCTCTGGATGAAGGCGATGGCCGGGTCTGAATCCACCCCGTCCACGCTGACACGGCGCACGGTGATGCTCGTCCACGGCGGATGGTCCTGCGCCACCTCCGCGATCATGGGGAAGGAGATCCACGGGACGACCGCGGCGTCCGGCGACTCCACATCGCAGGAGATCCGCAGCGTCGCGGTGCCGTCGCCGGCGATGACGAAGGTGTCGTGCCGCCGGCGGAACCGGATGAGCCGCGGAACGTACGCCTCCAGATCGCGCAGGTGCGCGAGCTTTCGCACGTCCTTGCGGATGCTGTCGGCCACCAGCCACAGGGCTACCAGGCCCGACGCGATGGACGCCGCGATCAGCAGCCAGGTGAGCACCAGGAACAGCTCCGCCTGCGAGGCACTGGATCTGATGCCCACCAGCGTGCCCGCGATGGTGAGCACCACCGAGACGACAGCGGAGATGAAAGCCGCGAGAGCCGCGCTGACCCCGCTGTGCTGTGGCTCCTCCACGTCCGCCCTCCCCCGCCGGTGTGCAGTCGTGACCGAAGTGTCCCGCGTCCGGCGGCCCGTGTGGTCGGCGCGGCACGCAAAGTCATACGCGCACCGTAGGGCGGGTCAGTAAAGCTGCTGATGCACGGCGTCAAAACTGCTTATGCGGTGCGGGTCAGCCGAGGCGGGGGATCTCGATGGCCGGGCAGCGGTCCATGACCATGTCGAGGCCTGCCGCGCGGGTGCGTTCACAGGCGGGCTCGTCGATCACTCCGAGCTGGAACCAGACGGCCTTCGCGCCCTTGGTGACGGCCTCGTCGGCGACCTGGCCGGCGAGATCGCTGTTGACGAACACGTCGACCACGTCCACGTCGAACGGGATGTCCGCGAGGGAGGCGTACCCCTGCTCGCCGTGCACCGTCTCCGCCTTCGGGTGGACCGGCACGACACGCTTGCCGAAGCGCCGCAGCACCTCGGCGACGCCGTACGCGGCCCGGCCGCGGTTCGAGGACAGCCCCACGACCGCCCAGGTGTCACCGTGCTCGGTAAGGATCTTCCGGATGGTCGCAGCGTCGCCGTACACCAGCGGTCTCCTTGTCTCGGGAGGGGTTTCCGTCCGGGCAACGACGGGCGCCGCCCGGCGATTCCCGGCCGGTGCGGAACGCGCCGCAGTGTCCGGAACGCGCCCGCCGGACTGCGCGCGGCCGTCCGGCGGCCTACGCTCGGGCCGTGCTGCGCATCATCGACGCCCGAACCGGCGAGCCCGTGGACGCCGCCCCCGTCCGTCATGGGCTGACCCGTGTCGAGGCGCACGCGTCCGGCTGCGACGCCTCGGGCGTGCGCGTGCTGCTGGTCGCCGACATCCTCACCCGCGCCCTCGAACTGGACGGCACGCCCGTGTGGCCACTGCTGTCCGGCGGCCGGGAACAGGAGCAGGAGCTGCGGGCGGCCGCCGCCGCCCTCGGCATCCGCCCCTTCGAGGACGGCCGCGGCGCCGGCACCGCTTGGGGCGAGGCCCAGGCCGTCCATGTGGTCGTTGAGGGCGCCGACACCGCGGCCGGGGGAGTCCGCGTCGCCGTCGCGCCCGTCGACGCGGCCGTACCGTCCGTCCCCGCGCACGACGACGACCCCGCCGCCTGGCGCCTGGCGCTGCTCAGCCGCCGCCACACCCGGCCCGTGCGGCTGGACGAGGCAGCGCTGGACGACGCCCGGCAGACGCTGGCGCGATGGCGCGCGGCGGTCGCCGAGTGGGCGCGCCGGCCCTCCCGGCCGGTCCCCGACCAGGTGCGCGGACGGCTGCGCGGTGCCTGGGAGGACGACCTGGACGTGGCGGCCGTCCTGCGGGTCCTGGAGTGGGTCGGCACCGATCCGGACCTGGCGGACGGCGCCCGCTTCGAGACGTACGCGTACGCGGACCGGCTGCTCGGCGTCGACCTCACACGCGACCTGGGGCGTACGCCGTGATCGCCCGCACCGGAGCCGGCCCGCTGCGCCGCCTGGTGGTGCTGCGGCACGCCAAGTCCGCCTGGCCCGAGGGCGTCGCCGACCACGACCGCCCTCTCGCGCCCCGCGGCCGCCGGGACGCGCCCGCGGCGGGTCGCGCGCTCGCCGAGGCCGACTGCCTTCCGGACCTCGCGCTGTGCTCCACCGCGCTGCGGGCCCGGCAGACCTGGGACCTGGCCTCCGACCAGTGGGGCACCCCGCCGCCGGTGCGCCACGACCGTCGGCTGTACGCCGCCGACGCGCCCGAGCTGCTCGCCGCGGTGCGCGAGGCGCCGCCGGAGGTGGAGACGCTGCTGCTGCTCGGCCACAACCCGGGCCTGGAGGACCTGGTCCTGGAACTGGCCGGCGACGGTCTGGACGACACGCTGGAGCGACTCCGGACGAAGTTCCCGACCTCCGCGATCGCCGTCCTGTCCTGGTACGGCCCCGGCTGGCCGTCCCTCACCCCGGACGCCGCCCTCCTGACGGAGCTGATTGTGCCGAGGGGCACCAAGAAGCGGCGCTGAACCGCGCACGCGTGCCGGCGGCCGGGCCTTCCCCCGGTCGTCCGGAGCGAACCCTCCTGCGGCACCGGCTCGGGCGCCGCATAGGCTGGACCGATGCAGGACGAGTACCGCACAGTCGCACGCGCGGGCGTGCACGAGACCGAGATCAACCGCTCGCGCTTCCTGTGCGCTCTCGCCCCGGCGGCCACCGAGCGGGAGGCCCAGGACTTCGTCGCCGCCGTCCGCAAGGAGCACGCCGACGCCACGCACAACTGCTGGGCGTACGTCATCGGCGCCGACGCCGGGATCCAGAAGGCGAGCGACGACGGCGAGCCGGGCGGTACCGCGGGCGTTCCCATGCTCCAGATGCTGCTGCGCCGCGACATGCGGTACGTCGTCGCCGTCGTCACCCGTTACTACGGCGGCGTCAAGCTCGGCGCGGGCGGTCTCATCCGGGCCTACGGCGGAGCCGTGGGCGAGGCCCTGGACACGCTCGGCACCCGCACCCGCCGCAGGTTCCGCATCGCCACCGTGACCGTGGACCACCAGCGGGCCGGCAAGGTGCAGAACGACCTCAGGTCCACCGGGCGCGAGGTGCGCGACGTGCGCTACGGCGAGGCCGTCACCCTGGAGATCGGCCTGCCGGACGCCGACGTGGACGCCTTCCGGGGATGGCTCGCGGACGCCACGGCCGGCACCGCGGGGTTCGAACTGGGCGGCGAGGCCTACGGAGATGCGTAACACATCGGGCATATCGCACCAATCGCCCGGTGTGGCGTCGTGCGTGACGGTCGATACGGAAGTATCCGCCCGTGATGTCAGACCCGGCCGTTAGTCTTCGAGGACCATGAGGCTCCTGCACACTTCCGACTGGCATCTGGGCCGGGCGTTCCACCGCGTGAACATGCTCGACGCCCAGGCCGAGTTCATCGGCCACCTCATCACGACGGTGCGCGAGCGCGACGTCGACGTCGTGGTCGTGTCGGGAGACGTGTACGACCGCGCGGTGCCCCCACTGGCGGCGGTCGAGCTCTTCGACGACGCCCTGCACCGGCTCGCCGGCCTCGGCGTGCCCACGGTGATGATCTCCGGGAACCACGACTCGGCCCGCCGTCTCGGCGTCGGCGCGCGACTGATCGACCGGGCGGGCATCCACCTGCGCACCGAACCGTCGGCGTGCGGGACCCCGGTGGTCCTCCCGGACACCCACGGCGAGGTCGCCCTCTACGGTCTGCCCTACCTCGAACCCGCCCTGGTCAAGGACGAGTTCGCGGTCGACGGCGCAGGCCACGAGGCGGTGCTCGGCGCCGCCATGGACCGGGTCCGCGCCGACCTCGCCACGCGTGCGCGTGGGACCCGCTCCGTCGTCCTCGCGCACGCCTTCGTCACCGGCGGCGAGCCCAGCGACAGTGAACGGGACATCACCGTCGGCGGGGTCGCCGCCGTCCCCGCGGGCGTGTTCGCCGGCGTCGACTACACCGCCCTGGGGCATCTGCACGGCTGCCAGACCATCACCGAGCGCGTGCGCTACTCCGGCTCCCCGCTGCCGTACTCCTTCTCCGAGGCCGCCCACCGCAAGAGCATGTGGCTCGTCGACCTGGACGCCGACGGCTTCGCGGGCGCCGAGCGGGTCGACTGCCCGGTCCCGCGCGCCCTGGCCCGCATCCGGGGAACCCTGGAGGACCTGCTCGCCGACCCGGACCTCGCCCGCCACCGCGAGGCGTGGGTCGAGGCGACGCTCACCGACCCGGTCCGCCCCGCCGAACCCATGGCCCGCCTCACCGAGCGCTTCCCGCACACCCTCAGCCTCGTCTTCGAGCCCGAACGCGCGCCCGGCGAGCCGGACGTGTCCTACGCCCGCCGGCTGGCCGGCCGCGGCGACCAGCAGATCGCGGAGGACTTCGTCGCCCACGTGCGCGGCGCGGCACCCGACGAGCACGAACGGGCGGTGCTGCGCGAGACGTTCGACGAGGTCCGGGCGGACGAGGCGGTACGGGAGGTGTCGCGGTGAGGCTGCACCGGCTCGACATCACCGCGTTCGGCCCCTTCGGCGGCTCGCAGACGATCGACTTCGACACGCTGTCGGCCGCCGGGCTGTTCCTGCTGCACGGCCCCACCGGCGCAGGCAAGACCTCCGTCCTGGACGCCGTGTGCTACGCGCTGTACGGCGCGGTCCCCGGCGCCCGGCAGAGCGGACAGGGCACGACCCTGCGCAGCGACCACGCCGCCGCGGGCACCCGCACGCGGGTCACCCTCGACCTCACCGTCGCCGGACGCCGCCTGGAGGTCACCCGCCTGCCGCCCTGGGAGCGCCCCAAGAAGCGCGGCACGGGCACCACGCTCGACAAGGCGCAGAGCCTGCTGCGCGAGTACGACTCGACGGCCGGCGCCTGGAAGGACCTCAGCCGCTCCCACCAGGAGACAGGCGAGGAGATCACCCAGCTGCTCGGGATGAGCCGCGAGCAGTTCTGCCAGGTCGTCCTGCTGCCTCAGGGCGACTTCGCACGGTTCCTGCGCGCCGACGCCGAGGCCCGCGGCAAGCTGCTCGGAAGGCTGTTCGACACGCACCGTTTCGCCGCGGTGGAGAAGCGTCTCGCCGAGCGTCGGCGCGCCACCGAGGCCCGGGTGCGCGAGGGCGACGCGGCGCTGCTGGCCGACGCGCACCGGATGCAGCAGGCGGCGGGCGACGCCATGGAGCTGCCCGAACTCGCGCCGGGCGAGCCCGGCCTGGCACAGGCCGTCCTCACCGCGGCCGCCGTCGCCCGCGCCACCGCGCGCGAGCAGCTGACCGTCGCCCGCTGCCGGCTCACGGCCGCCGAGTCCGCCCACGCCGACGCCGAGGCGGCGCTGCACCGGGTACGCGAAACGGCCCGGCTGCAACAGCGGTACGCCGAGGCCCGGGAGCGCGCCGAGCGCCTCGCCGAGCGGTCCGGTGCCCACCGGGAGGCTCAGGCACGCATGGAGCGGGGGCGCAAGGCCGAGATGGTGGCACCGGCGCTGGAGCTGCGCGAGGCCGCCGACGCCGGGCACCGCCGGGCGGCCGCCGCCGAGGCACGCGCGCGTGCGGCGCTCCCGGCGGAGTTCGCCGACTCCGGCGCCGCCGGACTGGCCGCCGCAGCCCGCCGGGCCGCCGAGGAACTGGGCGGGCTGGAGTCGGCCCGCCGTGCCGAGCGGCGCCTGGCCGACGTCGTCGCCGAGCGCGCCGCGGCGGACCGGGAGGAGCGAGCCGACGACGACGTGCTCCAGGAGGCCGAGGCCTGGCTCGCGGGTTGGGAGACGGCCCGATCGGAGCTGCGCACGCGCATCGACACCGCCCAGGAGGCGGCCGCCCGGGCCGAGGGCCTCGCCCTGCGGCTCGAACCCGCGCGCCGGCGACTCGCCGCCGCCCGGGTGCGCGACGCACTGGCCGCGGACACCGAGGAGGCGCGGCGGCGGGCGCTCGCCTCCGCCGAGGCCGCCGCAGACGCCAAGGACCACTGGCTGGAACTGAAGGAGCAGCGCCTGAACGGCATCGCGGCCGAACTCGCCGCGAGTCTCGCCGACGGAGAGCCCTGCGCCGTCTGCGGCGCCACCGAACACCCCGCACCCGCGCGCAAGGTCGCCGGACACGTCGACCGAGAGGCGGAGGAGCGCGCGCTCGGCGAGCACCAGAGAGCCGAGGAACAGCGTGCCCGCGACGAGCGCCGCCTCGGCGCCGTACGCGAGGAGCTGGCCGCCGCCACCGCCGAGGCGGGCGACACCGCCACGGCACAACTCGCCGAGGAAGCCGGGGAGCTGGAAGCCGAGCTGGCTCAAGCCCGCCGGGATGGCTCCGCCCTGCACGCGGCGCGGCAGGAACTGCACCGCGCCGAGCAGGAGTGCGAGCGGCGGCTGACCGACCGCAGGCAGGCCGAACTCCGTGCGACCTCCCGGCTGGCCCTGCGGGAGAGCCTGGAGCGGGAGAAGGCCGCCCTGGAGGCGGAGCTGACCCACGCCAGGGGAACCGCCGGGACCGTCGCCGAGCGGGCCGCCCAACTGGAGCGGCGTGCGGCACTGCTCACCGGGGCCGCCGACGCCGCACGCGCCGCCGAGGACAGCGCCGAGCGGCTCAAGGACGCCGACGGACGTCTCGCCGAGGCCGCGTTCCGGGCCGGCTTCGACACCCCCGGGGCCGCGTCCGCCGCCCTCCTCGACGACGCCGCCCACCGCGAGCTGCAACGGCGCCTGGACGCCTGGCACACGGAGGAGGCCGCCGTGCGCGCGGTCCTCGCCGAGGCCGACACCGCGGACGCCGCCCACCAGCCGCCCGCCGACCTCACCGCCGCGGAGGCCGCAGAGGCCGACGCGGACCGGCGGCTGCGCGAGGCCGTCTCCGCGCGGGACGCCGCCGACCGCCGTCGCGACGAACTCGACCGGCTCTCCGCACGCGCGGCGACCGGCGTACGCCGACTGGCCCCACTGCGGGAGGAGTACGACCGTGTGGCCCGCCTCGCCGCCCTCACCGCGGGGACCTCGGCCGACAACGAGCGCAGGATGCGCCTGGAGTCGTACGTCCTCGCGGCCCGCCTGGAACAGGTGGCCGCCGCCGCGACCGTACGCCTGCGGCGCATGTCGTCCGGCCGCTACACCCTCGTCCACTCCGACGACCGGGCCGGCCGCGGCCGCAGCGGTCTCGGACTGCACGTCGTCGACGCCTGGACGGGCCGCGAGCGGGACACGGCGACCCTTTCGGGCGGCGAGACGTTCTTCGCCTCGCTCGCCCTCGCTCTCGGCCTCGCGGACGTCGTCACGGACGAGGCAGGCGGGGTGCGCCTGGACACCCTCTTCATCGACGAGGGCTTCGGCAGCCTCGACGACCAGACCCTGGACGAGGTCCTCGACGTCCTCGACTCCCTGCGCGAACGCGACCGCAGCGTCGGGATCGTCAGCCACGTCGCCGACCTGCGGCGGCGCGTCCACGCCCAACTCGAGGTGGTGAAGGACAGGTCGGGGTCGGCCGTACGGCTGCGCGGGGCGGGCTGAGCGGAGCGAGTGCGTGGGACCGCCGGGGCGGCCGGAGGACGGCCGCCCCGGCCGGGCTCACAGGTGGGAGAGTTCGTCCACCAGGTCGTCCAGGCCCAGCGAACCCTGGGACAGGGCCGCCATGTGCCAGGCCTTCGCGTCGAACGCGGCACCGTGGCGCTCCCTGGCCTTCTCCCGGCCCAGCAGCCAGGCCCGCTCGCCCAGCTTGTAGCCGATCGCCTGGCCGGGCATCGACAGATAGCGGATCAGCTCGCTCGCCACGAAGTCCCTCGGGCGGCTGCTGTGCGCGCCGAAGAACTCCCGCGCCAGCTCCGGCGTCCAGCGCTCACCCGGGTGGAACGGCGAGTCCGCCGGGATCTCCAGCTCCAGGTGCATGCCGATGTCGATGATGACGCGGACCGCCCGCATCATCTGCGCGTCCAGATAGCCGAGCCGCCGCTCCGGATCGGTCAGGAAGCCGAGTTCGTCCATCAGGCGCTCCGCGTACAGCGCCCAGCCCTCGGCGTTGGCGCTGACCCCGCCGACCGTGGCCTGGTAGCGCGAGAGGTCGTCGGCCACGTGCGCCCACTGGGCGAGCTGGAGATGGTGGCCGGGGACGCCCTCGTGGTACCAGGTCGAGACCAGGTCGTAGACCGGGAAGCGGGTCTGCCCCATGGTCGGCAGCCAGGTACGGCCCGGCCGGGAGAAGTCGGCGGACGGCGCCGTGTAGTAGGGCGCCGCGGCACCTCCGGGCGGGGCGATGCACGACTCCACCTTCCGCACCCGCTCGGCCAGTTCGAAGTGGGTGCCGTCGAGCGCCTCGATCGCCTCGTCCATCAGGTCCTGCAACCACTGGCGGACCTCGTCGACGCCCTCGATGTGCGTCCCGTGCTCGTCGAGGTGCGCGAGGGCCACCCACGGGGTCTCGGCGCCGGGCAGGACCTTCTCGGCCTCCTGCTTCATCTCGCCGAGCAGCCGGTGGAACTCCGACCAGCCGTACGCGTACGCCTCGTCGAGGTCAAGGTCCGTGCCGTTGAAGTAGCGCGAGAAGCGGGCGTAGCGCTCACGGCCGACCGTGTCCGGGGCGTCGCCGATCGTCGGCGCGTACACGTCGCGCATCCAGTCCCGCAGCTCCACGAGGGCCGCGTTCGCCGTACGGGCGGCCTCGTCCAGTTCCGCGCGCAGGGACTCGGGGCCCTCGGCGGCGAAGTCCTCGAACCAGCCGCGGCCCTTGCCGTCGGTGTCCGACCACTCGGTGAGCTGCTCGATGAAGATCGCCGTCGGCTGCGGGCCGCCGTACAGCTTGCGGTCCAGGCCGAGGGCGAGGGACTCGCGGTAGCCGCGCAGTGCGGCCGGCACGGCCCGCAGGCGCTCGGCGATCGCGGCCCAATCCTCGTCGGTGGCGCTGGGGGTGATCGTGAACACCTCGCGCACCGAGTGCACCGGGCTGTGGATGTTGCTCACCGTGCGCAGGCCCTCGTCGGCGTCGTGCACCGCGAGTTCCGCGGTCAGGCGCTCGCGCAGCAGGCGGGCGCACCGGCGCTCGATGTCACTGTCCGCGCCGGGCTGCCGCTCGGCCTCGTCCAGCCGAGCGAGGGTGGTGCGCGCGAGGCCGGCGAGCGCCTGCTGGCCGGCGGGCGAGGTGTCGGGCAGCCTGCTCGAGCTCTCCTTCACACCGAGATAGGTGCCGGTGAGCGGGTCGAGGGCGATGAGTTCGTCGACGTACGCGTCGGCGACCTGACGGGGCAGCTGGTTCTTGGTCTGTGACATGCCGACCATCCTCGTACGGACGGGCGGCTCACGTCAGCCCGGTTTACCCGGCACCGGGCCGTGTTCAGTCCGATTTCGCCGAGGGCGTGCCCGGCTGCGCGCCGGGCGGCAGCAGGGGGCCGCAGTCCCACTGCTGGAAGATCAGCCGGGTCTCCACCCGTGCCACCTCGCGCCGGGCCGTGAACTCGTCGAGGACCAGGCGCTGGAGGTCGGCCATGTCCGCGACCGCGACATGGACCAGATAGTCGTCAGGGCCGGTCAGATGGAACACGGTCAGCGACTCCGGCAGCGCCCTGATCCGTTCCACGAACGGTCCCACCAGCTCCCGCCGGTGCGGTCTGACCTGCACCGACAGCAGTGCCTGAAGACCCCTGCCCAGCTTGGCGGGGTCGAGCCGCAGCCGGTGGCCGAGAATGAGCCCCGAGCGGCGCAGCCGGGCCACCCGGTCCAGGCAGGTCGACGGAGCGACCCCGACCTGCGTGGCGAGGTCGCGGTAGGTGGTCCGGGCGTCGTTCTGCAGCAGCCGCAGCAGATGCAGATCCACCGGATCCAGTACGACGGATTCGGCCATGGGGCGAACGTAGCACGGCCTTCGCGCCCGTGATCCCGGCCGCTGTTCACCCTTCGGTCATGGACACGCCCTTGGACTCCGCGAGCACGCCCGCGTACGACGACGTACGCCCCGCACCCAGAGCACTGGCCACCGAGGCGGTGCACGCCGGCCGTGACGACCTCGCCCGGCAGGGACTGCACGCCCCGCCGATCGACCTGTCCACCACCTACCCCTCCTTCGACAGCCGCGCCGAGGCCGCCCGCATCGACGCCTTCGCCACCGACGGCGCCGAACTCGACGGCACCCCGGTCTACGGCAGGCTCGGCAACCCCACCGTCGCCCGTTTCGAGACCGCCCTGGCCCGGCTGGAGGGCACCGAGTCCGCGGTGGCGTTCGCCAGCGGCATGGCCGCGCTGAGCGCGGTCCTCCTCGCCCGGTCCGCCATGGGTCTGCGGCACGTCGTCGCCGTGCGCCCGCTGTACGGCTGCAGCGATCACCTGCTCACCGCCGGGCTGCTCGGCACCGAGGTGACCTGGACCGACCCGGCCGGGATCACCGACGCGCTGCGCCCGGACACCGGCCTGGTCATGGTCGAGACACCGGCGAACCCGACGCTGGCCGAGGTGGATCTGCGGGCCGTCGCCCACGCCTGCGGCTCCGTGCCGCTTCTCGCCGACAACACCTTCGCCACCCCTGTGCTGCAGCGCCCCGCCGAGCAGGGTGCGCGCCTGGTGCTGCACAGCGCCACCAAGTACCTGGGCGGCCACGGCGACGTGATGGCCGGTGTGGTGGCCTGCGACGAGGAACTCGCCGGACGGCTGCGGCAGGTGCGGTTCGCCACGGGCGGGGTGCTTCACCCGCTCGCCGGATACCTGCTGCTGCGCGGGCTGTCCACGCTTCCGGTCCGGGTGCGGGCCGCCTCCGCCACCGCCGCGGAACTGGCCGCCCGCCTGGCGGACGATCCGCGCGTCGCCCGGGTGCACTACCCGTCCATCGGCGGTGCGATGGTCGCCTTCGAGGTGCACGGCGACCCGCACGACGTCATCGGCGGCGTCGGCCTGATCACGCCGGCCGTGAGTCTCGGCAGCGTCGACACTTTGATCCAGCACCCGGCGTCCATCAGCCATCGCATCGTCGACGCGGACGACCGGCGCGGCGCCGGGGTCGGCGACCGGCTGCTGCGGATGTCGGTGGGTCTGGAGGACGTCGAGGACCTGTGGGCCGACCTGGACCGGGCGCTGGGGGCGCGGCCGGGACAGCCGCAGGTGAGGGGGCTGCACCAGGCGATGAGCTGAGCCGGGCGGCCCGGAGGCCGCGCGGCCCGGCGGTCCTGGACCGGGCGCCGGGCCGCGCGGCCGGACGCTTCCGGGCCGCGCACCCTCCGAGGCCGCTGCTCAGTCCCGCGGGCGGGAAGCCTCGTACCGCGCCCGCTCGGCGTCGTACGGCAGGCGGGAGGCCACCGGGGTCGCGTCCAGCCGGGCCGTGACGACCAGGGTGCCCTCCTCGATCTGGAAGTCGAGCGGCAGGCCGAGGCCCCGCATGGCGGCGACCATGCCGGTGTTCGCCGCCTGCGTCACGGCGTACACGCTCGCGCAGCCCGCCTCGACGGCCATCGCCACCAGCCGGCCCAGCAGTTCGCCGCCGACGCCGCGGCGCTGCCAGGCGTCCTCGACGAGCAGCGCGACCTCGGTCTCGTCGCCGTCCCACAGCAGATGGCCGAGGCCGACGATCCGCCCGGAGGCGGTCCGCGCGGCCAGGGTACGGCCGAACCGCGGGCTCAGCAGGTGGTCGAGATAGCGGTCGGCGTCGCCGACCGGCCCGTGGTAACGCAGGCCGAGGGTGCGCACCGAGCAGCGGCCGTGCATCTCGCGGGCCGCCGCGAGGTCGCCGGCGCCGGCCCTGCGCACGGTGATCGCGTCGCCCTCGGGCAGCGTCAGCACGTCCTGGCCGCGCGGAACGCGCGGTCCGAGCCGGGTGTCCAGCTCCACCAGGGCGCGCGCCCGCGCGAACTCGGTGGGCGTGAAGGGCAGGTACGGCCGCTCCACGGTGATCGTCCCGCCCTCCGGCGCCCGCAGCCGCATCACCGTGTCCTCCAGCGCCCCTTCGGCCGGCACCTCCCGCGAGCCCCCGGCCGGGGCCGGCCGGTCCGGCAGCGAACGGATGGTGCACCGCCCCAGCAACTGCCGCAGCGTCAGCGGGAGTTCCGCCGCGTCGAGCGCCGTGCGCGTGGCCAGGCCCAGGACCCGTGTGGGCGCGTCCACCAGATCGTGCGCGTCGGCCCGCTCGATCCACGTGTCGGCACCGCCGGCCAGCGCGGCCGCCCGGGTGATGTCCGACGCCTCGAGCGCGCCGGGAGCGCGCAGCAGGAACTCGTCCACCGTGCCCTCGGCCAGCGGATGCGCCTGCAGGCTGAGGATGTCCACGTGCCGGGCGGCCAGTGCCGCGCAGAGCGCGGCCAGCGAACCCGGCGCGTCCCGCACGGTCGTCCGCATCCGCCACAGCGCGCTGTCGCCCGGCGCCGCATCGGCCGCCGCGGGGCCGGCGGCCGGCGGCCCGGCCTGCTGGGCGGTGAGCGGCCGGGCGCCGGTATGGTCCGCGGGCGGTGCGTGACCGTGACGGCGTGCCCACCACGTGTGGAAGGCCGCCGTGGCCACCAGGGCGAACGCCGAGATCATCAGCAGGGTGGGACCCCCGGGCCCGTGGCCGATCAGGTTCGCCACCGCGTCGGCCACGGCGACGGCCGTGAAGAGCGCGGCCAGTTCGACCAGGTCCCGCCGCCAGTGATGCGCCCGGCGTCCGTGCTTCGACCACGTCGTGTTCGACACTTCTCCAGTCATACGACCACTGTGGCGGAACGGTGTTGCGTGATCGCGAACGCGCTGTGACCGATGAGTAAAGCGATGTTCGCACCTTTCGTCGTCGTTTCGTGAGGTTGTTCCGTGTAGTCGTCGTAGGCGGCGTAGTTGTCGTAGTTGGCGTAGGGGTCGTAAGTCGTTGTGATGGTTTCCAGAGGCCCGCCGGCCGTGCGCCGGGTCAGGCGGCGGCCGCATCCGGGGCCAGCGCGCCGCGCAGCCGGCGGGCCTGCGCGACCAGGCGCGACGTGCCGCCCCGGTCCGCCGCGCGCGCGAGGTGCGGCAGGTCGCCCCGCGCCCCCGACCGCTCGGCGCACTCGGCCGCCACGGCCAGCAAATCACCGAGCCCCCGCACCGGCCCGTCCGGTTTGTCGGCGGCGAGGCCGGAGAGCAGCGGCGGCAGGGCGTGGCCGAGCAGACCCCACACGGTGGCGTACGCCCCCGTGGCCGCGGCCGTGCGCAGCGACTCCGTCAGCCGCAGCGGCTTCACCGCGCCGTCCCGCACCAGCTCTCCGAGGTCCGCGCCCAGGCGGGAGACGTCCAGCTGCCCGCGCGCGGCGAGGACGAGCAGCGCGTCCACGGCGGCCAGCCGGTCCTCCGGGTGCCGGGCGCCCAGCCCGTACGCCACACACAGGTGCGTCGCCTCGCCCGCCTCACCGCCGGACTCGGCCAGCGGCGGAAGGACGGATGCGGTGCCCCTGGTGTCGTCGACGGCCAGGGAGGACAGGTCCCGCAGGAGCCGCACGGCCACCAGCTCCCGCAGTTCGGGCAGCACGGCCAGCCAGTGGGGGCGCGTGGAGTAGTCCCAGTGGTGGCAGTAGCGGCTTTCCGCGAAGGCGCTGGACGGGTCGCCCAGCGCGCGGAAGGCATCGGGGAAGTCGTCCTGCAGCTCGAGGAGTTCACCGGACTCCGCCAGTATCCGCGAGGCCGATGTGCGGCGCCGGATCGCCGGCAGCACGGGGGCGCCGGCGGTCAGCCAGCGGGCGAGCCGCCTCCCCTCCGCCGTGCCCAGGGCCGCCGCCCGTTCCGCCGCCGCCGCTGCCGCCGGGCGGTCCGCGCGCCGCACCCGGAGCAGCGCCTGCGCGAAGTCGGCCTCCGACACGCGTGCTCCCAGACGCCGGTACGCGTCGAGCCGCTCCACCAGCTCGTCCGGCTCCAGCAGGCCCGTGCTCCAGGTGGGCGTCGAGAGCAGGAACGGCAGGGGATCCATGCGCATCCGGTACGCCACCTCCCACAGGCGGGCGTCGAAGGCCTGGGAGAGCGCGGTGTGGACGCAGGTACGGGCCGGTGTCCTGGCCCGGCACGAGGCGCGCAGCGTGCCGGTCTCCAGCTTTCCCCGCAGTGTGACGAGCAGCAGGTCCAGGCCCCCGGACGCGTCGAAGCTGCCCCGGCCGTCGCCGAATTGGTGATTGAGCCGCAGGTCGTAGTACTGGTCGGTGCCGTCCCACCACCGGCGGGAGATCACCGGTTCCAGCGCCTGGAGCAGGGCGTCGCGGTCGCGGTGAGCGTGGCGCACCAGCCCGTCCAGGGCGCGTTCAAAACCGGTCACGTCGGTGTCGGACTCCAGCGCGGCCCCCACCTCCTCGGCGAGTTCGACGACCGAGGCCGCCGCGGGGGCGAGACGCGCCGGCTCCGGGACCAGCGGGAGCACCTCCTCGTACGCCGCGGCCGCGTCCACCGGTGCCGCGCCCAGCGATCCGACCGCCTGCGAGCGCAGCGGAGGGATCAGCTCCTCTGCCGCGAGCGCGATTTCGGCACGCACCTCGGCGGAGCGGACCTTCTTCACATGCCGCTGGGCGAGCTTGAGCGCCCGTTCCTGCACACCGGCGTCCTCGTGCCCGAAGGCCTGCGCGACGGCGGGCAGCAGATCGTCGGCCGCCGCGGCGTCCCGGGAGAGTGCCTTGCCGAGCAGCGCGAGCTGGGCCCGCACCAGCTTGCGCTCCGGCCGGAACAGCACCGCACCGGAGACCTCGGCCAGGCGGCGATGCGACAGCTGCCCCTCGAGGGCCAGTGAGCCCAGCACCGACTGGGCGTGCGAAGCCACCGGGGACACCGCGTCCGAGGCGAGCGCCATCCAGTCGGCCACCCGCTCCCGCTGCTCCTCGTGTGTCAGCGTCAGGGAGGTCAGCACCCGCAGGAACGCCCGGTGGTCGGCGGTCGTGCCGCCCCGCAGCAGGCGGGCCACGCACGCGTCGACGGTGGCCCTCCGGTCGAGTCGGCCCTCCGTCGTGAGCTGCCCGAGCGCCCCGTGCCAGCTGCCGGGTCCTTCGTCGGCCGCCCATTGCAGCAGGCCGCCGATGTCGTTCACCTCGAAGAGCGCGGCCACGAGCGGTACGAGGTGCGGGTCCGTGCGCAGCCGCTCCACCAAGGTGTTGCCGTGCCGCCACTCGCCGCCCACCTGCTGGGCCCAGCCCCGTACATAGGCGTCGGTCGTCGGCACCGGGCAGCCCGCCAGGCGCACCAGGGCGGACATCAGCTCGTAGGGCACCCGCGCGGTGGCGGGCCGCTGGGCGAGCCGGTCCGCCAGATCGGCGAGCCAGCCGGTCTCCCGGTCGGCGAGGACGCGGAGCAGCACGGCGGGGGAGACTCCCGGCCAGCGCATGTCGGCGGCCGAGATCCAGCTCGCCACGCCGGCCGCGCCGGTCTGGCACGCGACCCCGGCCACGTACAGCGCCGGGTACGCGAGGCGGGACGGCGTGTCCCAGCGGGTCGCTCTGAGTTCCTTGCGCAGCTCCTTCAACTCCGGGAAGAACGCCCGGCGTTCGGCGTCGGTCATGGCGTTCAGCAGGCCGATCACCTCGGCCGTTTGCCCGGCCCGCACTGCCCCCATCAGCGATGTCATCGCACACCCCCGTCGACTCGTGCCACGTCCTGCTCCACAAGGTCCTTCTCCGACGAGGCAGCGCCCCGCCGAGCCATCCGCACCGCCAGCGCGTGCTTGCAGGGCCCGCGCCCGCCCCGGTACTTCGCCCACCACTGGCAACTGCAGCTGAGCACGCCCTTGTCCTCACGCACCCGGTGCGCGTGCCCGTCCTCGGCCGTCACCGTCGCCAGGGCGCCGTCGAGGGCGACCGCTCCCGCGGCGACGAGCGCGTGGGCGGCCCGCAGACGCGGGTTGTGCCGCTCGGCGCGATCGGCGTCGTAGGGCAGCTCCCGGTGGAAGTACGCCGCCTCCGCGGTGTCGTAGCCGACCCGGCCCGAGGTGCCGAGCCGGACCAGCGCCGCCCGGACCCGCTCGGGGGTGAGCCCGGAGGAGGCGGCGAGGTCGGCGACGTCGACGCGGGGTTCCCAGGCCAGCAGCACCGCGATCAGCTCCGCGTCCTCGGCCGCCTCGTCGGTGGCGAGCGCGTCCAGCACCCCGCCCTCGCCGGAGAACCCGCGGGAGGCGTCGGGCGACAGCGTCAGCGTAAGCCGCATGCCGGGCAGGACGGCCTCCCAGGCGCTGGCCGTGGCGGCGGCGCCCGCGACTGCCGGGCCGTACACGCGCAGGGCGGTCGCATGCCTCAGCACCCGCTGCAGCGCGGCAAGCCGCTCGGGCCCGGGCAGGCAGACCGCGCCCGGCACGGGCCGGGTGGTCGGCCGCAGGACGCGACCCGCCGGAACCACCCACCGCGGACCGCCCCCGGCACCGCGCGGCCCGCTCCGCGGCAGCGACCGCAGGAACCGCACGGCCTCGGCCGCGGGAAGCTCGGCCCGCAGATCGAAGCCGGCGGCTATGACCTGGGCCTCCGCGAACCCGCGCAGCCAACGGTCCGGCAGCGGCACCTTCTTCTCCACCACGGGTCCGTCCAGGGTGGTCACGGCCAGCTCCTCCGGGCCCACCCGCATATGGAGCGGATCGTCCGAGCCGATCCGGGACAGCGCCTCGCGCAGCGGGTTGTTGACGTCGACGTTCGTCGTGCCGTGCCCCACCTCGCCGCCGTCCAGGCCGGAGCGCAGCACGTCCAGGCGCGCGTACACCCCGCAGCAGCCGGAGAAGGACTCGAAGCGCAACCGGTCGCCGTTCCCCGTCACCACCGGGTCGATTGAGGCGCGCAACTGCGGCTGGTAGTAACGGGCGGCCGCCACGTCCGCCACCGCCAGCAGCCCGGCTGAGGCCACCTGAGGAGACGTCAGGAAGCCTGCGAAGAACCGCGGATGGTCCTGGACTCCCGAGGGCGTCGCACCCCTGGACGTCTCAAGTCCGAGGAGCTGTCCGCCCGCGGAGGGCTCCAGCGCGGAGGGTCGGCAATAGGCCACGGCCTGCAAGGATCGCGTCATGGAAAAACCG
The DNA here is from genome assembly GCF_044743035.1 of Streptomyces sp. NPDC087787. Lineage (NCBI taxonomy): Bacteria > Bacillati > Actinomycetota > Actinomycetes > Kitasatosporales > Streptomycetaceae > Streptomyces > Streptomyces sp. NPDC087787. Next base: position 85,633 of record NZ_JBIUVQ010000013.1, read on the forward strand.
TAGAAGCGACCACTGACAACCGGCCTCGACCTGTGGAAACCCCCTTCGCGGAAGGGGGGAGAGGCGGGCGTCGCCGAGGGCGGGGCGCACGCGGTGGTGGTGCCCGGTCGGACGATCGGTCAGCGGCTGCCGTCCAGGAGGACGCGCGCGACCAGGGCCGGGTCGTCGTTCATCGGGACGTGCCCGCAGCCGGGCAGGCGCACGAGCCGGGCCCGGGGGATGATCTGCTTGGCGCGCACTCCCTGGCGGCGTACCAGCAGCCGGTCCTTGGTGCCCCAGGCCACGGTGACGGGGATGCCGGGCAGGACGTCAGTGAAGCGGACGCCGACGCCCGTCCGGAGGATCTCCTCGAATCCGCTCGCCCGCGCGAGGGCCAGGGTCTCGGCCACTACCGCCTCGGGCGAACGGCGGGCTGGGCGGGCGTAGATGGTGCTGGTCAGGACGGTGCGGCCGGCCGCCGTCCGGGAGAGCCGCTCGACCAGGGGCAGCGGCATCCGCCGGGCGAGCGCGCGCATCGTCCGCAGCACGCCGAAGGCGTAGCGCCGCTCGGACTGCGTCCAGAACCCCGCCGGTGCCAGCGCGGTGACGGACCGTACGAGTTTTTCGCGGCCCAGTTCCAGGGCCAGCAGTCCGCCCAGGGAGTTGCCCGCCACATGGGGCCGTTCTATCTCCAGCGCCTCGCACAGGGCGCCCAGGACCACGTTCATCGTGGGCAGGTCGTGCCGGAGCCCCTCGGGCAGCGCGGGGGAGGCGCCGAAGCCCGGCAGGTCCACGGTGATCACCTCGCGTTCGGGTGCGAGCAGGTGGACCACCGGGTCCCAGGCCTGGCGGTGGTGTCCGATGCCGTGCAGCAGGAGGAGCGGCTCGCCGTCGCCCACGCGCGCGTAGGAGAGGCGCACGGTCCGCGGGCCGTGCGCGGAGGGGACCTCGATGGAGACGGTGGCGGACATGGGTGCTCCTCGTGGGGGACGCCGACAACGGTGGTAGACAGACTGTCAGCAATTGCTACCGACCGGTAGCCCCCGGGCGGGACGAGGCTCGAAACGCCAACGCCGTTCTTCGGCCACGGAGGGCGCACCCCGGCCCGGCGCGCCTGGACACGAACACCGGACGTCGGCTGGGATGAGGGGCGTGACCACCGATACCGGCACCGAAGTCTTCGAAGAGCACCGCCCGGTCCTCATGGGAGTCGCCTACCGCATGCTCGGGCGGGTCGCGGACGCCGAGGACGTGCTCCAGGAGGCCTGGCTGCGCTGGTCCGCCGCCGACCGGACCGCCGTGCGCGAGCCGCGTGGCTACCTGGTGCGGGTCACCACCCGGCTCGCCGTCGACCGGCTCCGACGGATCAAGGCGAGCGGCGAGACGTATGTCGGCCCCTGGCTGCCGGAACCGCTGGTCACGGATCTCGCGCAGACCGTCCCGGACGCGGAGGAGCGGGCCGTCCTGGCCGACTCCGTGTCACTCGCCGTGCTGGTCGTCCTGGAGACGCTGTCGCCGCTGGAACGCGCGGTGTTCGTCCTGAGAGAGGCCTTCGGCTGTCCGTACGCGGAGATCGCCGCCCTGCTCGACCGGGGTGAGCCCGCGGTGCGCCAACTGGCCGGACGGGCCCGCAGGCACGTCGGCGAACGACGGCCGCGCTACGAGGCCGACCCCGACCAGCGTCGCGACCTCACCGAGCGGTTCCTGGCCGCGGCGGCGGGCGGCGACCTGCAGGGGCTGATGTCGCTGCTCGCGCCCGACGCCCGCCTGGTGGGCGACAGCGGCGGCAAGGCCAGGGCGCCGCTGCGGGTCCTGGAGAGCGCCGACAAGGTGGGCCGCTTCCTGGTCGGCGTGGCGCACAAGGGCGTCCCGGATCCGTCCGTCCGCTTCCTGGAGGTCAACGGCGGCCCCGCCGTGCTGATCCTGTCCGGGGGCAAGCCCGACAGCGTCTTCCAGCTCGACGTGGGCGATGGGCGCGTCCAGGCCGTGTACATCGTCCGCAACCCCGACAAGCTGCGGTCCCTGACCGCCTGAACCCAGCCGGCTCCCGGCGCTTCCGGCGTCGTGCGAACGGCTTGTGAACACCGCGCGACATGCTCCTGCGCGCCGTCCCAGGGAACGAGGATTGGTCTTGACCAAGGGTGGGGGCCGCCTTATCGTCGCAGATAAGTACAACAACCTTTAATAAACAAGGGCGCTAAAACGCGGCCGGATCACGGCGATTGCGGAGGACAGGGTGGGGACCACGCAGCTGGAATCGGTGCCGGAGCCGAAGTACTGGCATCTCAAGACCTTGCTCAGCGAGGCACTGGACTCCGAGTTCTCGGTGGGCGAGATCCTGCCCAACGAACGAGAGCTCGCCGCCCGCTTCGGCGTGGCCCGTGCCACGCTGCGCCAGGCGCTGGAGCAGCTGGAGCTGGAGGGACGGCTGCAGCGCCGCCGCGGTGTCGGTACGACCGTCGCACCCCCACGCGTGGGTGTGGCCGTCGGCACCGAGCAGCACGCCTGGCCGGGAGCGTCCGGCGACGCCTGGCAGAGCGTCGACTGCACCAGGGCCGTCGCGCCGGCCGCGATCGCCGACGCCCTGGAGATCGGCCACGAGGAGCCCGTGCACATGGTGCGCCGCTCCCGGATGAGCCACGGCCAGCCGGTCGCCGCCGAGCTGCTCTACGTTCCGGACGCGTCGGTGCCCGACCTGAGCGCCATCGACGCGTCCTCCGGGCCGGCACGCGCGCGTGCCGTGCTGCGCGAGCTGCACCGCCTCGGGCTGGAGGGCCAGGACCGCTCGGTCGAGCTGGGCTCGGCCCGCGCGGACGACGCCAAGGAGCTCGACCGGCTGCCCGGCGCCCCCGTCCTCGTCGTCACCACCCGCTTCGTCGTCGAGGGACGCACGGCCGCGATCTCCGTCGCCACCTACCGCGCCGACACCTGCCGCCTGACCTTCGGCGACTCGGGCGGCGTGGAAATACACCACGGCCCGCACCAGCAGGCGTCCTAGCCGACGGGCTTTCTGACCGGCAGGCCTCCTGGCCGGCGTCACCCGCCCCGAACCGGTCGGCCGGCACCGGGAGGGGCGGTCCCCGGCTGCCCCCCCGGCTGGTTCGTCGCCGGGGCCAGCGGCCGTCACTGGGACCGGCGAACCTCACCGGGGCCGGTCGGCCGTCAGCGGGACCGGTCGTTCGTCACCGCCCTGGACCGGTCGGCCGTCACCGCGACCGACGCCCCCACAGGGACCGGTCGGCCGGCACCGGGAGGGGCGGTCCCCGGCTGCCCCCCCGGCTGGTTCGTCGCCGGGACCGGCGGCCGTCACTGGGACCGGCGAACCTCACCGGGGCCGGTCGGTCGTCACGGGAAGCGGCGCTCCCGGCCCCCAGGGCGGCTCGGCGCCGGGACAGGCGACCCCTCACCGGGAGGGCCGGACTCCCCGGCCGCCCGCGGGGCGGCTCGTGGCCGGGACGGGCGGCCTTCCGCCGGAGCGGTCGGCTGTCACCAGGACCGGTGGCGCTCACCGCGATCGGTCGGTCGCAGCGGGAGGGGCCGATCCTCACGCCGGCCCCTCACCGTGCCCGGCGGGCCGTCGCGGTGCCCTCGACCGCGAACAACTGCTCCTCGACGTGGTCGAGGGCCAGGCGGAGCGCGCCCGTCGCCACGGCTGCCTCGCCGAGCATCGACAGGGTCACCTCGGGCGGCCGCAGGCAGTAGCGGTCCAGTTCGCGCCGCAGCGGATCGAGGACGCCGTCCAGCCCGGCCGCCCAGCCGCCGATGACGACGAGTTCCGGGTCCAGGGCCAGTGCCAGCGCCGCCACGTCGTGGACGAGTCGCTGGATGAACCGCTCGACGGCCGCGCCGGCCCGCCGGTCACCCCGGCGGGCCAGCGCGAAGACCTCGGCCACCGCCCGCTCGTCCAGCGGATGCAGCGGCTGGTCCGTCGTCGACAGCAGCGTCTCGGGGGTCGCCTCCCGGCCCAGCAGGTGCAGCGCGCCGATCTCACCGGCGGCCCCGCCGAACCCGCGGTGCAGCCGCCCGCCGATCAGCGCACCGGCGCCCGGGCTCAGGCCCGCCAGCACGAAGACCATGTCGTCGCACTCGGTGGCGGCGCCCTTCCAGTGCTCGGCCACCGCCGCGGCGTTCGCGTCGTTCTCGACCAGCACCGGGCACTTGAACGAACGGCTCAGCCGTTCACCCAGGTGCAGGCCGGTCCACCCGGGCAGCGCCGTGCCCAGCCGTACCGTGCCGTCCGCCTCGACGATCCCGGGCGTGCCGACCCCGACGGCCCGCAGCGAACTGCGCGGGACACCGGCCCTGCGCAGCAGTTCGGCGACCGCGCCGCGCAGCCGCTCCAGCCGCTCGTCCGCCCCGGCGGTCTCCTCCACGTCCTTGGCCTGGGAGGCCACCACGCGGCCGTCCAGATCGGCCAGCAGCGCGGCGACCCGGTGCGCGCCGATCTCCAGGCCCAGCAGGTGCCCGGCCTCGGCCCGGAACCGGAACCGGCGCGCGGGCCGTCCCTGGCGTCGTGCGGCGCCCTCCTCGGCCGCAGTCTCGACGACGAGTCCCGCCTCGATCAGGCCCTCCACGACTCCCTCGACCGTCGGCCGGGACAGCCCCGTCACCCGGGTGATCTCCGTGAGCGTCGCGCAGTCCGTGGCACGCAGCGCGTGCAGCACCACCGCGGAGTTGATCCTTCGCAGCAGCGAGGGGTCCCCGCCGGTCAGCCGCCCCACCGTCCGTCCTCCCAGCTCGTGCGCGTGTTGGGCGGATCGTACTCGGCACGGGCCGGGGCGGCGAGCGCCGGGCACGGCACGAGCCCGCGCCCGGCTGAGCGCCGCCCGCCCGGGGGGTGCGGCCGCTGACGCTCCGCCAGTTGTCAGTGGGGGTCGCTTTACTGGAGCACATGGACATCGCGAAGGCTCTCGCCGTCATCGACCGGCTGCGCCGCGGGGAGTATCCCGCCCAGCGCACCAGGCCGGACCTCGGCACGGCCGGACCCGGTTACCGGATGGCCGAGTTGGAGACGAGCGACGGCTTCTGGGAGGACGACGGCGGCCGGCGGGAGGCGGCGGCGGAGCAGTTCGAACTCGACCGGGACGGACTGGGGGAGCGGCTCACCGGACGCTGGGGCCCGCCGCAGGTGTTCAGCCTGTACAGCGTGCTCGAACGCACCCTGGCGGGTGAGGACGTGCCCGAGCCGTGGGCATCGCTCAGCGGGCACGTGCCGGACGTTCAGCTGTGGAGGGCGCGGGAGAGCGGCCCGTGGATAGCGCTCGGGGTCTCCCAGTGGGACCAGGAGCTGCCGTTCCAGCTGCTCGCGGTCGTCACCGACGTGGACCCGCCGTAACCCGTCCGCTACGACCCCTCCGCTACGACGCCTCCGCGGCGACCCTCAGCCGTGCGAACTCCTCGGCCATCGTCTCGGCCGTCCAATGCGCGTTCAGCCCGCTCGGGTTGGGCAGCACCCACACCCGCGTGTCGTCGAGCATCCTTTCCTGCGGCCCCACTTGGGCCGTTCGGTCGTCGAACGCCGCCCGGTACGCGGTGACGCCCACCACCGCCAGCCACCTCGGCCGCAGCCGCGCCACCTTCAGCGCCAGCAGCCGCCCGCCCTCGCGGTACTCCCGGGGTGTCAGCTCCTGCGCCCGGGCCGTCGGCCGCTCCACGACGTTCGTGATGCCCAGCCCGTACGACAGCAGTTCGCCCTGCTCCGCGGGCCGCAGCAGCCTCGGGGTGAACCCCGACCGGTGCAGCACCGGCCAGAACCGGTTGCCGGGCCGGGCGAAGTGGTGGCCGGTCGCGGCCGTCATCAGACCGGGGTTGATGCCGCAGAACAGCACCCGCAGGCCGTCCGCGACGACATCCGGCACCGGACGGTCGCGGGCGGCCTCGAGCTCCGCCGGGGTGAAACGGGTCAGAGGATCGCCCCCGGCGCGTAGGCCGCGGCCGCCGGGTGCTGCTTCACGATCTCCTCGATCCGGCCCACGACCGCGCCGACCTGGTCGGCCGCCGCACCGGTGAAGGACAGCTTGTCGGCCATCAGAGAGTCCAGCCGGGCGCGGTCGAGCGGGAGGCGGTCGTCGGCGGCCAGCTTGTCGAGCAGGTCGTTGCGCTCGGCGCCCCGCTCGCGCATGGCGAGCGCGGTCGCGACGGCGTTCTCCTTGATCGCCTCATGGGCGACCTCGCGGCCGACCCCGGCCCGCACGGCGCCCATCAGCACCTTGGTGGTGGCCAGGAACGGCAGGTAGCGGTCCAGCTCGCGGGCGATCACCGCGGGGAAGGCACCGAACTCGTCGAGCACCGTCAGGAACGTCTCCAGCAGCCCGTCCAGCGCGAAGAACGCGTCCGGCAGCGCGACCCGGCGCACCACCGAGCAGGACACGTCGCCCTCGTTCCACTGGTCGCCCGCCAGCTCGCCGGTCATCGAGGCGTAGCCGCGCAGGATCACCATCAGGCCGTTGACGCGCTCGCAGGAGCGGGTGTTCATCTTGTGCGGCATCGCGGAGGAGCCGACCTGGCCCGGCTTGAAGCCCTCGGTGACCAGCTCGTGCCCGGCCATCAGCCGGATCGTCTTCGCCAGTGAGGAGGGCGCCGCCGCGAGCTGCACCAGCGCGGTGACGACCTCGTAGTCCAGCGAGCGCGGGTAGACCTGGCCGACCGAGGTGAACGCCCGCGAGAAGCCGAGGTGCCCGGCGACGCGCCGCTCCAGCTCCGCGAGCTTCGACGCGTCGCCGCCGAGCAGGTCCAGCATGTCCTGGGCCGTGCCCACCGGGCCCTTGACGCCGCGCAGCGGGTAGCGGCCCAGCAGCTCCTCGACCCGCCCGTGGGCCACCAGCAGCTCGTCCGCCGCGGTCGCGAAACGCTTGCCGAGGGTGGTGGCCTGCGCGGCGACGTTGTGCGAGCGGCCGGCCATGACCAGCTCGCCGTACTCGGCGGCTAGCCTGCCCAGCCGGGCGAGGACGGCCACCGCGCGGTCCCGCATCAGCTCCAGCGAGAGCCGGATCTGCAACTGCTCGACGTTTTCCGTCAGGTCGCGAGAGGTCATGCCCTTGTGCACGTGCTCGTGCTCGGCGAGGTCGTTGAACTCCTCGATCCGCGCCTTCACGTCGTGTCGGGTGACCTTCTCGCGCTCCGCGATCGAGGCCAGGTCGACCTGGTCGAGGACCCGCTCGTAGTCGGCGATCGCCTCGTCCGGCACCTCGATGCCGAGGTCCTTCTGGGCGCGCAGCACGGCGAGCCAGAGCTGCCGTTCCAGCCTGACCTTCTGCTCGGGCGACCAGAGCGTGGCGAGCTCGGCGGAGGCGTAACGTCCGGCGAGGACGTTCGGGATGCGGGGCTTGGCGGGCGCTGAAGTCACGTAGACGGATTCTACTGGCGATTCGTGCAGGCCAGCGCCGCGGGGGTGTTCGTGGGAAGCTACGAGAGCTCCGCGTCGGCCGCCGTCGCGGGCTGCGCCAGGTCCTCGCAGGGCAGCAGTTCGGGCCGTTTCGCGGGGCGGCCGTCCCCGGAGGAACGGCCGGTCAGGCGCCGCCCCATCCACGGCAGCAGATGCTGCCGGGCGAAGCGGGCGTCCTCGACCCGGCGGTTGAGCCAGCCCGGACGCGCGGTCGCCGCCAAGGGCGTACGCCACTCGGTGTCCTCGGGCTCGTGACCGAGCGTCTGCCACACCGCCTCGGCGACCCGGCGGTGGCCCTCGGGGGTCAGGTGCAGCCGGTCCACGTCCCACAGCCGGGGGTCGGCGAGCGACGGCGCCCCGTACAGGTCGACGACGAGCGCGCCGTGCCGTGCGGCGAGCTCGTCGACGCAGGCGAACAACTCCTCCATACGTGGCCGGAAGCGTTCCAGGACGGGACCCCGCCGGCCGGGGCTGCGCATCAGCACCAGCCGCTCGCACGACGGCGCCAGCCGTTCCACGGCCTCCGTGAGCAGCCCCGTGACCCTGCCCATGTCGCACTTGGGCCGCAGGGTGTCGTTGAGGCCGCCCACCAGCGTCACCACGTCGGCGCGCATGGCCGCCGCCGCCTCCACCTGCTCGTCGACGATCTGCCCGATGAGCTTGCCGCGCACGGCGAGGTTGGCGTACCGGAAGCCGGGCGCGCGGGCGGCCATCCGCGCCGCGAGGAGGTCCGCCCAGCCTCGGTACGAACCGTCGGGCAGCCGGTCCGACATGCCCTCGGTGAAGGAGTCGCCGACCGCGACCAGGCTCGTGTACGTGGGATTCGTGTGCATGGCGTGAGCGATCGTATCCGGGCGGCCCGGTGGCGTACCAAGCGGTCGGTAGGTATCGCGTCAGGCCGTCCCGGTCACCCCCGCCGGTCCGAACAGCTCCCGTAGCACGTCCTCCATGGTCACCAGGCCCGCGAGCCGGTCGTCGGCCCCCAGGACCGCCGCCAGGTGCGTACGGCTGCCGCGCATCGCGGTGAGCACGTCGTCCAGCGGCGTGCCCTCGCGGACCCGGGCGATGGGCCGCATGTCCCGCGGCCGGAACGGCTCCTCCCGCGGCGAGGCGTCCAGGGCGTCCTTCACATGCAGGTAGCCGACGATGTGGCGCTCCTCGTCGACCACGGGGAAGCGCGAGAAGCCGGACTCGGCCGCCAGCCGCTCCAACTGCTCCGGGGTGACTCCCACCGACGCGTGGACGACCCGCTCCAGCGGGAGCACCACGTCACGCACGGGCCGGCTGCCGAGCTCCAGCGCGTCGTGCAGCCGCTCCTGCGCGCGGTCGTCGATGAGGCCGGCCGCGCTGGCGTCCTTGACGATCTGGGCCAGCTCCGCGTCCGTGAAGGTCGACGAGACCTCGCTCTTGGCCTCCACCCGCAACAGCTTGAGCAGGCTGTTCGCGAACGTGTTCACCGTGAAGATCACCGGGCGCAGGGCCTGGGACAGCGCGACCAGCGGCGGTCCGAGCAGCAGCGCGCTGCGCACCGGCTCCGCGAGCACGACGTTCTTCGGCACCATCTCGCCGAGCAGCATGTGCAGGTACGTCGCCAGGGCCAGCGCGATCACGAACGACACCGCGTGGCCCGCGCCCGGTGGCACACCCATGGCGTGGAACGCCGGCTCCAGCAGGTGTGCGATCGCCGGCTCGGCGACCACGCCGAGGACCAGGGTGCACAGGGTGATGCCGAGCTGCGCCGCGGCCAGCAGCGCGGACACGTGCTGCAGTCCCCACAGCACGCTCCGGGCGCGCCGGTCGCCCGCCTCGGCGTACGGCTCGATCTGGCTGCGGCGCACCGAGATCAGCGCGAACTCGCCGCCCACGAAGAAGGCGTTGACGACCAGGGACGCCAGCCCGATCAGAATCTGCACGCCGGTCATCGCCCGGCCCTCCCCTCGTCCTGCGCGCCACCACACGGCCGTCCGTCCTGCGGAGCGGATCCGTCACCGTGCCTGCCGCGCGTGCCTCCCCCGCGCTCCTCGGCCTCGTCGCGGTATACGCGGTCCTGGTGGTCCCCGCCGTGCCCGCTCTCCTCGCCCTGCGCCCCCCGTTCGTCGTCCAGTGGCGCGTGCAGGAGTACGCGCGCTGCGCGGTGGCCGCTCGAGTCCACGACGTCCAGTCGCCAGCCGGCGGTCTGGAGGATGTCGCCGGTCTCGGGGATCCGGCCGAGTTCGGCGGCGATCAGACCGGCCAGCGTCTCGTACGGCCCCTCCGGCACCCGCAGCCCGACCCGCGCGAGCTGGTCCACCCGCGCGGAGCCGTCCGCCGAGTACAGGGCGCGGCCCTCCTCGTCGGCACCGGCGGGCGCGATGTCGGGCGTCTCGTGCGGGTCGTGCTCGTCGCGCACCTCGCCGACCACCTCCTCGACGATGTCCTCCAGCGTCGCCACGCCCGCGGTGCCGCCGTACTCGTCGATGACGACCGCCATCGTGCGCTTGCCGGACAGCCGGTCAAGGAGCCGGTCGACGGTCAGCGACTCGGGGACCAGGAGCGGCTCGCGCATGATCTCCGAGACGCGTGTGCGGGTGCGGCGCTCGGCCGGTATCGCCAGCACGTCCTTGATGTGGGCGGTGCCCACGACCGAGTCGAGGCCGCCCTGGTGGACGGGGAACCGGGACAGCCCGGTCGCCCGGGTCGCGTTCGCCACGTCCTCGCAGGTCGCCCGGGCGTCGAGGGCCACGACCTGGACCCGCGGGGTCATCACGTTCTCCGCGGTCAGGTCCGCCAGGTTGAGCGTGCGTACGAACAGCTCGGCGGTGTCCGCCTCCAGGGCGCCCTCCTTGGCGGAGTGCCGGGCCAGGGCGGCGAGCTCCTGGGGGCCGCGCGCGGAGGCGAGCTCCTCGGCGGGCTCCATGCCGAGCCGGCGCACCACGCGGTTCGCCGTGTTGTTCAGGTGGGTGATGAAGGGGCGGAAGGCGGCGCTGAACCAGCGCTGCGGGCTGCCGACCCGCCGGGCCACCACGAGCGGCGAGGAGATCGCCCAGTTCTTGGGCACCAGCTCGCCGACGACCATCAGGAACACCGTGGACAGAGCCGTGCCGAGGGCCAGCGCGACCGAGGTCGCTGCGGACCGGGAGAGACCGAGTTCCTGGATCGGTCCCGCGATCAGCTTGGCGATCGACGGCTCGGCGAGCATGCCGACCACCAGATTGGTGACGGTGATGCCGAGCTGTGCCCCGGAGAGCTGGAAGGTCAGGTTCCGTACGGCCTTCAGCGCGCCGGCGGCGCCCCGCTCACCGCGCTCGGCGGCCCGCTCCAGGGCGCCGCGCTCGACGGTCGTCAGCGAGAACTCGGCCGCGACGAAGGCGCCGCAGGCGAGACTGAGCAGCACCGCCACCAGCAACAGGAGCACTTCGGTCATCGGGTCACCCCCGTCCCATGGTCGGGCAGGGGAGGGGCTGGCGCGCTGTGTCGCGCTCGGGGAGGCTCGCCCATGGGCGGACGCTCACAACCTTTCATGCGGGAACGGGTGTCCCACAATGGTAAAGGAAAGGCAAAGGGGGGTCGTGTTCAGTCCACCAGGGGCTTCACCCAGCGACGCCAGCGCTCCTCCGGCGCGTAGCCCGCCGCACGCCAGGCGTGGTGCGCGTTCTCGTTGCGGGTGAGCACCATGGCGTCCCCGCGCCGCCCGCCGAGTCGCACGAACCGTTCCTCGGCGGCCGCCAGCAGGGCGGAGCCGATGCCCTGGCGCCGCCGGTCCGGGTGCACGGCCAGCCGGTACAGATGGCAGCGCCAGCCGTCGAAGCCCGCGATGACCGTGCCGGCCAGTTCGCCGTCGCGTTCCGCCAGCAGCAGGGACTCCGGGTCGCGGGCGATCAGGCGGGCCACGCCGTCCCGGTCGTCGCTGATGCTCGTGCCCTCCGCGGCCGTCGTCCAGAAGGCCAGTACGGCGTCGAGGTCGTCGGCGGTGGCCGCGCGTATGTGCAGATCGCTCATGCGGCGATGACACCACGCACGACCGCGCGCCGGGCGCAATTCCAGCATCCGGACGCCGCGCCCGCCGCGACCGGGTCATTCGTGCGCGATCGCCGCCAGCACGTTCATCCGGGAGGCGCGCAGCGCGGGCAGCAGGGCCGCCACGACGCCCACGAGCGCCGCGCCGACCACCACCGCCACGATCGTGTTCCAGGGGATGGCCAGCGTCCTCATGCCCTGAAGTGCCAGCACCCGCTGGGTGCACAGGCCCCACACCAGGCCCAGGGACAGCCCCAGGACCGCGCCGAAGACGGCGATCACCACCGACTCCAGCCGGATCATCCGCCGCAACTGGCGGCGGGACAGCCCGATGGCCCTCAGCAGACCGATCTCCCGGGTGCGCTCCACCACCGACAGGGCGAGGGTGTTGACCACGCCCAGGACCGCGATGACGATCGCGAGGCCGAGCAGCGCGTAGACGAGGTACAGCAGGACCGCGATCTGGTCGTGGACGAGCTTCTTGTAGTCCGCCTGGTCGCGCACCTGCACATTGGGGTACGGCACGAGGGCCTTCTCCAGGTGGGCGCGCAACTGCCCGGCGCCGGTGCCGGGCGCGGCGTTCACGTACAAGGCGGCGTCCGGGGTGTTCGGCACGTACCTCTCCAGGGTCCCCATGCCGAAGTACACGCCGCCCTCGATGCCGAATCCCTCGGCCGCGTCCTGGTTGGTGAGCGCCGCCACGGTCAGCCGGGCCTGCCGTCCGCCCTGGAACTCGACGGGCAGCACGGTCCCGGCCCGCACCCCGTGCTTACCGGCGAAGCGCGCGTCCATGGCGATGTGCCCGTCGGCGAGCGCCGCCGCCGTGTCACCGCGGACGTACTTGATGTGGGCGACCGAGTCGAGCCGCGGGTCGTACCCGGAGGCGGTGGTCGCGACGCGCTTGCCGTCCGGCAGCCGCAGGGCGACCGCCGCGAGGCGCTGCCGTACGACGGTGCCGGCGCCCAGGGTCTCGCTCACCGTGTGCGTGACCTCCGCGGAGAACGGCAGGAAGTTGCGGTTCTGCACCACGTAGTCGGCGCCCAGCACCCTGTCGATCTGCCGGTCCAGGGAGTTGGTCATGGAGGCACTGGCCACGGAGAGCCCGCCGACCAGGGCCAGGCCCACCATCAGGGCGGCCGCGGTGGCGCCGGTGCGGCGCGGGTTGCGCAGCGCGTTGCGCTGGCTCATCCGCCCGATGGACCCGAACAGGGCCGGGAAGGCCCCGCCCAGCACCCGGATCAGCGGGCGCACCAGCAGCGGCCCGGCGGCGACGGCGGCGACCAGGGTGAGGACGATGCCCACGCCCAGCAGGGAGGCGGCGGTCGCGGTCCGGTGCGCGGCGGCGCAGCCCGCGAGCGCCGCCGCGCCGACCGCGCCCACGCCCGCGCCCGCGAGCGCGCGTACCCGCAGCGGTCGGCCCACGCCGGCCACCTCGGTGTCCGCCAGGGCCGCCATGGGCGAGACGGCCGCGGCGCGGCGGGCCGGGAGGTAGGCCGCCAGGAAGGTGACGCCGATGCCGACGCCGTACGCGGCGACGGGCGTGCTCCACCTGACGACCATCGCCGAGGTCGTCAGATTCATGTCGAACGCGCTCATCAGCTGGATCAGCCCGGCCGCCAGGCCGATCCCGACCGCGAGTCCCACCGTGGAGCCGACCACGCCGAGCAGCACCGCCTCGGCCAGCACCGAGCGCCGCACCTGCCGCCGGTCGGCGCCCAGGGCGCGCAGCAGACCCAGCTCGCGGGTGCGCTGGGCGATCAGCATGGAGAAGGTGTTGACGATCAGGAAGATGCCGACGAGGACCGCGATCCCGGCGAACCCGACCATGACGTACTTGATGATCTTGACGAATCCGCCGAGCCGGGCGGCGGCCGACTTGGCCTGCTCACCGGCGGTCCGCAGGTCGTAGCCGCCGTTGCCGACGGCCTGGGCGACGCGTTGCTTGAGCTGCGCGTCGGTGACGCCCTTGGCCGCGTCGACCGAGATGCTCGTCGCACGGGCGGTCGAGCCGAGCAGCCTGGCCTGGGCCGTGGGTGTGTCCAGGAAGAGCCTGGCCGCGCCCGGGTTGGTGGTCGTGAACGTGGCGATGCCGACGACCCGGACGCGGAACGAGCCGGGCTGCGCCTGGACCGCGAGCATGTCGCCGATTCGTACGCCGTCGTGCCGGGCTGTGTCGGCGTCCAGCAAGGCCTCGCCGTCGCCGTGCGGGGCGTGTCCGGAGGTCAGCCGCACCGGGCTGCGGTCGGTGACCTGCCAGTTGGAGACGACGGTCGGGGCGCCGGTGGTCGGGCCGACCGCTTCGTTGCGGCTGTCGACGACCATCGCGTTCCGGACGGCCACGTCCACGTGCGTCGCCGCCACGCCGTCGACCCGGGCCACCCGCTGGGCGAGGGACGCCGGCACGGTCTGCACGACGCCGGTGGGCAGTGCGGACGTCAGCTCCTGCTTGGGCGCCACCGTCACATCGGCGGCGGTCGAGGCGAAAAGCTGGTTGAAGGTGCGGGCGACGGTGTCGGAGAAGATCAGGCTGCCCGTGACGAAGGCCACGGACAGGATGACGGCCAGGGCCGAGAGCAGCAGCCGCCCCCTGTGGTCCAGGAAGCTGCGCAGGGTCGCTTTGAGCACCGGATCAGGCCTCCTCGACGGCGACGCCGTCCCCGCCGAGCCGGCCGTGGACCGCGTCGAGGCCGGCAGCGAGGCCGGGGGTGAGGCCGGGGGCGGCGGGGACGACCGCTCCGGCGAACAGGCGCATGCGCTCCAGTACGGCCTCCGCGGTCGGATGCTCCATCGCGTCCACGATCCGGCCGTCCGCCAGGTACAGCACCAGGTCGGAGTGGGCGGCGGCGTTCGGGTCGTGGGTCACCATGACGACGGTCTGCCCGAGGCTGTCGACGGCGTCGCGCAGGAAGCCGAGCACCTCGAGACCGGCCCGCGAGTCGAGATTGCCGGTCGGTTCGTCGGCGAAGATCAGCTCCGGACGGGAGGCCAGGGCCCGCGCGCAGGCCACGCGCTGCTGCTGGCCGCCGGACAGCTGGGACGGACGGTGCCCCAGCCGGTTGCGCAGCCCCAGCGTGTCGATGACCTCGTCCAGCCACTTCTCGTCGGGCCCGCGGCCCGCGATGTCCATCGGCAGCGTGATGTTCTCCAGCGCGTTCAGGGTGGGGATGAGGTTGAACGACTGGAACATGAAGCCGATGCGGTCCCGGCGCAGCCGGGTCAGTTCGCGGTCCTTCAGCCCGGTGATCTCGGTGTCCCCGACCCAGACCTGGCCGGCCGTGACGGTGTCCAGTCCGGCCAGGCAGTGCATCAGCGTGGACTTCCCGGAGCCGGAGGGGCCCATCACCGTGGTGAAACGCCGGCGTGCGATGTCGACGTCCACCGAGTCCAGCGCGAGCACGGCGGTCTCGCCCGATCCGTACGCCTTGGTCAGCCCGCGGGCGCGGGCCGCGATCCCGTCGGCCGACGCCCGGCCCGACGGCGCAGCAGGTATGGACACGGGGGCCTCCTCGGGGGTCCTTCGACCCGTTACGTCCTGGCTCGTGACAGCTTCGTCCCCAGCCGAGCGTAATGTGACCCGGCCCACAGCCGGTATGCGTCAGTGGGCCGCGCGTCGCTCTCAGGACCCCGGTAACCGTGCAAGGAGGCGTGCGCGCAGCGCCCTGTGCCTGAGTGTGCACGGAGAGTGGCACGCCTAGTCGTCCGATCGGCTGATCAGGTGATCGGCCGCCCGCCGGGGCCCGTGGAGAGCGGACGCCAGGCCGTGCCCAGCACGCGGCCCCGACCATGACAAACCCACGGTGAGTGTGCCCAGCGCACGCCCACCGCACGCCCTGCCCCACACTCCCGCGATGCCGGGCGTCCCCGTCAGGCGCCGCCGCCTGTGAACGGTGCGGGTGCCTCGCGGCCGGTGAAGGCCGACGCGTTCCACGTGCCGTCGAGCCGGGGGGCCAGCCAGGTGGGGGCCAGGGAGCGGAAGGCGGGCGGGGGCAGGGCGCCGGCCGCTTCGGGGAGGGCGCCCAGCAGGGGGGCGCCGGCGGTTTCGGGGAGGTCGGTGACGTTGCAGCGGCAGGCGAGGTCGGGCTCGGCGGGCCAGCTGCCGATCACTACGCCGAGCAGGTCCAGACCGCGGGTGCGCAGTTCACGGGCCGTCAGCTCCGTCGTGTTCAGCGTGCCCAGACCCGCCGTGGCCACGACCAGCACCGGAGCGCCCAGCAGACTCGCCGCGTCCGCCAGGGTGCCGCCGTCCGCGTCGAAGCGGACGAGCAGTCCGCCCGCGCCTTCCACCAGCACCAGGTCGTGCTCGGTGGCCAGCTTGGCGGCGGCCTCGGCCACCTCGTGCGGGCGCACCGGCGCCAGCCCGGCCCGCAGGGCCGCCGTCGCGGGCGCCAACGGCTCCGGATAGCGCGCGAGTTCACGCGCCGTGACGTCACCGGCCAGCCGGGCGGCCTCGTCGGCGTCCCCGCGCTCGTCCGGCCCCACACCGGTCTGCGCCGGCTTCAGCACGGCCACCGACCGCCCGGCCGCGACGGCCGCGGCGGCGACGGCGGCCGTCGCCACCGTCTTGCCGACCTCCGTGCCCGTGCCCGTGATCACCAGTACCGGCATCTCAGCCCTCCCTCGCCGCCGCGCACACCGCGCGCGCGATCCGTGCCACGTCCACGTCGCCGGTGACGTACGGCGGCATCGTGTACACCAGGTCGCGGAACGGCCGCAGCCACACGCCCTCGCGCACGGCCGCCCGCGTGGCCGCCGCCATGTCCACCGCGTGGTCGAGCTGGACCACTCCGATGGCGCCCATGACACGTACGTCCCGCACACCCGGCAGCTCCGCCGCCGGAGCGAGTCCGTCCCGCAGCCCCGCCTCGATCCGCTTGACCTCCGCGCGCCAGTCCTGGCCGAGCAGCAGTTCGATCGACGCGCAGGCCACTGCCGCCGCCAGCGGGTTGGCCATGAAGGTCGGGCCGTGCGCGAGCACCGGCACCTCGCCGCGCGAGATCCCCTCGGCCACCCGCGCGGTGCACAGCGTCGCCGCCATCGTCAGATAGCCGCCGGTCAGCGCCTTGCCCACGCACATCACGTCCGGCGTCACGGCGGCGTGCTCCGCCGCGAACAGGGCGCCGGTGCGCCCGAACCCGGTCGCGATCTCGTCGAACACCATGAGCACGTCGTGCGCGTCGCACACCTCGCGCAGCACCCGCAGATAGGCGGGCGAGTGGAAGCGCATCCCGCCCGCGCCCTGCACCACCGGTTCGACGATCACGGCGGCCAGTTCACCGGCGTGCCGTTCGACCATCTCGCGCAGATGGCCCGCGTACGCCTCCTCGTACTCGGCCGGCGGCGCGTCCGCGAAGACCTGACGGGGCAGCACACCGGTCCACAGCTCGTGCATCCCGCCCTCGGGGTCGCACACGGACATCGGCTGCCAGGTGTCCCCGTGGTAACCGCCCCGCCAGGTCAGCAGCCGCCGCTTGCCCGGGCGGCCGAGCGAGCGCCAGTACTGCAGGCACATCTTGACCGCGACCTCGACCGACACCGAACCGGAGTCGGCGAGGAACACGTGCTCGAGTCCCTCCGGTGACATGTCGACGAGGAGCTTCGCCAGCCGGACGGCGGGCTGGTGCGTGAGCCCGCCGAACATCACGTGGCTCATCCGCTCCAGCTGCCCCCGGGCGGCCTCGTTCAGTACCGGATGGTTGTAGCCGTGGATCGCCGCCCACCACGAGGACATGCCGTCGACCAGTTCGCCCGAGCCGTCCGCGAGTCTCAGCCGGACCCCGCTCGCCGACTCCACGACGAGCGGTTCCTGGCGGCCGGGCATGGGTCCGTACGGGTGCCACACGTGCCGCCGGTCGAGCTCCAGCAGCTCGGGCACGTCCGGGCCGGGCGTGTCGTGCGGCTCAGGCATTGGGCGCGAGGTCCGTTCCGGCGCCCCGGCGGCGTACGGCGACCAGGTCGGTACGCGGCTCGTTGCCGGCCGCGGGCGCCGGTACCGGCGCCGATTCCGGTGCCTCGGCGGAGCCGCAGACCCCGCCACCCTGGTGCGACCCGCACCCCGGCTCCTCGTGCGATCCGCAGCCCGGACCTTCGTGGGACCCGCACCCGGCGCCGTCGTGCGACCCGCACGCGCCCCCGGCCGTCGCCCGGTGCTCTGGCAGCGTCACCTGGTCGGCGCCCTCCACCTCGAACCCGGCGTCCGCGATCATCTCCAGGTCGGCCTTGCCCGCCTGGCCCTCGCTGGTCAGGTAGTCGCCGAGGAAGATCGAGTTGGCCAGGTGCAGCGCGAGGGGCTGCATGGTGCGCAGGTGCACCTCGCGGCCGCCCGCGATCCGCACCTCCACGTCCGGGCAGACGAACCGGACCATCGCCAGGATGCGCAGGCAGCGCTGCGGGGTCAGGTTCCACTCCTTGGCGAGCGGCGTGCCCTCGAACGGGATCAGGAAGTTCACCGGAACGGAGTCCGGGTCCAGCTCGCGCAGCGAGAAGACCACGTCGACCAGGTCCTCGTCGCTCTCGCCCATCCCCGCGATGAGCCCCGAGCAGGCGGACAGCCCGGCCGCGTGCGCCTTGTGCACCGTGTCCACCCGGTCGGCGTAGGTGTGGGTGGTGGTGATGCCGCCGTACGTCGCCTCGGAGGTGTTGAGGTTGTGGTTGTAGGCGTCGGCCCCGGCCTCGCGCAGCCGCTCGGCCTGGCCGTCGGAGAGCAGACCGAGGCAGGCGCACACCTCGACGCCCTCGTTCTGCTCCTTGATCGCCTTGATGGTGTCGGAGACCCGGTCCACGTCACGGTCGGTCGGACCGCGCCCGCTGGCCACCAGGCAGACCCGCTTGGCGCCGCCCGCGAGCCCGGCCGCGGCGGCCTCGGAGGCCTGGTCGGGCTTGAGCCAGGTGTACTTGAGGATGTCGGCCTTCGAACCGAGCCGCTGCGAGCAGTAGGAGCAGTCCTCGGGGCACAGACCCGACTTGAGGTTGACGAGATAGTTGAGTTTCACCCGCCGGCCGAACCAGTGGCGGCGCACCTTCCCGGCCGCGGCCACCACATCCAGCAGGTCGTCGTCCGAGGTGGCCAGCACGGCCAGAGCTTCCTCGCGGGTCGGCGACTCGCGCCGAAGCCCCTTGTCCACCAGCGTGTTCAGCAGGTTCATGAGAGCTGATCCTGTCCTACGGCCCGGTCCGCGGCCAAGGAGACTCCGCACAACGACGGGCACATCGGCATGTGGGTATGGCCACATGAGGGGCGGCAGGCCTTGCCGCTAGGGTCTGTGCACTGCCTACACATGCCCCGGAGGACCCATGGCGTTCGGCTGGATCGAGGAGCAGGCGGACGCACGCCGCCGGGCCGGACTCGTACGGACCCTGCGGCCCCGCCCCGCCGACTCTCCGCTGCTGGACCTCGCGGGCAACGACTACCTGGGGCTCGCCCGCCACCCGGAGGTGACCGAGGGGGCCGCGGCCGCGGCACGCACCTGGGGCGGCGGCTCGACCGGCTCCCGGCTCGTCACCGGCACCACCGAACTGCACGCCGAACTCGAGCGTGAACTGTCCGGTTTCTGCGGCTTCGAGGCGGCGCTGGTCTTCTCCTCCGGATACGCCGCGAACCTGGCCGCGGTCACCGCGCTGGCGCCGCACGGCTCACTCGTCGTCTCCGACGCGGGCAACCACGCCTCGCTCATCGACGGCTGCCGGCTGGCCCGGGGCACGACACAGGTCGTCGCGCACGCCGACCCGGACGCCGTGCGCAAGGCGCTCGGCACGCACGAGGGCCCGGCCGTGCTCGTCTCGGACACGGTGTTCTCGGTCGACGGCGACGCGGCCCCGCTGGCGGAGTTCGCCGCGGTGTGCCGGGAGCGCGGCGCGGGACTCCTCGCCGACGACGCCCACGGGCTGGGCGTCCTCGGCGCCGGCGGCCGCGGCGCCGCGCACGCGGCCGGACTGGCGGGCGCCGACGACGTGGTCGTCACGGCCACGCTGTCGAAGTCGCTCGGCAGCCAGGGCGGAGTCGTCCTCGGGCCCGCGCGGGTGATCGACCACCTCGTCAACGCGGCCAGGACGTTCATCTTCGACACCGGACTCGCCCCCGCCGCCGCGGGAGCCGCCCTGGCGGCGCTGCGACTGCTGCGCCGCGAACCGGAGCGGGCGGCACGCGCGCGAGCGGTGGCGGCCGAACTCCACGCGCGCCTGACCGCCGCGGGTCTGGAAGCGGTGCGTCCGGACGCCGCGGTGGTCTCGGTGCGCGCGCCGTCCCCGGAGCAGGCCGTGCGTTGGGCGGCCGACTGCCGGGCGGCCGGCCTCGCCGTGGGCTGCTTCCGTCCTCCCTCCGTGCCCGACGGCATCTCTCGGCTGAGGCTGACCGCCCGCGCGGACCTCTCCGGGGCGCAGATCGAACGCGCTGTACGGGTGATCGGTGGGACGCGACCATGAGTCGGCGTGACACGGCCGCGCGTCACCGTGGGCGGATGTGACCGGACGGTGCGTCAGACGCGGTGTGCCGCGGCCGTGAAGCGGGCCCAGCTCGCGGGGGAGAAGAGCAGCGCCGGCCCGGCCGGGGCCTTGGAATCGCGCACGGCGAGCAGCCCGGACCACGGTCCCGTGGCGGGCCGGGCCGTCTCGACGCAGTTGTTGGCTCCCGTGCTGTAGCTGCTGCGCAGCCAGCGCACGCCGTGCAGATCGATGCTGGAAGATACGTGCCGAGGCAGAGCGGACATGGTGCCTCCTTAGGCGGTACGCGGTGGTGCGCCGTCAGGGTCCTGGCGTATCCCGGCGATGAAGTCCAACGAGTCCTCGGGCGAGAGGGCGTGGATCCGCAGGGTGTCGAAGGCCTCCGTGTAGGCCTCTAGGTCTTCTTTCCGCTCGAGATGGAAGCTACGCGTCAGGTGGTCGAGAACCACCACGTTCAGATCAGAGGTGTTCGAAAAAGAGAAGATTACGAAAGGCCCGGTGATGCCGATGTGCGCGCCGGCGGCGAACGGCAGCACCTGTAGCCGTACCTGGGGCAGCCTGGCCGCCTCCGTCAGCCGCTCCAGCTGCCGCCGCATGATCTCCGGACCGCCCACCTCGCGGCGCAGTACCGCCTCGTCAAGGACCGCGTCCAGCTCCAGCGGCGGTCGCGCGCGCAGCACGTCCTGGCGGGCCAGCCGCACCTCCACCAGCGCGTCCAGCCGGTCCTCGTCGAGCCCGTCCACGGCGGCCCGGGTGACCGCGCGGGCGTACTCGGGGGTCTGCAGCAGTCCGGGGACGACCGAGGTCTCCAGGGTGCGCATCCCGCTCGCCTGCGACTCCAGGCTGATGAAGTCCCGGTAGGTCGGGGGCAGCACCCCGCGATAGGCGTGCCACCAGTGGTGCCGGCCGTCGCCGTCGTCCAGTCCCGCGAGGACCAGGAGCAACTCGCGGAGCTGGGAGTCGTGGACCGCGTACGCGTCCAGGAGCGAGCGCACATCGGCCGGTTTCACCCCGCTGGTGCCGGTTTCGATCCGGCTGACCTTCGACTGGTGCCAGCCGACCAGGCGGGCCGCCTCACCGCTGGTGAGGCCCGCGCCGGTGCGCAGCGCGCGCAGTTCGGCGCCCAGTTTCCGGCGGCGCACCGCGGGACCGTGCTGCATGGGTTACTCCCTCGCTCCCTCTGAACGCTCCACGCGACCCGCCTCACATACGGTCTTCCGTCGCAGAGTTCACCGCATCGAGCGACAGATATATGCATATCCCGGTGGATCGCCACCGAGAGCGGAGCACTGATGGCAGTCTGACGGCGAAGCACCAGTGCGGGACCGTACTCGAACCATCCGCTCAGTGTCGGACTCCGCTCCCGTGGGAAAGGGACGACGTCGCCATGGCAGACCATCTGGAAGCATCCGTCACTCTGCCGAGCGATCCCGCCTCGGTCTGCGCGGCCCGCGCCTATGTGGCCGGCACGCTCGCGGAGTGGGGCCTGCCGCCGGCCACGGACACCGCCGAGACGGTGCGGCTCATCGTCTCCGAACTCGCCACCAACGCCGTACAGCACACTCTGGGGCAGTCACCCACCTTCACGGTGGACCTCGTCCTCGTGCGTGACGAACGGTTGTGCATCGGGGTCACCGACAGCCACCCCCGGTTCCCGAAACGACTGCCGGCCGCTGTCCAGCAGGACAACGGCCGGGGCATGGTGATCATCCGGTGGCTCACCGCCGAGTGCGGCGGCAGACTGACCGTGCGGCCGACCCGGGAGGGCGGCAAGACGGTCTGCATCGAACTTCCGTGGACGGCTCCCGCCCGACCCGTGACGGCCACGGGCCAGGAACCGTAGGAACGTGCGGTGACGACGCCGCGGCGCCGCCACCGCCCCGCACGGCAGCCGGGTCAGCTGACCCGGCCGTACCAGACGCTCTTCGTCCAGATCTTCTGCAGCTTCACCACGTCCCCGGTCTTCGGGGCGTGCCAGATCTTGCCCGAGCCGGCGTAGATGCCTACGTGGTACACGTTTGAGCCCGAGTGGAAGAACACCAGGTCCCCGGCCCGGCGGCTGCCCGCCGAGATGTGCCGGCTCTTGTTGTACTGCTGCTCGGCCGTGCGGGGCAGCTTCTTGCCCGCCCGCTTGAACGAGTACAGCGTGAGCCCGGAGCAGTCGAACCTCCGCGGCCCCGAGGCGCCCCACTGGTAGGGCGACCCCTTCTTGGACGCCGCGATCTTCAGCGCCTGGGACGCCATCGTCGCGGCCGAGGCCTCGGAGGCCACACCCGGCACCACGATCGAGCCGCCCACGGCGGCCAGGGTCAGGGCCGAGGCCGTACCGGCCCGGGCCATCAGCGACGGGACACGATTGAGCGCGGTCATGCGCAACCCTTCGTCAGCCGCCTGTGAAGGATGACCTGTCGGATTCGGGCTGGCGAAGTTGCCCGGCCGCGTTGCCGCGGCTTCACCCCAAGGGCTGCTCGGGCCGGCCATGGTGTGACCGTTCCGGCGACCCGTCGTGCTTGGGTCCTCCACTCCTGCCGATCCACTCCTGTCGACCGGTCATCCGGGCGGCGGCAGGACTCGGCGTCCGCCCGGACCGCCCCGCCGTTGTGGCGGGGGCTTGTCGTCAGACAGGGATCTTCACCCACGGATGTCCGAAAATCCCAATGGAAGCGAGTGTTTGTGTTGTTACTCACCACGCGCCCGTTCGGGTGGACACCTTCGCGATCGAACGGACGCCCACTCACCCGACGACCCCCGGACCAGCACCGGAACGCCTTGTTCCGCCGTTCGGGGAGGCGTGTTGCGCAACTGTGGCGGTCCCGGAAAGGGAGCCGAACCTACACCGAAAGGCGGTCGGTCATTCGGGGACATTCCGCGCCGCGTGTCGCGGCGCGCCGCCTCCTGCGCCCGCCGCGCCCCCGGTGGTGGATGACGTCAACTTCCGCAGTTTGGCGGCGTGGTGAAGGGTATGGTGCGCGGCTCGCCGTCCTGCCTCCGCGGCGCCCGCGGGTTCCGGTAGGTGCCCCCGGGCCGGCGCGGGTCGGCGCGGTCCAGCCGGCCGGTCGCCTCCGGGGAACGGCCGATCAGCTCCGCCTCGGCGCGGGTCGGGGGTCGGCGGCTCGTCCCGCGTCCGGCGCGGCACCCGTTGAGCGGCAATTCGGGACGATCTGGTCAACCAGCCCATATTTCATGACTCCTGGCACCCCGGGCGCCGGCCGCCGGTCCAGCCCGGCCCGCCCGCCGCGCGGACCACCCCGGAGCCTCCCGGCCCTCCATGCCGACCGCCGCCGGCCCTCCGGGCGCCGCCGAGACCCTCGTGGTTCCGCTCAGCGGGACACGCCGCGCCGCTTATCGGATTGGCAAAGAAGGTCAACGACCCCTGTTCTCAGGGACCTCGCAGCCGCAAAGATCCCCGTACCGAATTCGCAACGACGTACGGGGAGGTCCCCCTTGAGGGACATGAGACCCAGGAACCGGGTGCTGGCGCTCGGTTCGGCCGGTGCGCTGGTCACGGCGACCCTGATAGCCGGCGCGGTGGCGACGCCCGCGGCCGGCGCGAACAACGGCCAGGGACAGGACCGCGAGACCCGCGGCGCGGCGATCGCCGCGGAGCGTGCCGCGAAGGCCGGCATCGACTGGCAGGACTGCCCCGCCGACTGGGGGCTGGCCAAGCCCATCCAGTGCGGTTACGTCTCGGTGCCGATCGACTACGCCGACCCCTACGGCAAGCAGATCAAGCTGGCCGTCGACCGCATCGGCAACACCGGCACCAAGGAGGAGCGCCAGGGCGCCCTCCTCTACAACCCGGGCGGCCCCGGCGGCTCGGGCCTGCGCTTCCCGACCCGGGTCACCAACAAGAACGCCATCTGGGCCAACGTGGCGAAGGCCTACGACTTCGTCGGCTTCGACCCGCGCGGTGTCGGCCACTCGGCGCCCATCTCCTGCGCGGACCCGCAGAAGTTCGCCGAGGGCTCCAAGCTGGACCCGGTGCCGGACTCCGAGGCCGACAAGAGCATCCAGCGCAAGCTGGCCCGCGAGTACGCGCAGGGCTGCCTCCAGCGCACCGGCCGCGCCATGCTCCAGCAGATGACCACGCCGAACACCGTCCGCGACCTGGACGTCATCCGCGCCGCGCTCGGCGAGCAGAAGCTCAACTTCCTCGGCGTCTCCTACGGCACCTACCTCGGCGCCGTCTACGGCACGATGTTCCCGGGCCATGTGCGCCGGATGGTCGTCGACAGCGTCGTCAACCCGGCCCGCGAGAACGTCTGGTACCAGGCCAACCTGAACCAGGACGTCGCCTTCGAGGGCCGCTGGAAGGACTGGCAGGACTGGGTCGCCGCGAACGACGCCACCTACCACCTGGGCGCCACCCGCGACGCCGTCCAGCAGCAGTGGCTGAAGCTGCGCGCCACCGCCAAGAAGAGCCCCATCGGCGGGGTCGTCGGCCCGAACGAGCTGATCTCCTTCTTCCAGAGCGCGCCGTACTACGACTCGTCGTGGGCGCCGGTGGCGAAGGTGTTCAGCAAGTACGTCGCGGGTGACACCCAGGCGCTGGTCGACGCCGCCGCCCCGGACATGTCCGACATCGCGGGCAACATCTCCTCGGAGAACGGCAACGCCGTCTACACCGCGGTGGAGTGCACCGACGCCAAGTGGCCCACCAACTGGAAGACCTGGGACCGGGACAACACGCGGCTCCACAAGACCGCTCCGTTCATGACGTGGGCCAACGCGTGGATGAACCTGCCGTGCGCCACGTGGCCGGTCAAGCAGCAGAACCCGGTGGACGTCAAGACCGGCAAGGGTCTGCCCGAGGTGCTCATCGTGCAGTCCACCCGGGACGCCGCCACGCCGTACGCGGGCGCCGTCGAGCTGCACAAGCGGTTCAAGGGCTCCCGTCTGATCACCGAGAAGGACGCGGGCTCCCACGGAGTCACCGGCCTGGCCAACCCGTGCATCAACGACCGGGTGGACACCTACCTGCTCACCGGGAAGACCGACTCGGCGGACGTGACCTGCGCGCCGCACGCCACGCCCAAGGCGTAGTGATCGGCCTCGGGTGACGAGGGGCGGCCGGGATGCCCGGCCGCCCCTCTCTCGCGTCTGGCGTGCCCGGCGGCGTCAACCGAGCGGTGCCCGCGGGAACCTGCGCCTGTCGCCCTTCGCCTCGGACTGCTCCGCCTTGGCCACGGCCGCGTACTGGTCGACGTACTCCTGCTCGGACAGCGTCAGGATGGCGTACATGATCTCGTCGGTGGCGGCGCGCAGGATCGCCTTCTCGTTCTCCATGCCCGCGTAGCGGGAGAAGTCGAGCGGCTCGCCGAAGCGGATCACGATCGGGTGCGGGCGCGGGACGGTCTTCCCGGGCGGCTGGGCCTCGAACGTGCCGATCATCGCGCACGGCACGACCGGCACGCCTGCCCTGAGCGCCATGACCGCGACGCCGACCTTGCCCTTGTACAGGCGGCCGTCGTGCGACCGGGTGCCCTCCGGATAGATGCCGAGCAACTCGCCCTTGCGCAGCACCCCGAGCCCCTCCCGGATCGCGGCCTGCCCGGCCTCCTTGCCGGACCGGTCGACCGGGATCTGGCCCGCGCTGCGGAAGAAGGCCGCGGTGAGGCGGCCCTTGATGCCGGGACCCGTGAAGTACTCGGCCTTCGCCAGGAAGGTGATCCGCCGTTTGAGGATCGCGGGCATTACGAAGTGGTCCGAGAAGGAGAGGTGGTTGCCCGCGACGATGGCCGCTCCCGAGGCCGGCACGTGCTCCAGCCCTTCGATACGGGGCCGGAAGACCAGTCTGAGCAGTGGTCCCAGCAGAACGTATTTGAGCAGGTAGTAGAACACGGCTTGCCCCTCACTCCGACCAGCTCGGCTTCAGACCGGTGTTGTGCCAGGTAAAGGGCAGGATCCCGGATGTTGCCCACATACGTCAGTAGTCATCTGTAACCACGTTCGACCGAGCTCATGCCGACCCTTCGCTGACTGGAGTCAAACTGATCCCATCACGGCAACGCGCGCGTCGGCGTGACCGGCCGCCGCCGCGATGGGCGACTGGAGCCGCCGCACTGCTTCCAGATGGTCGCCGGTCCAGATGATGCGGATGCCGGTCCCCGTCGCCCGCCCGTCCGCACCACGCAGATCCCGGCGGACCGTCTCGACCAGCCGGGCGTTGTGCTCCCGGTCGGACTCCAGCGGCTCCGGCGCCGGCCCCTCGCTCTCCAGCCCTTCGGCCAGACTCTCGTACCACCGGAAGACCCGCTCCGCCATGACCAGCAGTTCCCTCTGCGCGGCGGCGCGGTCCTCGAGCGGCCGGCCGCCCGGGGCCCGCCGCCACAGCTCCAGGACCGCGTCGGCGGCCAGACGGAGCCCCACGACACCGTTGACCAGAGTCGTCGCCTCGCACAACGCGACGTCCTTCGCTCCGCGCTCGGACAGGTAGGTCCTGAAGGCATCGTCCAGTCGGCGCGCCGCGGCCGCCGCCCGGCGGCCCTCCTGCGGGCGCTCGATGGCCTCGGGCCTGAAAGTACAGCAGGACACCGCATAGCCCACGGCTCCGAGCACATAGCGCGCGCTGTCGACATACGCCTCCGCCAACGCCCTGGCGAGGGCGGCGGACGCGCCGCGCGGCCAGAAGAGCAGGCCGACGACCAGGCTCACCGCACAGCCGAGCGCGATGTCCTCGATACGGAACAGGATGACCGACAGGTCCGCCGGCCGGGCGGTGTCGAACAGGATGACCAGGGTGAGCGTGAAGGCCGCCTGCCCGGCGGCGAACGAGATCGCGGCCGGGACGACGCCCGCGGCCATCACCGCGACGGGCAGCAGGATCCACAGCACGCTCGTGTTGTGTCCGATGAGCTGGAGCAGACCGGCGCCCAGGACCGAGCCGGCCAGGGTGCCGCCGAGGGCGCGGAAGACGTTCTGCCCGGTGCTGAGGGCGTTGGAACGCAGCACCGACAGGGTGCCCAGCGTGACCCAGAAGCCGTGCTGGACGCCGGTCACATCGGCCAGCGAGATGCCGATGCCCAGGCCGATGGCGCCACGGATGCTGTTGTGCAGCCATATGGAGTGCGGTTCGACATGTGCGGCGGCGCGTTCCGTGGCGCTGGTCAGGCGACCGGTCGGGGATTCGGGCTCGCGGCCGAGCAGGCGGTCCGGCCAGCTGCGGTGATCGGCGGTCCGGGCGATGTCGACGTTCCGGGCGATCTGCAGGACTACGAAGGCCACCTCCTGAGCCCGGAAGGTGACGTCGAGGCTGTCGACCAAGGTGTCGGGGCCACGCCTGCCACCGGAGCCGCCGTCCGGCATCGCCAGCCGGTCGACCGCCCCGTCCTCCAGCGCGGTCAACGCCTGACGGAGCTCCTCCACACCGGCGCGCAGGCGGTCCGGCGTGACGCGCGGATCATCGAGCATCTCCGCCGCCAGTTCCAGTACGGCGGCAGCGGCCCTGCGCACCGCTGAGGACTGCCGGGTGCCCGTCGAACCGTCCTCGACGGCGGGGGCGGCCTCCGCGAGGATCGCGCTCAGCCAGGTCAGCTCGTCGACCAGGCGGACCAGTGCACGGGACCCGGTGGAGAGACTGGTGGGCCGGTAGGGGGTGGCGGTGAACGCCTGCTGCAGCTTCTGTGCACTCGACCTGGTCTCCTGGGCGCTGGCACGGCACTCCCCGAAGGAGGGGCCGGCGGCACGGCCCGTGACGTAGTCGGCATCGGTGCGCAACTGCACCGCCGCAGCTCGCAAGACCCGAGCCGCCGGCGCGCTGAGCGGATCGGCCTGCGTCCTCGCCCACAACAGCCGGACCGCGATCAGGGACGTACCGGTCGCCAGCCCCACGCCGATCAGCCGGTCGGGCAGCTGGGTCAGGGGAGCGGGCGCGGACACCGGCAGGATGAACGCGAGCAGCAGCGACGTCGTGGCGCCGGCCAGGACCGAGCTGACCACGCCCGAGAAGAGCACGACGAAGCCCACCACCAGCGTCGCGGCAGTCGCGCTCCATACCGACCGCGACGCGAGGGTGCCCAGTGAGACCAGCACCAGCCAGGCCGCCCCGAGCGCCGCGTGCGCGCGCAGCCGCTGCACCACGGGGCCGGTGTATTCGACCAGCAAGAGCATCGCGAACGCGCCGAACGCGGCGAAGGTGCCCGTGACCGGCGCGTGGAAGACCTGGGTGCACAGCGCGAAGAGGGACGGCATCACCACCGCGGTCCTGGCAGCCCGCCGCATGGCGGCGAGGCCCGGATCCCGGCGGCGCAACCACGCGGTGAACTGACGCGTCTGAATCATCGCAATCCGCCTCGGTGAGGTGGCGGCCATCTGCTGGACGACGCACGCCGAGGACGCGGCTTCAGCGGATGAAGAGGCTGGGGTTCTTCCGGACGTAATCGGCCACCCCCGACGGAGGCCGCCCGGTGACCTGCTCGACCCCTTCCGCCTTGCGGTCGTAGCGATTCTCCGCATGAAGGCGAGCCATGGTGGCGGTGTGCTGGAAGACGTGGTCGGGCAGCCCCAGCGGCCTGAGATCGTCGTCGATCCATTCCTGCAGTGGGACGTCGGTGTAACCGACCGGTCGGCCCAGAGCCGCGGAGACCTCCGCCGCCGTGGCGGCGACGTCCTCCGAGCGCGGGCCGGTCAGCTCATGGATCCGGCCGATGTGCGGGGCCGGGTCGGCCAGTATCTCCTCCACGACCGCGGCGACGTCGCCCGCCGCCACAGGGGAGGTTCTCGCCCGGCCGAAGGGCAGTCTGATGCTTCCGGTCCTCGCGATCGAGGAGAAGCCGACACGGAGCAGCGGGTTCTCCAGGAACACGGTGGGCCTGATCTGGACAACGGGCAGGCCCGACCAGTCGAGGACCTGCTCGACCAGCCACTGCTGGCGGTGCTGAACCGACTCGGAGGTGCTGGTGAGGTCCATCTCGGAGACCGTCAGCTGCGACATGTTCACAAACGCTTCCAGGCGTCCGTACGCGCGCGCGACGGCCGCCGCCGTAACGGCAGCCTCCAGATACTGCGCCGACACGCCCATACCGAAGTACATACGTCCGCAGCCGTCCAGCGCGTCGGCGATGTTGCCCGCGCGCGTCAGGTCTCCGACGACGACCTCGGCGCCCGTCGCGCGCAGCGCCTGCGCCCGCTCGTCATCGCGACGCACCATGGCCCGCACGGGCAAACCCCGTTGTCGGAGGCCTTCGACCACGGATCGTCCGACCGCGCCTACGCTGCCCGCCGCGCCCGTCACCAGAATGGGCAGCACACTGGCTGCCGCGGTGCGGTCCATAGGGGCAGCCTGCGGCGCGCTCCGCCAGGGCGCAACTGGAGCCCGACGAGCCGTCGGCGCTGCGACGGCTCAACAGTCGCGCTGTGACCTGAGGCCGAGGGCCGGTCCTTGCTCGCGTTCCCGCCATGGACGGTGACCGATGCGCGGCACCAGACCCCGCTCCCTGATCCGGCCTGATCCAAACGAAAGACCCCAGGCCGCCGAGTACCCGTGATCGTCGCTGTGCTGCCGGGCGGTCCTGGCTTCTGCATGTCGTCCGGTGCCGTCTGCGTGGCGCACAGGGTCAGCAGCCGTAGCAGTGCTCGGTCGGCTTCGGCGGGAGGCAGGGCTGACAACACCCGCACCGCGGTTTCCGCGGCACGACGTGCCGGGCCGTGCAGGCGCAGCCAGGCCGCCACCCTCCCCTCCCACCGGCACGCCTGAAGCCGTGCGCGGGCCACGTCGCGCCGGCGGCACGCGCGCCGCTCGGCCCGGCTGCCGGGCGCCGCGGCGGCACCGACCGCGTCCCAGCAGTGGAAGACGACCCGGTCGCGCACCCCCGCACCCGGCGCACCGCGTATCAGCAGGGGCGCGAGGTGAATCAGCCGACTGCGGCCGGCATCGCTCACGGCATCGTTGACCATCCGGGCAAGGGCCGCCAGGAGGGCATCGGTGCAGGCCGGTCGGTCGGTGAAGCCGGCACCGGCCAGAAGCGAGACGTACTCCATGAGGCACATCCCGTCCGCCGGGCTCAGGTGCGTGTACCGCTGGAGCGCGAGGGGGTGTGCTCCGAAGCCGTTCATCGCACGTACCTCCTTACACGGTCAGGTGCCCAGGGCCAGGTGGATGAGTGCGTAGGTGGCGGCCGCGGTCAGTCCGGCGCCGGGCAGGGTCAGCAGCCAGGCGGTGGCGATGTTGCGGGCCATGGCCCAGCGGACCGCGGACAGCCGCCGGGTGGCGCCGGCGCCGAGGATCGCGGAGGTGATGGTGTGTGTGGTCGAGACCGGCGCCTGCCAGATGAACGCCGTCGCGTACAGCACGCTCGCGGCGGCCGACTCGGCGGCGAAACCTCGCGGCGGGTCGAGGTGCACGATCCGCCGTCCCAGCGTGCGGATGATGCGCCAGCCGCCCGTGTACGTTCCCGCTGCCATGGAGGCGGCGACCGCCCCGATGACCCACCACGGCACGTCGAACGTGGTCTGCTGCCCCGCGGTGACCAGCGCGAGAACGATCACGCCCATCGTCTTCTGCGCGTCCTGCAGGCCGTGCCCGAGGCCCATCCCGGCCGCCGAGACGGACTGCGCGATACGGAAACCGTGCATGGCCTTAGCCGGCCGGGCGCGCCGGAAGATCCACAGGATCAACGTGTGCACCAGGTAGCCGAGCACGACCCCGAGAAGGGGCGAGAAGACCATCGGCAGGACGACCTTGTCCACCACCCCGCTCCAGTGGACGCCGCTGGCCGCGGCGAGCGCGGCGCCCACCAGCCCGCCGATCAGGGCGTGGGTGGAGGAGGTGGGCAGTCCCAGCCGCCAGGTGATCAGGTTCCAGGAGATGGCGCCGATCAGGGCGGCGAACACCACGCTCAGACCGTGGGAGCTGGTCGGTGTGGCGATGATGCCCGAGCCGACCGTCTTCGCCACCCCCGTGCCCAGCGCCGCACCGGCGAAGTTCATGCACGCCGCGAGCGCCAGCGCGGCACTCGGGGTCAGCGCACGGGTGGAGATCGACGTCGCGATCGCGTTCGCGGCATCGTGGAAGCCGTTGGTGAAGTCGAACGCCAAGGCGATGACCACCACAGCGACCAGGGCAGCCAGATTCGCGTCCATCGAGCCTGACTCCGTCCACCGAGAGCCCCGCTACCCCTACATAGCTACCTACCCCTACATAATGGACACTCGTCCATGGACGGGGGAAATGGGGGAGGAGGCCCGGCCCGGGGCAGCGGTGACAGCCGGCAAAGCCGGGCCAGCGCACGCGCAGGGCGCTTCGCCGGTCGGCCCGCAGACGGGTCCCGGCACCTGTCCTGGGGCGGAGGCTTCTCCTGGCACCTGCTGTCTACGCCAACGCCTCCTTCAGCAGGCGCTCCGCAAGGACCCCTGCCGAAGCGGGGTTTTGTCCCGTGTACAGGTTGCGGTCCACCACCGTGTACGGTTTCCAGATCTCGCCGCGAGTGAAGTCGACGCCCAGGTCCTTCAGTTCGTCCTCCAGCAGCCACCGGGCCCGGGAGGCCAGCCCGACGGCCTCTTCCTCGTCGTTGGTGAAGGCCGTGACCCGGTAGCCGGCGAAGGGCGAGACACCGTGCATCCTGGTGGCCAGCATCGCGGCCGGGGCGTGGCACACGACGGCGAGTGGTTTGCCCGAGGCGAGCGCCGCGGTCAGGAGCCGGCCCGCGTCGGCGTCGACGCACAGGTCCTCCATCGGACCATGGCCGCCGGGGAAGTAGACGGCGTCGTAATCTTCCAAGCGGGCGTCCGACAGCCGGATCGGCCGCCGCATCTCCTCCGCGGAGCGGATGACGCGCTCGAGGTCGAGGGCGATCTCGGCACTGCCCGCCATCTCGGGGCGGAGGCTCATCATGTCCACGTTCGGGACCACGCCATGGGGCGTGGCCACCACGATCCGGTGGCCGGCTTCCGTGAGCGCCTTGTACGGGGCCGCGAACTCCTCGGCCCAGTAACCGGTTGCATGTCGGGTGCCGTCCTTGAGCGTCCAGTACGTGGCTCCGGTCATCACGAACAGCAGCTTCGCCATCAGGGAGCACCTTCCCATTCTCGCCCGACGCGACGGGGAGTTACCTGTGTCCATTGCCAACCTAGGCCGGTATTCGAGCAGGCGCATGCGGACGGCTGCGCGACGACAACGCAGGCACACGACGAGGCGCCCGCCGAATCCTCGGCAGGGGCCTCGCGCCGCGCAGTCCGATGTCAGGTCAGTGCCGACTGGCCTTGGTGATAAGGCACTTCAATCCATCGGGTGCCCTGGCCAGACCCCGGCCGACCTCGACGAGGTCCGCACCGCCCCGGAGACGCTGACATTCCGGCTCGCGGCCCAGCGACGCAACCGCGCCGGCCTGGAGAAGCTGCGGACGGATCTGGACGCCGACCTCGAAGCGGCGCGCCGGGGCGACGCCGTCAAGGCCCGGCGTGCCGCGGCCGACAGCCGACGCGGTAGCGGTCCGAAGTACGTGCGCGGCGGGGGCCGGACCGGGGCTCTGCCGCTGCCTGGGGTTCTGAGGCCGCCGGACGGCCGGGAACAGGCCGGATGCGAGCGGTGCGGCGCGTGTCGGCCGTCGATGACTGCTGACCAGCCGCCAGGGCCCCGGCACCTGCGTGACCGTAACCGACGAGAGTGAGAGGACGTGCGCCTCCTCGGCCCGGACCGCGCCGCGCAGGCCGCTCCGGGGCCGCCGACCGTGTGCCGGACCGGCGTCGTCGGGTGGGCCCGGCGGGGGAGCGGAGGCGCGGGTTGTCCCGAATCGCCGATAATGGGACGAGCCTGTCGGGCGGCTCGACCGCCAGCGAGGAGCGAGATGAACGGGTTCGACCCCGCCGGCGCCCTTGCCCCAGGTGCCGTGGCAGCCGCCGTGCTCGACGAAGCCGGGACCGTCGTGCGCTGGTCCCGCGCGGCGGCCGACCTGTTGGGACACCCGGCCGCACACGTCTGCGGCCGCCCCGTCGGGGGCCTGCTCGCCGACACGCCCGGTCGGACGCACCCCTGCGCCTTCGCGGCGGACGGGTCTCCGGCCGTCGGCCGGACCCGGTTGCGGCACAGCTCAGGGAGTGCGGTGGAGGTCGCCTTCCGGATCGAGCCCATGGAGGGTTCCGCCGAACTGCTGGCCCTGGCCGCCCCCGTGGCCGGGGCGACCGAGCGGCAACAGGGCCTGTCCCTGCTGCACGCGCTCTTCTCCCAGACCCGGATGGGGGTCACCCTTCGCGACACGGACCTGGCCCTCGTACGGACCAACATCACCCTCGAGACGCTCGGCGGGCCTCCCGGCGCCGACGGCGTGCACATGCGGGAGGTGGCCGACGCCGCGAGCGCCGAAGCCGCGGAGGCGGCCCTGCGCCGGGTGCTGGAGACGGGCATGCCGCTGATCGGGGAGGCACAGGAGGTGCACTCGCCGCACCTGCCCGGGCGGCACCGGACACTCTCCCTGTCCGCCTTCCGGCTGGAGGACGCGCGGGGGGAGCCCGTGGGCGTCGTCACGCTGGTCACCGACATCTCCGAGCAGCAGCGGACCCGCCGGCACCTGGACCTGCTGCGCGACGCCTCCACCCGGATCGGCGGCTCACTGGACGTCATGCGCACCGCGCAGGACCTGGTCGACGTCCTCGTCCCCGCTCTCGGGGACCTCGCCTGGGTGGAGCTGGCGGAGCCCGTCATCGAGGGCGACGAACCGGCCAATGTGCTCGGCGGCGCCAGGCTGAGCTGGCGCCGGGTCGCGGTCGCCTCGGCCGCCGGGCCGTGGCCCTCCCGCCTGCTCCAGAAGGGCGCGGTGGCGCCGCCGCAGCCGGACATGCCCACCCTGCTCGCGGTCCAGCGCGGCGACGTCGTCGTCGCCGACAGCGAGACCATCAGCGCCATGTTCGGCGAGCCGCGCCTGATCGAGTTGCTGGTGCCCGACAACGCGCGCTGGATCGCCGTGGCGCCACTGGTCGCACGCGGCTCGGTGCTCGGCGTCGTCGGGGTCTGCCGCACCGGGCAGGGAGAGCCCTTCGAAGAGGACGAGGGCGACCTGCTGAAGAAGATCGCCTCCAGGGCGGCGCTCAGCGTCGACAACGCCCGCCGCTACACGCGCGAGCGGCGTGCGGCCGTCGCGCTCCAAAGGCGCCTTCTGCCGCGCGCGACCACGGAGACCCCGGCCGCCGAGACCGTCGGCGTCTACCGGCCCGCGGGCGGCGGGGCGGAGATCAGCGGCGACTGGTTCGACGTCCTCTCACTGCCCTCGCTGCGGGCCGCGTTCGTCGTCGGCGACGTCTTCGGGCACGGCCTGCACGCCTCCGCCACCATGGGCCGGCTGCGCACCGCCGTGCAGACCCTGGCCGACCTGGAACTCGACTGCGACGACCTGCTCACCCACCTCGACGACCTGGTGCAGCGGCTCGCGGGGGAGGCCGCCCCCGAGAACCGGGACACCGTCGGGGCCACCTGCCTGTACGCCCTCTACGACCCGGTCGCCCGCCGCTGCGCACTCGCCAGCGCCGGGCATCCGGTGCCCGTCCTCGTCCCCTGCGACGGCAGGGCCCGGCCCGTGGACCTCTCTCCCGGCCCGCCCCTGGGCGTCGGCGGCATGCCCTTCGAGACCGTCACGTTCGATCTCGCACCCGGCAGCGTCCTCGCCCTGTACACCGACGGACTGATCAAGGGCGGCGACGGCGACACCGACGCCGGACTGCGCCGGCTGACCGACCGCCTCGCCACCTGCTGCCGTCCCGGCCGGCCGCTGGAGGAGATCGGCCGGGCGCTCCTCGCCGACCTCGACGACCATCCGCCCAGGGACGACATCGCGCTGCTGCTCGTCCGCACCCGCGCGGTCCCCGCGGAGTCCGTCGCCGACTGGGAGTTCCCCGCGCACCCCGCCAGCGTGGCCGACGCCCGGGAGGCCACCACCCGCCAGCTCGCCGAGTGGGGGCTCGACGACATCGCCTTCAGCACCGAGCTCATGGTCAGCGAACTGGTCACCAACGCCATCCGCTACGCCGGCGGCCCCATCGGGCTGCGGCTGATCCACGAGGACGTCCTGGTCTGCGAGGTCAGCGACCCGAGCAACACCCAGCCCCGCCTGCGCCGGGCCCGCACCACCGACGAAGGGGGGCGGGGCCTGTTTCTCGTGGCCCAGCTCAGCACCCGCTGGGGCAGCCGTTACAGCCGGCGCGGGAAGACCATCTGGGCCGAGCAGACGGTCGGCCCGGGGCCGGACGAGCTCATGTTCTCCTCCGTGCCGCCTTTCTGACCGGGCACCGGCACGGCGGGGCCGCGGGGCGCCGTCCGACACGTGCGCGGTCGCGCGTTGCCGTGCCTGCCGGTGACCGTTGGCCCGGCGTCGTACGGTGTGGACATGGCCCCTCCGCTTCCGGGTCCGCTGGAGCACCTGGCACCGCTGCTCAGCCACTACGGGTACTGGGCCGTGGGCGGCGTGGTCCTCGTGGAGGACTTCGGCGTCCCCGCGCCGGGCGAGACGATCCTGATCGCGGCCGGGGTGTATGCCGGGGCCGGGCAGCTCGACGTCGTGGCCGTGGCCCTGATCGCGTTCGCCGCGGCCGTCGTCGGCGACAACATCGGCTACCTCGTCGGCCACCTCGGCGGACGTCCCTTCGTGCACCGCTGGGGCCGGTACATCTTCCTGACGCCGGAGCGGTTCGCGGCGGCCGAGCGGTTCTTCGGCCGGCACGGCGGCAAGATCGTCGTGGTGGCACGGTTCATCGAGGGCCTGCGCCAGGCCAACGGCATCATCGCCGGGACCACCGGCATGCACTGGCTCCGCTTCCTCGCCTTCAACGCGCTCGGCGCGGCGCTGTGGGTCGGCCTGTGGGTGAGCCTCGCCTACGCGGCGGGCTCGCACATCGACACGGTCTACGACGAGATCAGCCGCTACCAGGTGTACGTGCTCGTGGCGCTTGCGGTCCTCGTCGTCGCGCTGATCGCGCGGCACCTGCTGCGGCGCAGGCGACGCCAGGACTGACAGCGGACGCGCGCTGCTCCGCGGGCGTCCATGATCCCCGCGGGCACGCACGGCCGGCGCCCGCACCGGCGGCCGACCGCGTCAGCCGTGGGAGGTGTCAGCGGCCGTCCCGGCCCGTGGGCTCGTTCAGCGTGCCGGTGTCATGGCGGCCGCCGAAGCGGTGCATGGGCCGGTGCGCGTGCCGGTGGTGCGTCGCCGCGCCGGCGATGAGGCTCGCGCCCAGGCAGAAGAGCAGGGCGAGGGCGAGACCGGCACTGAAGATCTCGAGCGTGTTCATGGTCGCGATGTGGTTGCCGAGCAGCGACACCGGGTAGTGCGGGCCGCCGGCGAGGTTGCCGGCGATGGCCAGGCCGGTGAAGGCGGCAGTCGCCGCGAGGAGGAGCAGGCCGATGAGCAGCATGGGAGTCATCCCCTCAAAGAGTCCTCGGAGAGTCACTCATCGAGGCGGGTACCCAGCCCGCCACCGGCCAGGCGATCCGTCAGGCCCCTTCGAGTGCCGAGGTGCCGAACGGGAGCGCACACCGCCGGGGAGCCCCGGCGGTGTGCGTCCGGCGACGGTGTCCGTCAGGCGGCCAGCACCTTCTCCAGGGAGGCGAGCGCCGAGCGCAGATCCTCCTCGGTGATGGTCAGCGGCGGCGCCAGCCGGATGGTGGAGCCGTGGGTGTCCTTGGCCAGGACACCCTCCCGCATCAGGCGCTCGCCGATCTCCCGCCCGGTGCCGATCGCCGGATCCACGTCCACGCCCGCCCACAGGCCTCGCGAGCGGAAGCCGACGACACCCCGGCCGACCAGGTCGACGAGCCCCTCGTGCAGCACCTTGCCCAGCTCGGCCGCCCGGAGCTGGAACTCGCCCGTCTCCAGGAGCCCGACCACCGCCGTGCCGACCGCCGCGGCCAGCGGGTTGCCGCCGAACGTCGACCCGTGCTCACCCGGCCGCAGCACCCCGAGCACCTCCCGGGACCCGACGACCGCGGACACCGGCACGATGCCGCCGCCGAGCGCCTTGCCCAGCAGCAGGACGTCCGGGACGACGTCCTCGTGGTCTACGGCGAGCGTGCGCCCGGTGCGGCCGAGGCCGGACTGGATCTCGTCCGCGACGAACAGGCAGCCCTTGCGGCGGGTCAGCTCCCGTACCCCGGCGAGGTAGCCGTCGTCGGGGATGAGCACGCCGGCCTCACCCTGGATCGGCTCGATCAGCACCGCCGCCGTCGTCTCGTCGACCGCCGCCTCCAGGGCCGCCAGATCGTTGTACGGGACGATCTTGAAGCCCGGCGTGAACGGCCCGAAGCCCGACCGTGCCGTCTCGTCCGTGGAGAAACTGACGATCGTCGTCGTACGGCCGTGGAAGTTGTCCGCCGCGACCACGATCGTCGCCCGGTCGGCCGGCACGCCCTTGACCTCGTACGCCCACTTACGGGCGACCTTGATGCCGCTCTCCACCGCCTCGGCGCCGGTGTTCATCGGCAGCACCATGTCCTGCCCCGTCAGCGCCGCGAGCCGCTCGGCGAACCCGGCGAGGCGGTCGTTGTGGAACGCCCGCGAGGTGAGGGTGAGCAGGTCGAGCTGGCGGTGGGCCGCCTCCGTCAGCACGGGGTGGCGGTGACCGAAGTTCAGTGCCGAGTAGCCGGCCAGCATGTCGAGGTAGCGGCGCCCCTCGACGTCCTCCACCCAGCTGCCCTCGGCGCGGGCCACGACCACGGGCAGCGGATGGTAGTTGTGCGCGAGGACCGGCTCCTCGGCCTCGATCAGCTCCGCGGAGGTACGGGTACGGGCGGGTGCGGTCATCAGCGGATCTCCTGGGTGCAGCACTTGATTCCACCGCCGGCCTTGTGGAACTCGGACAGGTCGACGGGGACGGGGACGTAGCCGCGGTCGGCGAGCTGATCGGCCAGGGCGGTGGCCCCGGGCGAGATGAAGACGTGGTGGCCGTCCGAGACGGAGTTCAGGCCGAAGGACATGGCGTCCTCCCGGGTGGCGATCAGCGCGTCCGGGTACAGCCTGGCGAGCACCTCGCGGCTGCCCGGCGAGAACGCGTCCGGGTAGTACGCGATGTTCCCCTCGCCCTCGTCGTCAAGCACGAACAGCGCGGTGTCCAGGTGGTAGAAGTACGGGTCCACCAGGGTCAGGCCGATCACCGGGGCACCGAGGAACTCCTGCGCCTCGCGATGGGCCTCACGGGTGGTGCGGAAGCCGGTGCCGGCGAGGATCCAGCGGCCGGCCGGCACGAAGTCGCCCTCGCCCTCGCACACCGACTCGGGGCGGTAGACGTCGAAGCCGGCCGACTTGAACCACGTGTCGTAGGGAAGGGACTCCGGACGGCGCTCGGGCGCGCGGAACAGGGAGCCGAAGACGCGGCCGTCCACGACCACCGCCGCGTTGGCGGCGAAGACCATGTCGGGCAGTCCGGGCACGGGCTCCACGGTGTCGACGGTGTGGCCGTGGGCGCGGTAGACGCGCGTCAGCTCGTGCCACTGCTCCTGGGCCAGGGGCACGTCCACGGGGACGTCGGGATGCATCCAGGGGTTGATCGCGTACTGCACGGCGAAGTGTCTGGGTTCGCAGACGAGGAAGCGCCGCCGGCGCGGCACACGGGATTCGGGCACAGAGGGGTTCCTCCGCTTCCTGGGTGGCTACAGGGTTGGCACAAAGGTAGGAAGTGGCGAAGACGAACGACAAGAAACAAAAGCTGCGCGCTGAAGCAGCGATGCTGCGTCTTTCCGGCGCTCAGCGCACGTCTGATGCGTCCTGCGGGGCGGGCTGGCTGGCGCCCGCCTCCGGACTGTCCGGCAGCAGGTGGGACAGCACCATCACGCTGATCGTCTTGCGGATGAACGGCTCCGTACGGATGCGTTCCAGCACCTCCTCGAAGTGCTCCACGTCCCGCGCCCGCACGTGCAGCAGCGCGTCCGCGCCGCCGGTCACCGTCATCGCCGCCGTGATCTCCGGATGGTGGCGCACCACCTCGGCCAGCCGCCTCGGCGGGGCCGCGCCCTCGCAGTACACCTCGACGTACGCCTCCGTGCGCCAGCCCAGCGCCGCCGGCTTCACCGTGGCCGTGAACCCGGTGATCACGCCGCTCTCGCGCAGCCGGTCCACGCGCCGCTTGACGGCCGTCGCGGACAGGCCGACGGCGGCGCCGATCTCGGCGAAACTGCTGCGCGCGTTCGCCATCAGAGCGGTGAGGATCTTCCGGTCGAGTTCGTCGAACGGTGCCGGCCTGCTGTTCATGGCCGCACTGTATCCAGCGCGGACGCCGGTGCCCGGCACATGTCACACCGTGCTGTTCGCCCCTACACTCCACGTTCATGCTGCGCGCCCTCGCCGTCGACGACGAACGCCCCTCGCTCGAGGAACTGCTGTACCTCCTGAACGCCGATCCCCGGATCGCCGGCGTGGAGGGCGCCGGCGACGCGACCGAGGCGCTGCGCCGCATCAACCGGGCGCTGGAGTCCGGCCCGGACGGACCCGACGCGATCGACGTCGTCTTCCTCGACATCCACATGCCGGGCCTCGACGGCCTCGACCTGGCCCGGCTGCTCAACGGGTTCGCCCAGCCGCCGCTGATCGTGTTCGTCACCGCCCACGAGGACTTCGCCGTGCAGGCCTTCGACCTCAAGGCCGTCGACTACGTGCTCAAGCCCGTCCGCAAGGAGCGCCTCGCCGAGGCCGTCCGCCGCGCAGCCCAACTGCGCGGCGCCGCCCCGCGGATTCCCGTCAGCGAGCCCGATCCCGATCATCTGCCCGTCGAACTCGGCGGAGTGACCCGGTTCGTGGCCGTCGAGGACATCACCCACGTCGAGGCGCAGGGCGACTACGCCCGGCTGCACACCGGCAGGGGCAGCCACCTCGTGCGCATCCCGCTGTCCACCCTGGAGGAGCGCTGGCGCGGCCGCGGCTTCGTCCGCATCCACCGCCGCTACCTGGTCGCCTTGCGCCACATCGGTGAACTCCGCCTGGACGCGGGCACGGTGAGTGTCCTGGTCGGCACCGAGGAACTCCAGGTCAGCCGGCGGCACGCGCGGGAACTGCGCGAGCTGCTGATCCGCCGGACCGCGCGCTAGGGAGCCGTACGCCATGCCGCAGGACCCGACCGAACGCCGTGTCGTCGTCACCGGGCCGCCCCGCCGCACCCGCCGGGCCCCGGTCCACTACCGTCCGCGCACGGAGATCGACGAGCAGACCACCCTCGGCCACACCTACGTCCGCTCCCTGATGCGCAGCCAACTGCGGGCCGCCCTCACGGTGTTCGCGGTGCTCGTGCTTCTTATCGGCCCCCTGCCGCTGGTGTTCGCCGCGGCCCCCGACGCCCGCGGGCTGAAGTGGGCGGTCCTCGGCTTCGGCCTCTACGCCCCGCTGGTGCTGCTCGCCCGCTGGTACGTGCGCCGCGCCGAGCGCAACGAACGCGACTTCGTACGGCTCGTCGGAGACCGCTGAGCACCGTGAACTCCGCCTACACCGTCCCAGCCGTCGCCCTCGTCGTGGTCGCCACGATCCTCGTCGGCGCCTTCGGCCTGCGCATCTCCCGCACCACCTCCGACTTCTACGTCGCCTCCCGCACCGTGGGCCCGCGCCTGAACGCGGCCGCCATCAGCGGGGAGTACCTCTCCGCGGCCTCCTTCCTCGGCATAGCCGGACTGGTCCTCGTCCAGGGCGCCGACATGCTGTGGTACCCCGTCGGCTACACGGCCGGCTACCTGGTCCTGCTGCTGTTCGTCGCCGCACCGCTGCGCCGGTCCGGGGCCTACACCCTGCCCGACTTCGCCGAGGCCCGGCTCGCCTCCCAGGGCGTACGGCGGCTCGCGGGCGCCTTCGTCGTCGGCGTCGGCTGGCTGTACCTGCTGCCGCAGCTCCAGGGAGCCGGACTCACCCTGGCGGTCCTGACCGGCGCGCCCGACGCGCTCGGCGCGGTGATCGTCGCCGTCGTCGTGGTCGCCATCGTCGCCGCGGGCGGAATGCGCAGCATCACCTTCGTCCAGGCCTTCCAGTACTGGCTGAAACTGACCGCGCTGCTCGTCCCCGCCCTCTTCCTCGTCCTCGCCTGGCAGGGCGACGGGGCACCACGCGCCTACGACGAACCGGCCGCCTTCCGCGAGCAGCGCACCGTGCGCGTCGCGGAAACCCTCGACCTCAGGCTGGAGGGCCCGCTCACCGTCACCGTGACCGGCACCGTCGACGGCCGCGCCCACCGCGAGCGGCGGGTGAGCCTGCCGGCCGGGACGCACCGCGTCGACGGCGGCACCCGGCTCACCTTCGCGCGGGGCGCCGAAGTCCCGGTGGCCGCCGCCCGCGGCGGCAGCGGCGGCATGTCCACCTCACTGGCCGCGGGCCGCGAGGAACGCCCCCTGTACGCCACCTACGGACTGATCCTCGCCACCTTCCTCGGCACCATGGGCCTGCCGCACGTCGTCGTCCGCTTCTACACCAGCCCGCACGGCGTGGCCGCCCGCCGCACCACGGTGGCCGTGCTCGGCCTGATCGGCGCCTTCTACCTGCTGCCCCCGGTGTACGGCGCCCTCGGCCGCGTCTACGCCCCCGAACTCACCCTCACCGGCAGCGCGGACGCCGCCGTGCTGCTGCTGCCCGACCGGGTGATCGGCGGCCTCGGCGGCGACCTGCTGGGCGCGCTGGTCGCGGGCGGCGCGTTCGCGGCGTTCCTGTCGACCGCCTCCGGCGTGACCATGGCGGTGGCCGGGGTGCTCACCCAGGACGTGCTGCCCTCGCGCGGAGTGCGCCACTTCCGGCTCGGCACGGTGCTCGCCATGGCCGTACCGCTCGCCGCGAGCGTCCTGGTCGGCGGGCTGTCGGTCGCCGACGCCGTCGGACTCGCCTTCGCGGTGTCCGCCTCCTCCTTCTGCCCGCTGCTCGTCCTCGGCATCTGGTGGCGGCGGCTCACCCCGCCCGGCGCGGCCGCCGGGATGCTGGCGGGCGGTGGCGCCGCGCTCGTCGCCGTCGCCGTGACCATGGCCGGCTTCCCCGGCAACGGGCCGCTGTACGCGCTGCTCGCCTGGCCCGCCCTGTGGTCGGTGCCGCTGGGCTTCCTCACGATGACGCTGGTGTCCCTGGCCACGCCCGGCCGGGTGCCGGCCGGGACGGCGGCCGTCCTGGCCCGCTTCCACCTGCCCGAGCAGCTGCGGGCGGAGGTGACGGGATGAGCGGCTTCCTCGCCGGGCTGTGCGTGGCCGCGCTGCCGCTGCTCGCCGCGGGCTACTGGCTCGGCCGGCGCACCGCCCGCCCGCACAGCCTCGGCGGGCTCGGCACCCCCGTCGAGCACGCCACCTTCCAGACCCTGCACGCCGCCTCGCTCGCGGCGCCCCCGCTGCGGGCCGGGCTGACCGAGGAGACCGCCCGCAA
The DNA here is from genome assembly GCF_044743035.1 of Streptomyces sp. NPDC087787. Taxonomy (NCBI): domain Bacteria; kingdom Bacillati; phylum Actinomycetota; class Actinomycetes; order Kitasatosporales; family Streptomycetaceae; genus Streptomyces; species Streptomyces sp. NPDC087787. Next base: position 127,714 of record NZ_JBIUVQ010000013.1, read on the forward strand.
GTCGGCCCGCCGGCTGCGCTCCCTGCTCGGCACCGACGCGCTCTGCCTCACCGACGACGAGCGGGTCCTCGCCTGGGACGGTGTGGGCGGCCATCACCGCACCGAGATCATGGAACGCCTCGCCGGGCCCCTGGAGGCCGGCCGCGGCGAGGCCTTCCGGCTCACCTGCCGGACCCCGGACTGCCCGGTGCGCTGGGCCGTCGTCACCCCGCTCACCGTCGACGACCGTGTGCACGGCGCCCTCGTCGCCTGCGCGCCCCGCGAGTCGGCCGTGCTGGCCCGCGCAGCGGCCGAGGTCGCCCGCTGGGTCTCCGTACAGCTCGAGCTCGCCGACCTGGACCGGTCCCGCACCCGGCTCATCGAGGCCGAGATCAAGGCGCTGCGCGCACAGATCTCCCCGCACTTCATCTTCAACTCGCTCGCGGTGATCGCCTCGTTCGTCCGCACCGATCCCGAGCGGGCGCGGGACCTGCTGCTGGAGTTCGCCGACTTCACCCGCTACTCGTTCCGCAGGCACGGCGACTTCACCACGCTCGCCGACGAACTCCACGCCATCGAGCACTATCTGGCGCTCGTACGCGCCCGCTTCGGCGACCGTCTCTCGGTCACCCTCCAGATCGCGCCCGAGGTGCTTCCCATCGCGCTGCCGTTCCTGTGCCTGCAACCGCTGGTGGAGAACGCCGTCAAGCACGGCCTGGAGGGCAAGAGGGGCACCTGCCACATCAGGATCACCGCGCGGGACGCGGGCGCCGAGGCGGTGGTCGTCATCGAGGACGACGGCGCCGGCATGGACCCCGGCCTGCTGCGCCGCATCCTCGCGGGTGAGGACAGCCCGTCCGGCGGCATCGGCCTGTCCAACGTCGACGACCGGCTCCGCCAGGTCTACGGCGACGACCACGGACTGGTCATCGAGACCGCGCGGGGTGCGGGCATGAAGATCAGCGCCCGGCTGCCGAAGTACCAGCCGGGCGTCCACTCGGCGACGCGGCTCACCGGGGAGTGAGCCGCCTCAGGTGCCGCGGGTGACCACCAGGCCCAGCGTCACCAGGCCCAGCACGACCCAGCCGAACCACAGCCAGCCGTTGCCGCCGAGCGCCACCGTGTAGGCCGTCACCACGACGAGCGCGCCGACCGTGAGCGCCCCCATCGCCTTCGTGGAACCGTCCGTGGAACCGTGCATCGCGGCACCCTCCTCCTGGTCCGTAACCTCCATGGTGCCCCGGTTCGGCCCATTGGCATCCCCTACAACAGGCCTGTTCGCCTCTCCCGACCGCGGGGCCGCCTCGTGGGACGGGCAGGGGGCGCGGCATCGCTGCCGCGCCCCCTGCCCGTCCGGTCGCCGTCCGGCTCAGTTGCTCCGGGCGTTCAGGGACGCCAGGTACGCGTTGTACGCCTCGAGTTCCTTGTCGCCGTCGCGGTCCGCGGCGCGGTCCTTGCGGCGGGCCTGGCGCTGTTCGGAGCCGTACCACTGGTAGAGCAGGGCCAGCAGCACCAGGACCGAGGGGATCTCGCTGAACGCCCAGGCGATGCCGCCGGCCGCGGACTGGTCGGTGAGGGCGTCGATACCGAGCGAGGCGGGCGGGTTCTGGAAGGTGCTGACCATGGGCGTGGTCGCCATCATCAGCGCGATGCCGAAGAACGCGTGGAACGGCATGCCCGCGAACAGCTCCAGCATCCGCATGAGGTGACCGGGACGGTTCGGGCCCGGGTCGACGCCCATGATCGGCCAGAAGAACACCAGGCCCACCGCGAGGAAGTGCACCATCATCGCGATGTGCCCGGCCCGCGAGCCCATCAGGAAGTCGAAGATCGGCGTGAAGTACAGGGCGTACAGGCTCGCCACGAACATCGGGATGGTGAAGGCGGGGTGCGTGACGACCCGCAGATACCGGCTGTGCAGCAGGACGAGCAACAGCTCACGCGGCCCCTTGCGGCCCCGCCCGGCCACCGGCAGCGCGCGCAGCGCCAGCGTGATCGGACCGCCGAGCAGGATCAGGATCGGCGACAGCATGCTGATGATCATGTGCTGGACCATGTGCACGCTGAACATGACCATGCCGTAGTCGTTCAGCTTGGTGCACATCACCAGGCCCACGGTCAGCACACCGATGACGTACGCCACCGTCCGGCCCACCGGCCAGGCGTCGCCGCGCCGCCGCAGCCGCACCACACCCCAGCCGTACAGGCCGAGCCCCAGCAGGCAGGCGACGAGGAAGAACGGGTCCGCCGACCACTCGAGGCCGCGTCCCAGCGTGAACGGCGGCAGATCGTGCGTCATGCCGTGCCCGCTGTGATCCATCCGCCGGCTCCTGATTCGTGGGGGTTGTGCGCTGTCTGTCCACAGCTGTCTGTCCGCACCCAGACTAGAGCCGCCCCCGGCCGCGACTGCGACCGGGGGCGGCGGGGACGTGCGGCGTGTTCTACAGCACGCACTCCGCCTCGGCGTACCGCTCCGCGGGGACCGTCTTGAGGGTCGCCACCGCCTCGGCCAGGGACACCATCACGATGTCCGTGCCGCGCAGCGCCGTCATCCGGCCGAACTCCCCGCGGTGCACCGCCTCCACGGCGTGCCAGCCGAACCGGGTCGCCAGCACCCGGTCGTACGCCGTCGGCGTGCCGCCGCGCTGGACGTGCCCGAGGATCACCGGCCGGGCCTCCTTGCCGAGCCGCTCCTCCAGTTCGAGGGCGAGCTGCCGGGCGACGCCCGCGAACCGCTCGTGGCCGTAGACGTCCTTGCCGCCCTCGTCGAAGTCCATGGAGCCCGCCCTGGGCTTGGCGCCCTCCGCGGCCACGACGATCGCGAACCGCTTGCCCGCCGCGAACCGCTCGCCGACCTTCGCAGCCAACTCCTCGATGTCGAAGGGGCGTTCGGGGACGACGATGGCGTGGGCGCCGGCCGCCATGCCGGACTGGAGCGCGATCCAGCCGGTGTGACGGCCCATGACCTCCACGATCAGCACCCGCTGGTGGGACTCGGCGGTCGTCTTCAGCCGGTCCAGGGCCTCGGTGGCGACGGTCACGGCCGTGTCGAAGCCGAAGGTGAGGTCCGTGACCGCGATGTCGTTGTCGATGGTCTTGGGCACGCCGACGATCGGCAGGCCGTTGTCCGACAGCAGCCGGGCCGCCTTGAGCGTGCCCTCACCGCCGATCGGGATGATCGCGTCGAGCCCCAGCTCCTCGACATGGCCCCTGGCCCGCTGCACGCCGTCCCGCAGGTGCTCGGGACGCACCCGGGAGGAGCCGAGGATGGTCCCGCCGCGGGCGAGGATGCCGCTCACCGCGTCGAGGTCGAGCTTGAGGTAGTCGCACTCCAGGAGACCCTTCCAGCCGTCGCGGAAGCCGATGACCTCGTCGCCGTGATCGACGACGGCACGGTGCACGACGGACCGGATGACGGCGTTCAGGCCGGGACAGTCGCCGCCGGAGGTGAGGACGCCAATGCGCATAGCCCGGACAACCTTCTCAACGTGGGCGCGGGGACCGGACCACACTGTCCGGTCGGTCCCCGCCACCCTAGCGGCACCGGGCGGTCGGGCCGAACCGTGCGTCCGCCTGCTGGACGGGCCCGCTCACCTGTGCGGACACCCTGTCAGACGGGCTCCCGCCGGGGCCGTCCCGGCGGGCCGCCGCGGGCCTGTCACGGCGCGCGCGACGGTCTCCGCACGGGCTGTCGAGCGGCTGTCTACGCGGGCTGCTGCTGCGCCGCCGCGATGCGCTCGTTGCGCAGCGCCTCGTACCAGTGGTCGTCGATCGGCGGCAGCGCGTTGACGTCGAGCGCCAGCTTCAGCAACAGGTCCGCGATCAGCGGGTTGCGGGCCAGCACCGGCCCGTGCATGTACGTGCCGAAGACGGTGTCGTTGTACGCGCCCTCCGTGCCGTCGCCCGTGCCGTTGCCCCGGCCCAGGCTCACCTGGGCGAAGGGGCGGGCAGTGGGGCCGAGGTGGGTGACGCCCTGGTGGTTCTCGAACCCGGTCAGCGGGGGCAGGCCGAGCCGCGCGTCGATGTCGCCCAGGACGTCGCCCACGCACCGCTCGCCCTCACCGCGCACCGACACGACGTCGAGCAGACCGAGCCCCGGCTCGCGCTGCCCGAGGTCGTTGATGAACTCGTGCCCGAGGATCTGGTAGCCGGCGCAGACGGAGAAGACGATCGCGCCGTTCTCCACCGCCCTGGGCAGACTGCCGTCGCGGCGCAGCCGCTCCGCCGCCAGCCGCTGCGGCCGGTCCTCGCCGCCGCCGATCAGGTAGATGTCGCCGGAGGTCGGGATCGGCTGGTCGCTGCGCACGTCGAGACGGGCCACGTCCAGGCCGCGCTGGCGGGCCCGGCGCTCCACCACCAGGACGTTGCCCTGGTCGCCGTAGGTGCTCAGCAGGTCCGGGTAGATCCACACCAGCCGCAGTTGGTTGTCACTCATGAAGTGCTCGTCCTTTGTGGTCAGTTGCCGACGCGGCGGCGCAGGTCCTGGAACGCGGTGTAGTTGGCGATGACCTCGATCCGGCCGGGCGGGGCCTGCTGCACGGCCTGGTCCAGGCTCTCGCAGACCTGGAACTGCTGGCCCGCGACCTCCAGACGCACCGCGAGGTCCAGCTTCCGGTCCCCGAGCACGAAGAGCGGGTGCCCTGTCAGGCGCGTGTAGTCGACGTCCCACAGCCAGGAGGTGTCGGTGCCGTCGGCGCTGCGCGCGTTGACCGACAGGATGACCGGGGTGGGCGGCGGGTCGATCAGCGAGAACGTCTCCAGCCAGCCGGCCGGGTTCTTCGCCAGCAGCAGGCGCAGGTCGCGGTTCTGGAACTGCACGACGTCGTAGCGGCCGGCGACCGCCTGCACCTGGTACATCCGCTCCAGGGCGACCTGCGGCGGCACCCCGAAGACAGCGGCGACGGCCGCCGAGGAGGCGGCGTTGGCCTTGTTGGCGCGGCCCGGGAGCTGCAGGTGGATCGGCCAGGCCGAGCCGTGCGGGTCGAGGACGTGGTCGCCGGACAGGGCCCAGGTGGGGGTGGGCCGGCGGAAGCCGCACTCGCCGCAGAACCAGTCGTCGCCCGGGCGCTGCATCACTCCGCCGCAGGAGGGGCAGGACCAGGCGTCGTCCTTCCACATCTGCCCGGCGGCCACCCAGACCACGTTGGGCGACGAGGACGCCGCCCACACCACCAGCGGGTCGTCGCAGTTGGCGACGAGCACGGCCTTGGAGCCGCTGAGCGCCTCACGCCAGTTCTCGGCCAGCATCCGGGTCTCGCCGGCCCGGTCGAGCTGGTCGCGGGAGAGGTTGAGCAGCGCGATGCACTTGGGGTCGGTGTCGCGGGCCACGCCCGCGAGGTACTTCTCGTCGACCTCTATGACGCCGAACTTCGCGTCCGAGCCGCCGGCCAGCGCCGAGGTGATGCCCGCGGGCATGTTCGCGCCGAGCGCGTTGGAGACGACCGGGCCCGCGGCCCGCAGCGCCTCGGCGATGAGCCGGGTCGTCGTCGTCTTGCCGTTCGTCGCCGAGACCAGGATCACGTCCAGGTGCTGGGCGAGCCGTGCGAGCAGATCGGGGTCGAGCTTGAGGGCCACCCGACCGCCGATCACCGAACCGCTGCCGCGTCCCGCTGCACGCGATGCCGCGGCGACCGCCTTGCCCGCGGTCACGGCCAGCTTGGCCCGCGGCGTGAGCGGGTCCGAGTTGCCTGCCATCAGTTCTCGATCCTCCTTGCGTACGCGCCGCGCCCTGGGTTCTCCGGCAACGTGGTGTGGACCTCAGCCTATCGATATCCGTTGACGCTCCCGAATCCCGGCCCATGCCGACGCGGCAGGCAGGGGCACAGGGAACCGTACCCTTGCCGCCATGCGACACGGCTCGATCCCGGGCGCCCACGGGCGCGTCCGGCCCCTTTCCCTGCTCGGCAGCCCCGTTCTGCACGCCCCCTGCGAGGAAGTCACCGACTTCGGACCCGAACTGTCCCGGGTGGTGGAGGACTTGTTCGCGACCATGTACGCGGCCCGCGGCGTGGGTCTCGCCGCGAACCAGATCGGGCTGCCGCTGCGCGTCTTCGTGTACGACTGCCCGGACGACGAGGAGGTGCGTCACCTCGGTCATCTGGTCAATCCGCGGCTGGTGGAGGCGGACGGCGTGGTGATCCGCGGGCCGGAGGGCTGCCTGTCCCTGCCGGGCCTGGAGGCGGGGACGGAGCGCCACGACCACGCGGTCGTCGAGGGTTTCACGGTGACCGGGGAGCCGGTCACCGTGCACGGCACGGGGTTCTTCGCGCGCTGCCTCCAGCACGAGTGCGACCACCTCGACGGAAAGGTGTACGCCGACCGCCTCACGGGATGGCGGCGCGGCCGGCTGCTGCGGCAGGCCGCGCGAGCACCGTGGGGACGGTGAGCCTCCGCACGGGGCCGCGGGCCGGCGGCCGCCCGAGCGGCACGGTGGGGTCGGTGAGTCTCCGCACCTGGCTGCGGGCCGGCGGCCGCCCGAGCGCTTCGGGGCGGCGGCCGGCTGAAGCTCCGCGCGGTCGGGCCTCGCGGTGACGGGTCCGCGTACGCGGCTCAGAATCCGGGGCCGCCCACCTTGTCGCCGACCGCCGCCAGCCGTCCCCACAGGAGGTCCGCCAGGCTGCGGACCAGTTCCGCGCGCGGGCACGGCCGCTCGCCCAGCCACCAGTCGCCGGCCGCGTGCATCATGCCGACGATGCCGTGGCCCCACACCCGGGCCAGTTGCTGCCCGGACGGCCCCAGGTCGAGCCGCTCCTCGATGACCCGGGCCAGCTCCTCGCCCATGCGGCGCAGCAGTGGGGCGGAGTGCTTGCCGACGTCGAAGCCCTGGTCGGTGCCCTGGCCGCCCTCCGCCGGGTGCATGAGGAAGCGGTAGACCTGCGGGCGGGCCTCGATGGCCGCGAGGTAGGTGTCCAGCGTCGACTCGACGCGCTCCCGCCGGTCGGCGGGGGCGTCCAGCGCGGCTCGCAGGGAGTCGAGCAGGGCGTCGGTGTGCCGTTGGGCGAGGGCGGCGTACAGCCCGCCCTTGTCGCCGAAGTGGCGGTAGAGGATCGGCTTGGTGATGCCGGCCTCGGCGGCGATGGCGTTCATCGACGCGTGCGGGCCGTCGCGCAGCACCACCCGGTCGGCGGCCTCCAGCAGCTCGCGCCGTCGGCGGTCGGCGGACCGCTGCTGATCGCTCCGCTGCCTGGTGTCCATGAGATCTCCCCACCCGTACTGGTTCGGTGACGCCTGCGCAAAGTAACACTGACAGGGCCGGATGCCTCGAACGGGCTGCCGCAGGACCGTCGGCGGTCGACTTCCCCCACCGGTCGGTGACACAGTACGGTTACCGCAAGTAACATGCAGGTGCGCGCTGGAGGGGACATGGCCGAGTTCACCATGGAGCTCAACGACGAGCAGAAGGAGGTCAGGGACTGGCTGCACGGCTTCGCCGCCGATGTGATCCGCCCCGCCGCCGCCGAGTCGGACGAGCGCGAGGAGACCCCCTGGCCGGTCATTCAGGAGGCCGCCAAGGTCGGCATCTACTCCCTCGACTTCTACGCGCAGCAGTACTTCGACGCCACGGGCCTCGGCATCCCGATGGCCATGGAGGAACTGTTCTGGGGTGACGCCGGCATCGCCCTGTCCATCGTCGGCACCGGCCTCGCCGCCGTGGGCGTCCTCGCCAACGGCACCGAGGAGCAGATCGGCACCTGGATCCCGCAGATGTACGGCGAACCGAACGACGTGAAGGTCGCCGCCTTCTGCTCCTCCGAGCCCGACGCCGGCTCCGACGTGGCCTCGATGCGCACCCGCGCGGTGTACGACGAGGCCAAGGACGAGTGGGTGATCAACGGCACCAAGACCTGGGCGACCAACGGCGGCATCGCCAACGTGCACGTGGTCGTCGCCTCCGTCGACCCCGGACTCGGCTCCAAGGGCCACGCCTCCTTCATCGTCCCGCCGGGCACACCGGGACTGACGCAGGGCCAGAAGTTCAAGAAGCACGGCATCCGCGCCTCGCACACCGCCGAGGTGGTCCTGGACGGCGTGCGGGTCCCCGGGTCCTGCCTGCTCGGCGGCAAGGAGAAACTGGACGAGCGGCTCGCCCGCGCCCGGGAGAAGGCCCGAAAGGGCGGTGACCGGGTGAAGAACGCCGCGATGGCGACCTTCGAGGCGTCCCGCCCCGCCGTCGGCGCCATGGCGGTCGGCACCGCCCGGGCCGCCTACGAGGTCGCCCTCGACTACGCCAGGACGCGCGAGCAGTTCGGCCGGCCGATCATCGACAACCAGGGCGTCGCCTTCCAACTCGCCGACATGCGCACGCGGATCGACGCCGCCCGGCTGCTGGTCTGGCGGGCCTCGTGGATGGCCGTCAACGGCAGGCCGTTCGAAGCCGCCGAGGGCTCGATGTCCAAGCTGTTCGCCAGCGAGACCGCGAAGAAGGTCACGGCCCAGGCCATCCAGATCCTCGGCGGCAACGGCTACACCCGGGAGTACCCGGTGGAGCGGATGCACCGCGACGCGGCGATCTACACCATTTTCGAAGGGACCAGCGAGATCCAGCGGCTGGTGATCTCCCGCACGATCTCGGGCATGCCGATCCGCTGACGGTGCGCCCGCCGACGCCGACGATGCCTCCGTCGACGATGCCTCCGTCGACGATGCCTCCGTCGACGATGCCTCCGTCGACGGTGGCTCCGCTAACGGTGTCGCAGCGGCGTCAGTTGCTCGATGTCGTAGCGCTTTCTGAGGGCCTCGATCGCCGTGTGGTCCGGCGGGCCCCCGTTCCCCAGGATCTCGAGGAGTTCCTCGAAATACCGCTCGTGGTCCGGCGGCGGAGACGCCTGGAAGAACATCTTGGCGGGGGTGTCGGTCGGGTTGGCGAAGGCGTGCGGGCAGCCCGGCGGGACGACGATGACCGTGCCCGGGGTCGCCCGCACCACGCGGTTTCCGGAGGAGGACTCCCACCGCTGCCAGTGGTCGGGGGTCCGGATCCGCGGCTCGAAGGCGAGCACGTCCAGCTCGCCCTCGAGCACGTAGAACAACTCCTCGCTGCGCGTGTGCACGTGGGCGCCGACGTCGAAGCCCGGTGGGACCTCCACCTCGAAGGTGGAGGCCGCCCGTGAGTGCGTGCCGGTCACCTTGAACGTCACCCGCTGGGCCGGCGCCTCGACGACACGGCCCTGGCCAGGCGGTACGAGCAGTCCGTCCGTGGTCATCGCCGGATCACCACGCCACCGGCAGGGCCTCGGGCCCCCAGATCAACGTGCCCTTTTTGAAGGGCACTTGCTCCGGGGGCACCGCGAGCCGCAGGTTCGGCACCCGGTCCAGCAGGGCGTCGACCAGCAACTCCGACTCCATCCGGGCCAGTTGGTCGCCCGGGCAGTAGTGCGGGCCGAAGCCGAACGCCACGTGCGGGTTCGGGCTGCGCGTGAGGTCGATCTTCCCGGGGTCGGGGAAGACGTCCGGGTCGCGGTTGGCGGCCAGGTACGACACGTAGACCGCGTCGCCCGCCCGGATCCGCACCCCCTTGATCTCCACGTCCTCCAGGGCGATCCGGGACAGCCCGACCGCGTTGCGGTGCGGGATGTGGCGCAGCAGTTCGTCGATGGCCCGAGGGCGGATCTCCCGGTCCGCGCGCAGCCGGTCGGCCAGCTCGGGACGGGTCAGCAGGAGGTAGAACATCTGCCCACTGTTGCCGGTGACCGCCTCGCCGCCGATCTGGAGCAGCACCGCGAGCCCCACGGCCTCCTTCAGACTGATCTCACGGCGGGCCACGGCGGTCCCGAGCAGTGAGGCGATGTCCTCCCCGGCGCTGTCCGCGCGGGCGTCGAGGAGTTCGGCGAAGTACGTGCCCATCTCCTCCTTGGCCTGCTCGCCGACGGCGGCGCCGTGCGAGGAGGACAGGATCAGCCGGGTCCAGGCGTGCATGCCCTGCCGGTCCGCGACCGGCACACCCATCAGCTCGCAGATCACGGCGATCGGGAACGGGCTCAGCACCCCGGCGGTCAGGTCGGCGGGCGGGCCGCCCGCGAGCAGGTCGTCGACCAGCTCGTCCAGCATCCGGCGGGCGCTGTCCCGCACCCGCTCGACACCGTGCGCGGTGAGGGCGGGGGCGACCACGCGGCGCAGCCGGGTGTGGTCGGGCGGGTCGAGGAAGCCGACCGCGGCGCGCGACGGGACGAAGTGCGGGGCCAGCCGGGTGACCTGCCGGTCGACGACCGCCTCGCGGCTGAACCGGGGGTCGTCGGTGACCGTCCGCACGTCGTCCATGCTGGTCACCAGCCACGCCCAGCCCTCGCCGTTGGGCAGCTCGACGCGGGTGACCGGGCCCTGCTCCATGAGCTCGGAGAGCACCGGGTCGAAGGCCACGCCCGGCAGGTCGAGCGCCGGCCAGGGCCGGACCGGCGGCACCGTCTCGGTGCGCGCCTCCTCGACGAGTGTCTCCTCCGTCATGCGCCGCCCCCGGTCTGCCAGCAGCCGAGCGACATCTCGGCGGTGATGCCGGGGCCGAACCCGGCGAGCAGTCCGCGCGCCCGGTCCTGGGGACCGCCTTCCTCGAACAGTCGGCGCAGCGCGTCCAGGACGACGGCGCTGGCGATGTTGCCGTACTCGGTGAGCGTGGCCCGGCTGAACCGGAACGCGTGCGGTTCGACGTTCAGGAACTTGCTCAGGTCGTCCAGGATGCGGGGGCCGCCCGCGTGGATGACGTAGAAGTCCAGGTCGGACGCGTCCCAGCCGTGCACTCCGGCCAGGTCCTGAAGGGCCGGTGCGAGTGGCTCCATGGTGGCGGGCACCCGCTTGTCCAGCAGGAAGTGGAAGCCGGTCGCCCGGACGTCGTAGGCGATCCACTCCTCCGTCTTGGGGATGAGGTACGAGCCGTTGCGCTCCAGCCGGACGCCGGTGCCTCCGCTGCCGCGGACCACGGCGGCGGCGATGCCGTCGCCGAACAGGCCGTTGGAGAGCAGGGAGCCGACGCCGAGGTCGGTGGGCTGGTAGCACAGCGAGCAGAACTCGCAGGCCACGATGAGCGCGTTGGTGTCGGGGTAGGCCGTGCAGAAGTCGTGGGCCCGGTTGATCGCCGCGCCTCCGGCCGCACAGCCGAGCTGGGCTATGGGGATCTGACGGGTGGTCGACTCGAACTCCATCGTGTTGATCAGCCACGCGGTGAGCGAGGGCATCATGAAGCCCGTGCACGAGACGTAGATGATGACGTCGATGTCCTTGGTACGGACCTCGGCGTCGTCGAGCGCGCGCTGGATGACGGCGGGGACGCGGGCCTTCGCCTCCTGCTCGTAGAGCTTGTTGCGCTGCTCGAAGCCGGGATGCTTGAGGGTCTCCTCGATGGGCTGCACGATGTGCCGGGTCTGCACACCGGTGTTCTCGATGAGCCGGAGGGCCAGCGGGAGTTGCGGGTGGTCCGCGTGGCGGGAACGCGCGAGCTCCAGCGTCTCCTCCATCGTGATCACGTGCTCTGGAACGGACACCGAGGGTCTGCACAAAGTCGCCATGAGCCGTGCCTGCTTTCGCCTTCCGGAAGGCCGGTTGCCCCCCGGTCAGAGGGTGGTGCACCCAGAAGGGTGGTCCATCCACGATCACCCGGAGGAGCGACGATCTCTCGCGGAGCTACTCCAATCCGGCGACGGCGCCCAAGCTCGGCCTGGCTCGGACGGCTTGACCCCGGCGGCCGTGAATCGACCTCCAGCACCCGAGAAGCCCCTGGTCACAGCCTTGCGATCACCTCCGTCGGCGACCCTCCCGACCCGCGCCACCGCCCCCACCACACGAAGATCACCCCCGCGTCTCCCACACCGCCCCGACCGGCCCCCGGCATCCGCCTCCAGGAGTACGAGACGCACCCACCGCCCGTGCCGTGCGGGGGGAGTGCCGGCGGGAGCGGGCGGGTGCGGCGGCGGGCGCGCCGAGGGGCCCGCCGGGCCGCCGGTGGCCGGTCCCCGCACCGCGCGGTCGGATCGGCCCGCCAGGCCGATCCGGTCAGCCGCAGGCGGCTTTGCTGCTGCGGGCCGGGCGGGCCGGGCGGGCTGAGGCGAGCGGGTGGGCGCAGGGCGGGAGGAGCGACGCGCCCGCCGGGCCGTGGCCGTGGGTCCGGTCCGTGCGGTCGGCCGAGGGGCGCCGCGGATGGGACGAGACGGGGCGGGCTGGGCCGGGTGGGAGGGCGATGCGGGCCGAAGCGTTCGCCGGGCCGTGGCCGTCGGTCCGGTCCGGCCGGTCCGCCGAGGGGCGCCGCGGATGAGACGAGACGAAGCGGGCCGGGTCGGGTGGGCGAGGCGCGGGTCGGTGCCGTGCGATCGGTCCGGTTCGTCCGGTCGGCCGAGGGGCGTTGCGGATGGGACGAGACGGGGCGGGCTGGGCCGGGTGGGAGGGCGATGCGCGTTGAAGCGTTCGCCGGGCCGTGGCCGTCGGTCCGGCTCGTCCGGTCAGCCGGGGTGAGTTCGCCGCCGCCGGGTCGGCGAGGCGACCCGAGGCGTGCTCGACGGCGCCACGACGAGCACGGCGGGGGCTCGGTGCGGTTCGGGTGGTCAGCCCGGGGTGGGGCCGCTGCTGTGGGCGATGCAGGCCACGTCGATGCGGTCGGCCAGCTTGGCCAGTTCGATGGTCAGGGCGGCCACCGTGTCCTCGTCGAGGCCGTCCTGGCCGGCCTCCACCAGACGCAGCCACCGGCCGCCGACCGTGCGCAGCAGCTTGCTCACGTCGGCCGCGGCCACCTGCAAGGTACCGCGGTCGTCGACGATCAGAGGCAGAGTCACTTCGCGGTTCACAAAGGGGATCGTAGCGGCGGAAGCCTCACGCCCCGTGCCACACGGTGGTGATGTTGCAGAACTCGCGGATTCCGTGCCCGGACAGCTCACGTCCGTACCCCGACCGCTTCACTCCGCCGAACGGCAGCGCCGGGTGCGATGCCGTCATCCCGTTGACGTACACCCCGCCCGCCTCCAGGTCCCGTACGAAGCGGTCCACCTCGGTCTCGTCCTCGGTCCAGACGTTCGAACTCAGCCCGAAGAGCGAGTCGTTGGCGATCAGCACCGCCTCGTCGAGATCAGTCGCCCGGTACAGCGTGGCCACCGGACCGAACGCCTCCTCGCGGTGGATGCGCATCTCGCGGGTGATGCCGGCCAGCACGGTCGGCGGGTAGTACCAGCCCGGCCCGTCGGGCCGTTCGCCACCGCACAGCACACCGGCCCCGCCGCGCCGCGCGTCGTCGACGAGCTCCTCCAGATCCGCCCGCCCCCGCTCGCTGGACAGCGGCCCGACCTCGGTGTCCTCCCGCATCGGGTCGCCGACCCGCAGCGCCCTCATGCCGGCCACGAAACGCTCGGCGAAGGCGTCGTAGACGTCCGTGTGCACGATGAACCGCTTCGCCGCGATGCAGGACTGCCCGTTGTTCTGCACGCGTGCGGTCACCGCGACCTCGGCGGCCCGGTCGATGTCGGCGGACGGCATCACGATGAACGGGTCGCTGCCTCCCAGCTCCAGCACCGTCTTCTTGATCATCTCCCCGGCGGTGGACGCCACCGCCCGCCCGGCTGGCTCGCTGCCGGTCAGGGTGGCCGCCTTCACCCGCTCGTCGCGCAGGATGTCGTCGACCGCTCCCGAGCCGATCAGCAGGGTCTGGAAGCAGCCCTCGGGGAAGCCCGCCCGGTGGAACAGGTCCTCCAGGTACAGGGCCGTCTGCGGCACGTTGGAGGCGTGCTTGAGCAGGCCGACGTTGCCGGCCATCAGCGCGGGCGCGGCGAAGCGGACCACCTGCCACAGCGGGAAGTTCCAGGGCATGACGGCCAGCACCGGTCCGAGTGGCCGGTAGCGGACCAGGGCGTGGGACGCCCCGGAGTCCTTCACGTCCGCGTCGGCGGGCCGCTCGTCGGCGAGCAGCTCCTCGGCGTGCTCGGCGTACCAGCGCATCGCCTTGGCGCACTTCGCGGCCTCCGCGCGCGCCTGCTTGACCGGCTTGCCCATCTCCGTGGTCATGACACGGGCGATCTCCTCCTGGTCCTCTTCCAGGAGAGCGGCGGCCCCGTTCATCAGCCGGGCACGCTCGGCGAAGGCCGTCGTCCGGTACGTACGGAACGTGGCCTGCGCGAGCTGGAGCCGGCGCTCGATCTCCTCCTCGCCCAGCGCCTCGTACGTCTTGAGCGTCTCGCCGCTGGCCGGGTTCACCGTGGCGATGGACATGACTGACCTCCCTGGGAGCGGCCTGTGCTTCGACCTTCCCGCGCCGCGGTGCCGATCGCAACGCGTGAGGCCCTCGTCAGAGCGAGTGCTCGGCCAGGCGGTCGAGAAACGCCCTCTGGGCCGTGACGATCACCTCGCGGGCCCGGTCCAGACCGAGCCACGCCACCCGGTCGAGCTCGGGGAACTCCTGGGTGCGCCCGGACCGCGGCGGCCATTCCATGAGGAACGTGCCGGGGACGACCGCCGCCGGGTCGAGGTCGGCCTCGACGGCCCAGGCCGTGACGGTCTTGCCGTTGGTCTGCCGGACCTCGCCCAGCGGCACCGCCTCCCCGTCGGGCGGCGGGAGCCCGAGCTCCTCCTGGAACTCGCGCCGGGCCGCGTCCCAGGCGGGTTCCTCCGGGTCGTACTCGCCCTTCGGAACCGTCCACGCCCCCGCGTCCCGACGGGCGAAGAAGGGGCCGCCCATGTGTCCCAGGAGCACCTCCAGCCCGTCGCCGGAGCGCCGGAACAGCAGCAGACCGGCACTGCGACGCCCCCGCCGGGCCTCCCGCCGGGCGCTCATGGCGCGATCTCCGGGTGCGCGGCCAGCAGCGTCGTGACGGTGTCGGCGTCCTCGGGCCGCTTGTCCTCCCGGTAGCGCACGACCCGGGCGAAGCGGAGGGTGACGCCCGCCGGGTAGCGGGTGGAGCGCTGCAGGCCGTCGTAGGCGATCTCGACGACGAGTTCGGGGCGTACGGTCACCACCCAGCCGTCGTCCTCCACGGCGAGGCGGCGCAGCCGCTCGGTCTGCCAGGCGAGCATCGCGTCCGTCATGCCCTTGAACGTCTTGCCGAGCATCGCGAAGCCGCCCGCGGCGGTACGTGCGCCCAGATGCAGGTTGGACAGCTTGCCGGTGCGTCGGCCGTGGCCCCACTCGGCGGCCAGGACCACCAGGTCCAGGGTGTGCACGGGCTTCACCTTGAGCCAGGACGCGCCGCGCCGGCCCGCGCTGTAGGCGGCGTCGAGGGCCTTGACGACCACGCCCTCATGGCCGCGTCGCAGGGTCTCGGCCAGGAACCGTTCGGCCTCGCCCACGTCGTCCGGACCGCACACCAGGGTGCGCCTGACCCGCATCGGCTCCGGCACCAGACGGGCCAGCTCGGTGTGGCGCTCGGTCAGCGGCAGGTCGAGCAGGTCGCGGTCGCCGACGGACAGCGCGTCGAAGAAGACGGGGGAGACGGGGACCGCCTCGGCGGCCGTGGCCACGTCCACGCGCGAGCCCACGCGTCCGGCGGTCTCCTGGAACGAGCGGGGCCGCCCGTCCGCCCCGAAGGAGATGACCTCGCCGTCCAGGATGAATCGGTCGCCGCGCAACTCCCGTGCGAGCGACGTCAGTTCCGGAAGCCGGTCGGTGATGTCGTCCAGGGTGCGGGTGTGCACCCGTACGGTGTCGCCGTCCCGGTGGACCTGGACCCGGATGCCGTCGAGCTTCTCCTCGACGGCGCACGCGCCGAGCTTCTCGACCGCCTCGGCCACGGAGGAGGCGCTGTGCGCCAGCATCGGCAGGACCGGGCGGCCGACGGTGAGCCGGAAGCGCTCCAGCGCCGGCGGGCCGTCCGAGAGCAGGGCCTGCGCCACCGTCTGCAACGATCCGGCCAGCATCACCGCCCGCCGCACGTCCGCCGGGGGCGCGCCCGTCGCCCCGGCCAGCGCCTCGACGGCGATGGCGTCCAGCGCGCCCTGCCGGACCTCCCCGGTGAGCAGCCCCAGCAGGAACCGCTGCTCGTCCTCGGTCGCAGCGCCCATCAACTCACCCACGAGCCGGGAGCGAACGGCCTGCGACCCGGGGCCGGACACCTTGCCGAGTTCGCTCAGCCGGGCATCCACCTCGTGCACGGTGAGCGATGCCTCGGCGGCCGGGGCGACCCGGCGGCCGAGCACCTTCCAGCCCACTCCGAGCCGCCCCTGCGGCAGCCGCCCCGCCAGATACGGAATGACGACCGGCACGTCCTCGGCCCCGGCCTCCCGGAACAACTCCGCGAGCAGAGCCGTCTTCCGTGACCGGGCCGGGGCCGCGGCCACCTCCCGCGACACCTGAGCCAACCGGGCAAGCAACATGCAGCCATGGTGCAACGCACGGCGCCGCCCTACACCCGGGCCCTGCCGCGCACCCGCTCCCCGCCCTGCTCTGTGGACGCGGCCCGGTTCGAGGGCGGGGCCCGCACGCCGGCGTGTCCAGACAACGGGGAGGGCGGGGGCCCTGCCCGTACGCGCCCGCCGCTTCACCCGCGGGCGTCGCCCCGCGGAGGGGGGCCGCCGTGCACACACGGCGCCCCTGGCACGGCGCCCCTGGCACGGCGCCCCTGGCACGGCGCCCCTGGTACGGCGCCCCTGGTACGGCGCCCCTGGTACGGCGCCCCTGGTACGGCGCCCCTGGTACGGCGCCCCCGCGGGGGACGGCTCGCAGCCGGGCGCTGCCCTGCCTCCAGGTGCCGCCCACGTTCAGCGCGCCAGTGCCGTCCTGCCCCGCGCCGCGCTTCCCTTCGCCACCGCCGCGTCCAGGTCCGTGAACAGCAGTTCGCCGTTGATGGCCGCGCCTGCGCGGTAGCCGCGGCTGGCCGCGTTGATCACCTGTTCGGCGAAGCCGCTCGCGTTGCCGGCGGCCCAGAGGCCGCGGACGGTCGTCAGGCCCCGTTCGTCGATCACCGGGTAAGCGCCGAACGGCGTCTCGTTCAGCTCGGCGCCCAGTTGCCGGAGGAGGTGCGTCCGGGGCACCGCGCGCGGCGCGACGAACAGCGCCTCGCGCGCGTGCGTCGTGCCGTCGGCGAGCCGGACCCCGGTCAGCCGGTCCGCCTCGACGACGATCCCGGTCACCTCACCGGGCACCACGTGGACGCCGGCCGCGGCGAGCCTGCGCAGGTCGTCGTCGTTCAGCTCGTCCTCGCCGGTCCGGTGCAGGAAGAGCGTCACGTCCTTGGACCACTGGGTCACCATCAGGGCCTGGTGAACGCTCAGCGGTGTCGTGGCGAGCACGCCGAAGGCCTGGTCGCGGACCTCCCAGCCGTGGCAGTACGGGCAGTGCAGCACGTCGCGGCCGAAGCGCTCGGCGAGTCCAGGGACCGCCGGGAGCTCGTCCTTCAGGCCGGTGGCGACGACCAGCTGCCGGGCGTGGACCGTACGCCCTCCGGCCAGCGTCACGTCGAACTCCCCGTCCGCGTCCCTGGCCGCCTCCACCGCCCGGTCCCGGACCAGCTCGACCCCGTACCGTTCGATCTCCTCGCGGCCGGCGGCGAGGAACCGGGCCGGGGACATGCCGTCCCGGGACAGGAAGCCCTGCATGTGCCCGGACGGCGCGTTGCGCGGCTCGCCCGCGTCGACGACCAGCGTGCGCCGCCGGGCCCGGCCGAGGACCAGTGCGGCGGACAGCCCCGCCGCGCCGCCTCCGACGACGACGACCTCGTACTTCTCGTTCTCGTTGTTCTCGGTCATGCGACCACCTCCACCGAGAAGGTCGTCCGTGCGCTGCCGGATTGACAAACACATTTGCCGGTTCCGCAATCGAGGCGGGAGTATCGGGGCATGAGCATCGAGGACGTTCTCGCCGACGTGGGCCCCCGGCTGCGCCGGACGCGCAAGGAACGGGAGGTCACTCTCGCCGCGCTCGCGGAGGCGACCGGGATCTCCGTCAGCACCCTCTCGCGCCTGGAGTCGGGCCTGCGCAAACCCAGCTTGGAGCTGCTGCTGCCGATCGCGCAGGCCCATCGGATGCCACTGGACGAGCTGGTCGGAGCGCCTCCGGTGCGCGATCCGCGGGTGCGGGCCGAGCCGATCGTGCGCGGCGGCCGCACCCACTGGCCGCTGACCCGGCAGCCCGGCGGCCTCCAGGCGTTCAAGGTGCTGGAACCCCGGCGCAGGCTCGAACCCGACCCGCGCACCCACGAGGGCTACGAGTGGCTGTACGTGCTTTCCGGCAGGCTGCGGCTGGTGCTCGGCGAGCACGACGTGGTGCTCACGGCCGGAGAGGCGGCGGAGTTCGACACGCGCGTGCCGCACTGGTTCGGGTCGACGGGGGAGGGGCCGGTGGAGTTCCTGAGCCTGTTCGGACCGCAGGGGGAGCGCATGCACGTACGGGCCCGGCCGGCGCGCACTGCCGAGGACGGCTGACCGCGGGTGTTCCCCGATGGGCAAGCGACCGCTTAGTATGCGACCGACCCCGGTCACACGACGCGACGACGCGGTCCCCTGGAGGCGGCACATGCAGGCATGGCGAGTGCACGACAACGGCGAGCCGGGCGAGGTGATGCGGCTGGAGGAGACCGGGCCGCCCACCCCGGGCGAGGGCCGGATCCTGCTCAAGGTGCGTGCCGCGAACGTCAACTTCCCGGACGCGCTGCTGTGCCGCGGCCAGTACCAGGTCCGGCCGCCCCTGCCCTTCACCCCGGGCGTGGAGATCTGCGGCGAGACGGAGGACGGCCGCCGGGTGATCGCCAACCCGGAGCTGCCGTACGGCGGTTTCGCCGAGTGGGCCGTCGCCGCCGCCGACGCCGTACTGCCCGCCCCCGACGCGCTGGACGACGCCGAGGCGGCCGCCCTGCACATCGGCTACCAGACGGGCTGGTTCGGCCTGCACCGACGGGCGCGCCTGGAGGCCGGCGAGACCCTGCTCGTCCACGCCGCCGCCGGAGGCGTCGGCAGCGCGGCCGTGCAGCTCGGCAAGGCGGCCGGCGCCCGGGTCATCGGTGTCGCCGGCGGCGCGGCGAAGGCCGCCGTGGCCCGCGAGCTGGGCTGCGACGTGGTGATCGACCGGCACACCGAGGACGTCGTCGCCGCCGTGAAGGAGGCCACCGGCGGCCGGGGCGCGGACGTGATCTACGACCCGGTCGGCGGCACGGCCTACGCCCAGTCCGCCAAGGCCGTTGCCTTCGAGGGACGGATCCTCGTCGTCGGCTTCGCCGGCGGGACCGTCCCCAGTCCGGCGCTGAACCACGCGCTCGTCAAGAACTACTCGATCGTCGGCCTGCACTGGGGCCTGTACAACACCAGGAACCCCGGGCTGGTCCGGCACTGCCACGAGCAGCTCACCGACCTGGCAGCCCGGGGCGCGATCAAGCCGCTGGTGAGCGAGCGGGTGCCGCTGGCCGGAGCCGCGGCCGCCGTCCAGCGGGTCGCCGACGGAGCCACCACCGGCCGCGTCGCCGTGCTGCCCGCACTGAAGGACGGAGCCGCCGCATGACGAACGCCGAGGAACTGCGCCGCCGCGCCGCCGAGTTGTTGACCGCGCATCCACCGGCCACCACCGGCAGGCTCGACTTCCTCAAGGCGCGTTTCGACGCCGGGCTAGCCTGGGTGCACTACCCGCCGGGCCTCGGCGGACTCGGCGCCAACCGCTCCCTCCAGGCCGTCGTGGACGCCGAGTTGGCGGCCGCGGGCGCCCCGGACAACGACCCGCGCCGCATCGGCATCGGCCTCGGCATGGCCGCGCCGACCATCCTGCGCCACGGCACCGAGGAGCAGAGGCGGCGCTTCCTCAGGCCGCTGTGGACCGGGGAGGAGGTCTGGTGCCAGCTGTTCAGCGAACCGGGCGCCGGATCCGACCTCGCCGCCCTCGGTACCCGGGCGGTCTGTGAGGGCGACACCTGGGTGGTCAGCGGCCAGAAGGTGTGGACCTCCAGCGCCCACCTCGCCCGCTGGGCCATCCTCATCGCCCGCACCGACCCGGACCTGCCCAAGCACCAGGGCATCACCTACTTCCTCTGCGACATGACCGACCCCGGCGTCGAGGTGCGGCCGCTGCGCCAGATCACCGGAGAGGCCGAGTTCAACGAGGTCTTCCTGACGGGCGTGCGCATCCCCGACTCCCACCGCCTCGGCGCGGTCGGTGACGGCTGGCGGGTCGCCGGGACCACGCTCATGAACGAGCGCGTGTCCATCGGCGGTATGCGGCTGCCCCGTGAGGGCGGCATGATCGGCCCGGTCGCCAGAACCTGGCGCGAGCGCCCGGAACTGCGCACCCATGACCTGCATCAGCGGCTGCTGAGGCTGTGGGTGGACGCCGAGGTCGCCCGGCTGACCGGCGAACGGCTGCGCCAGCAGCTCGCCGCGGGCCAGCCCGGCCCCGAAGGATCCGGCATGAAGCTCTCCTTCGCCCGGCTCAACCAGGAGATCAGCGGCCTGGAGGTCGAACTCCGCGGCGAGGAAGGCCTGTTGTACGACGACTGGACCATGCGCCGCCCGGAACTGGTCGACTTCACCGGCCGCGACGCCGGCTACCGCTACCTGCGCGCCAAGGGCAACAGCATCGAGGGCGGGACCAGCGAAGTGCTGCTGAACATCGTCGCCGAGCGCGTCCTCGGCCTGCCCGCCGAGCCGCGCACCGACAAGGACGTCGCCTGGAAGGACCTCGCCCGATGAGCACGGTGAGCATGACGAGTGCCGAACCCGACCTGCTGTACTCCGAGGAGGAGGAGGCGCTGCGCGCCGCCGTCCGGGACCTGCTCACCGACCGCTGCGCCCCGGCGGACGTGATCGCGCACGCCGAGTCGGACGCGCCGCACGACCTCGCGCTGTGGCAGACGCTCGCCGACGGCATGGGCCTGGCCGGTCTGCTGGTGCCCGGGGAACACGGCGGCCAGGGCGCCACCCACCGCGAAGCGGCCGTCGTGCTGGAGGAGTTGGGCCGCGCGGTGGCTCCCGTTCCGTACCTCACCAGTGCCGTGGTCGCCACCGAGGCGCTGCTGGCCTGTGCGGGGGATGCCGCCGCCGGGCTGCTGTCCCGCCTGGCGTCCGGTCGTACGATCGGCGCCCTGGCGGTCGGGCTGCACACCGCGCCGGGGGGTGCCTTCGGGACCGTCCGCCTGGAATCCGGGCTGCTGCACGGGAAGTTGATTGGGATCGCGGACGCGGCGGTCGCCGACGTGCTGCTGGTGCCCGCGCAGGACGGCGGGCTCCACGCCGTCGACGCGGACGACGTCACCCTCACCCCGCAGGTGTCGCTGGACCTGACCCGGCCGCTGTCGACCCTCTCCCTCGACGGTGTACGGGGCCGCCGGCTGGGCGACGCGGGGCCCGCCGTGCACCGGGCGTTGCGCTCCGGCGCCGGACTGCTCGCCTCCGAACAACTCGGCCTGGCGGACTGGACGTTGACCGAGACCGTCCGCTACCTCAAGGAACGCACGCAGTTCAACCGGCCCGTCGGCGGCTTCCAGGCGATCAAGCACCGGCTCGCCCAGCTATGGCTGGAGGCGGCCGGGCTCCGCGCCGCCGCCCGGTCCGCGGCCGACGCGCTCGCCGGGGAGCAGGACGCCGACGTGGCCGTCGCCGTCGCGCAGGCCTACGCCGGGCCCGTCGCCGTCCACGCCGCCGAGGAGGCGCTGCAATTGCACGGCGGCATCGGCATGACCTGGGAACATCCGGTCCACCTGTACCTGAAGCGGGCCAAGGCGGACTCGATCGCGTACGGCACCGCGGGCGCCCACCGCGAGGCGCTGGCCCGACTGGTCGGCCTCGAAGCGCCCTGACGTCGGGCCGGGCGTCAGGGGTGCAGGCTGCTGACGATCTGCGCCGTGGCCATCAGACCCTCGTGAATGGTGGGCGCCATGCTCGTACCCGCCAGGAAGAAGCCGAGCAGGACGCAGACCAGGGCGTGCGAGAACTTCAGCGCGCAGTTGCGCACGAAGATCACCGCAAGGAGCAGGAGCAGCAGCACCACAGAGATGGAAATGGCCATCGTCGTCCTCCTCCGCCACGCCCACTTCGCGGCTTTCGGCCGCAAGTGTGGCGTAGCGGAGGGCCGGTCCGGGCGGTAGACGTGTCCTCCGAACGTGTGGTTCTGCCGCCGTTCCGGAATTGCCCCCGGTGGTCCGGAGCGTGATGCCGGGCGCGGGCTCAGGCCTCGATGACGCGGGAGCGGATGAGGAAACGCACTCCCTCGGGTGCCTCCAGGGAGAAACCGCTGCCCCGACCGGGTACCACGTCCACGATGAGCCGCGTATGGCTCCACACCTCGAACTGGCTGCGCGACATCCAGAACGGCACCGGCAGGTCCAGCCCCTCGACCTCCAGCTCCGCGAGCAGCACGTCCGAGCCGCCGGTACGGAACTCGCCCGCCGGATAGCACATCGGCGCGCTTCCGTCGCAGCAGCCACCCGACTGGTGGAACATCAGCGGTCCGTGCGCCTCGCTCAGCCGCCGCACCAGACCGGCCGCCGCGGGGGTGAACTCGACGCGCGGGATCTCCTCGTACATCGTCGCCGTCCTTCGCCGCCCGGGAAGCCCGGGAAGAAGCACCGGAAGAAGAAGCCGGACCCAGCCAAGCAGCGAGGAGGTTGCGACAAGGTTGCACGGCCCCGCCCCCCTGGGCTCGCCGTACGCGGTCGTGCCGCCGTGCCCGGTCGCGACGCGCGCCCACCGGCGATCGCTGAGATCCTGAGCGGGAGAAGCGCTGCCCATGACATGACCGGTGGTGGTGAGCGCGGTGTCCGAACGCGGCGACAACAGTCCCGGGCCGACGGCCGCGGACGTGGATCCCCTGGGGGACCCGTTCCTGCGGACCTGTTTCGCCGTGCCGGTGCCGCCGGCCACGTTCCTGCGCCGCCGGCGCCTGGTCGAGCATCTGGACCAGGCGCCGGCCACGCCGCTGACGATGGTCAACGGCTGCGCGGGTGCGGGCAAGACGCTGCTGGTCGCCGACTGGGCCGCCCACCTGGACCGGCCGGTGGCCTGGCTCACCGCGGGCGCCGCCGACCAGGCACCCGGCGTCTTCTGGGCCTACCTCCTGGAGGCCCTGCGCGCCTGCGGAGCGCACGAGATCCGCGACGTCGGCTGCCCGGCCGAGGCCGGCACGGTGGACCACGGCCTGCTCGCCCGGCTCGCCGCGCGGCTCAACGGCCGCGACCTGCCCGTGACCGTCGTCCTCGACGAGTACGACCGCGTGACCGCCCCCGAGATCGCCGACCAGCTCGGTTTCGTCCTGCACCACGCCGGCCGGGGCATGCGCCTGGTCCTCGTCACCCGCACCGAACCGACACTGCCGCTGCACCGCTACCGCGCGGACGGCACCCTGACCGAGATCAGGGACGCGGAACTGGCCTTCACCCCCGAAGAGGCGGCGACCCTGCTGGAACTGCACGGACTGCGGCTCGGCGGCGACGCGGCCCGCGCGCTCGTCCAGCGCACCCGGGGCTGGGCGGCGGGCCTGCGGCTGTGCGCCCTGGCCGCGCGGCAGAGCAGCGACCCGGAGACGTACCTCAAGGAGTTCGAGGCCGGACAGAGCACGATCGCCGACTTCCTGCTGGCCGAGGTGCTCAAGAGACAGCCGGCCCCCACCCAGGACCTGCTGCTGCGGGTCAGCGTCCTGGACCGGTTCTGCCCCGACCTGGCCAACGCGCTCGCCGGGCGCCGGGACGCCGAACCCATCCTGGCCGAGCTGCACCGGGCGAACGCGTTCGTCGAGCACCTCGGCCACTCCTGGTACCGCCTCCACCCGCTCTTCGCCGAGATCCTCGCGGCGCACCTGCGGGTGCGGTTCCCCAGCCTGGAGACCGAACTGCACCGCAGGGCCGCCCAGTGGCTGCGGCACACCGGGCCGCTGCCCGAGACGCTCGCCCACGGCGCCGCCGCCGGCGACTGGCCGTTCACCGCCCGCACCCTGGTGGACGACCTCGCGATCGGGCAGTTCTTCACCGGCCTGCGCTCCGGGGACCTGGGCGAGCTGTTCTCGCGGATGCCCCCCGAGACCACCGGCCCCGAGGCCGACCTCGTCCGCGCGGCACGCGAACTGTCCGACGGCGACCCCGGCCACGCCCTCCCGCACCTGGAGCGCGCCCGCCGGGAGCTGGCCCGCGCCCGCTCCGGCGGGGCGGCGGCCCGGCTCGGCCTCGCCCTCCTGGACACCCTCGCCGCCCGGATGACCGGTTGCCCGGACCGGGCCGAGCACGCCGCCCGGTCGGCGGGGGAACTGCTGCGGGACCTCCCCGCCGAACTCCCCCGCAAGCACCCCGAACTCGCCGCCCTGCTGCAGACCCACCTGGGCGCCGCCCGGCTGTGGGCGGGACGCTTCGAGGACGCCGGGGCCGCGCTCCGTGCCGCGGCGGCCGGCTCCGAGGGGGCCACCGCGCTGTCGCGGCAAGACGCCCTGAGCCTGCTCGCGCTCATCGACTGTCTGACCGGCTGGCCCACGCGCGCGGAACGCAGGGTCCTCGCGGCGCTCGCCGACGCGGAACGGTTCAGCCTGGCCGAGCCGACCGGTTCCGGACTCGGCCACCTGGTCCTGGCCGCGGTGGCCCTCGACCGCGACGAGCTGGGGGAGGCCCGGGCCCTGCTGGACCGGGCGACAGCCGCGCGGCTCTCGCCCTGGGACCCCGTGACGGCCGCCGCACTGGTCATCGTGCGGGCACGGCTCCAACTGGCCCGCAAAGAGACCCGGGCCGCCCTGGAGACCGCGGAGTCGGCCGTCCCCGCCGCCGTGGCCTCACCCTGGGCCGAGGCGCACATGGCGCTCGTCGTCTCCGCCGCCCACCTCGCCGAAGGCCGCCCCGAACAGGCCGTGAAGGTGCTGCGGGACGCCGTGGGCCAGGACGCCGCCTGCACGGTGGCGGCCGCCCGCGCCCACCTCGCCGCGGGCGACCCGGGCGCGGCCCTCGACCTGCTCGACGCGCTTCCCGCCGGGCAGCGCGCCGGCCCCGCCGTCACGGTACGGGCCCTGCTGGTGCGCGCCGAGGCCACCGGCCGGCAGGGCGATCATGCCACCGCCCGCCGGCTCGTGACCCGCGCGCTGCTGGACGCCCGGAACGAACGGCTGCGGCGCCCCTTCCTGGAGACGGGACCGTGGCTGCGCCGCCTGCTGGACACGGACGCGTTTGCCCGGCTGCCCGCCCGCCCTGGCCCCCGGTCCGGGAAGGAGCCGGAACCGGGCCACCCGCCCGCCCTGGTCGTCGACCGGCTCAGTGACCGTGAACTGGACGTGCTCCAGCGGCTCGCGCGGATGATGACGACCGAGGAGATCGCCGCGGACCTGTTCGTGTCGGTCAACACGGTCAAGACCCACCTCAAGAGCGTGTACCGCAAGCTCGGCGTGAACCGGCGCAACGAGGCGGTGCACCGGGCCCGCGAACTGCGCCTGCTGTGAACCACCCGGGACGGGCCCGCACCGACTACACCGGCGGGGTGTACGGGTCCATGCTCGCCGCCTCCGTGGTGGTCGGCGCCGGCGTTCCGGAGTACTTCCCGCGGCTGCGACTGGCGCTGTTGCTGCTGCTCACCGGTGTGGTGTTCTGGCTCGGGCACGTGCACGCCCAGCTGTTCGGCGCGCGGCTGGCCGAGCGCCGCCCGGACCGCGGCACCGTCCTGCACGTGTGCCGCGACGAGTGGCCGATCGTCCAGGCCGCCGTGCCACCGGCCCTCGCGCTCGCCGTCAGTCCGCTGTTCGGCCTGGACCTGCCGGGAGGGCTGTGGCTGGCGCTCGCCGTGGCCGTGGCCGGCCAGGTGGGCTGGTCGGCGGCCGCTGCGCGCCGGGCCGGCGCCCCCTGGGGCCTGGTGGCGGGGACGGCGGCGGTCAACCTGGTGATCGGGTTGCTGATCCTCGTGCTCAAGGCCGTCCTCACCCACTGACACGCACCCGCCCGGCCGCCGTATCACCTGCGCCGGGTGAGGCCCGGCGGCCCGGCCGGGCGGACCCTCGGACAGGGGGCTGTGGTACGCCCTACGCCCGTCCCCAGGCCACCGTGGGAGCGGCTGATGCGCTACGAGATCCGCGTCGACGGGCTCATGTCGGAGACGCTGACCAAGGCATTCCCGGAGCTGGACCATGTGGTGATGTCCGGTCAGACCGTCCTGTTCGGGCCCGTGGTGGACGAGGCGCACCTGTACGGGCTGCTGGCCCGCTGCCAGTCGCTGGGCCTGCGGGTCCTGGAGATGCGCCGCATCCCGGAGTGAGCCGGCCGGGCGGCCCGAGTGGCCGTGTGAGCTACCCGGGCGGCCGGTCGCGGTGCTGCTGGCGCAGGCCCGCCTGGATGGCACCCGTCAGCACGCGCGCGGCGACACCCACGAGCAGCAGCCCGCCGGTCATCTGGAGCATGGTCAGAATCCGTCCCGTCTGCGACTGCGCCGTGATGTCGCCGTATCCGACGGTGGTGAACGTGGTCAGCGCGAAGTACAGGGCGTCCGTCCTGGTCAGCGGCTCGGTGAACGAGTCGGGGTCGGCGTGGTCCAGGAGGTAGTAGGCGCCGGCGAACAGCAGCAGGAAGAGCGGAAGCGCGATCGTCAGCGCCTCCACGGCCTTCAGCCGGGGGTACGGCGAGCGGGTGATGGCCCACACCTCCCACGCGAAGAACAGCGCGACACCGAGCAGCCCGAGGCCGAGCAGGGCCGCCGTCATGCCCGTGGCCCGGCCGTCCAGGGGCAGCAGGTAGTACGCCGTCACCAGACCGGTCGTCACCACGACCGAGCGGGCGAGCACCATGACGGTCGCCGACCGGGGCACACGCCACTCCCCGTCCCGCCGCGGCGGGCGCCTGCCCGCGGTGTCCGGGGTACGGGGAGCTGCCGGGTCGCTCATCTCGGGTCCCTTCGGTTCCGCCGCCCGGGAGACGGGCGCGTCCGGGAAAACTGTCCGGGAACGCGGGGCGGGTGCGCATCCAGATCACCGCGGCGGCGCGGGAGACGGATCACCCCTCATGGGTGACCCGCGGGACACCGCTTCGCGGCACGCTGGCGTACGGGTCCCCGTACACCGTCCCGTCGGCGGTCCGGCAGTGACCCGCAACCGATCCCCGCGAGGAGGAGTCATGACCGTGCCGCGTGGTTCGGCAGCGCGTGCCGGATCGGAGCACAGGCCCGGCGGGACGGGCCACCACCAGGACGGCGACCCCGCCGACATGCTGGCCGGACTCGGCACCTCGTGGTCCTGGCTGCTGGGCTCGGCACTGGCGACACTGGTGCCGGGGATCATCGTGCTCGCCTGGCCGAACGAGACCCTGCACATCCTGGCGATCGTGATCGGGCTCTACCTGCTGGTGACCGGCGCGTTCCGGTTCGTCGCCGCGTTCTCCCGGGAGGAACACGGCGAGCGCCTGCCCAGGCTGCTGGTCGCGGTGCTGTTCGTCCTCGCCGGGGTGCTCTGCCTGAGGCACCCGTTGCAGACCATCGCCGCGCTCTCGCTGATCGTCGGGATCGTCTGGCTGCTGTCCGGGATGCTCACCGCCTACACGGCGCTCGCCTACCGGGGCCTGCCGCACCGCGGTGTTCTCTTCGGCGCGGCGGCGCTCGGCATCGTCGCGGGCATCGTGGTGCTGGCGCTGCCCGCGCAGTCGGCCCTGGTGCTGACCCGGCTGCTCGGCGTGTGGCTCGTGCTGCTCGGTCTGGTCGAACTGGGCGTCGCCTTCGCCTGGCGGTCGGCGCTGCGCGGGGACGCCGCGGGCACCCCGTCCGGGCCCGCGGCCACGGTCTGAGCCCATAAGCCCCGCAAGGCCGTCCGCCGAGCCGGTCCGCGACGCCCAGGAGGATCCATGGACCCCGCCGACGCCCCTGTTCCCGCGGCCCCGGGTGGCGCGGGGGAGCCCCGGCGCTCCCTGACCCCCGCGGAGTCCGCCGAGTACGAACGTCTCCGCCGGGCGGCCGCCGTCAAGCACCGGAGGCTGCGCCGGGCGGGTGCCACCGTCCTGCTGGTGGTGACGCTGGTGTTCGCCCCGCCGGCCGTCGTCGCTGCCTGGGTGAACAGCACGGTCGGCGACACCGACCGCTATGTCCAGACCGTCACCCCGCTGGCCCGTGAACCGGCCGTGCAGAACGCCGTGACCGACCGGTTGACCAAGCGAGTCGTGGACAACATCGACGTCAACGCGTTGACCGCGTCGCTGACCGACGTCCTCAAGAAGTCCGGGGCGCCGCCGCGCGTCGTCGACGCCTCCGGCGCGCTGACCGGCCCGCTGCGCGGGGCCATCACCGACGCGGTGCACCGCGTCGTCAAGCGCGTCGTCACCAGCGGCGTCTTCGAGGAGGTCTGGGTGACCGGCAACCGGCGGGCCCAGACGGCGCTGATGAACGTCCTCACCGGCAGCCAGAAGGGCGCCCTGCGGGCACAGGGCGAAGACGTGAACCTGGACATCGGGGTCGTCGTCGACCAGGTCAAGCACGAGCTGGAGCACGCCGGCTTCAAGAGGGCCTCCGTCATCCCCGCGCCCGACCGTACGATCACGCTGTTCAAGGCCGAGAAGCTGGACAAGGCCCAGGACGCCATGCGGCTGCTCGACATCGTCGGCGTATGGCTGCCCGTCGTGACCCTCGTGCTCGCCGCGCTGACCGTGTGGACGGCCCCGTCGCACCGGTTGATGCTTCAGGTCACGGCCATCGGCGTCGGCGTGATGATGATCGTGCTGCTCATCGCCCTGGCCGTGGCCCGCCGGGTCTACCTCGGTTCCGTCCCGCCGGCCGTCCTGCCCCCCGACGCCGCCGCGGTCGTCTACGACACCCTGGTGCGGTTCCTCCGCGACAGCGCCCGCACCCTCCTGGTCGTCGCCGTGATCACGGCGCTGGCCGCCTACCTGTACGGCCCGGGACGCGTGGCGCGCGGGGTGCGGAGCCTGTCCCGGCGGAGCACCACCTCCGCGGGCGAGGCACTCGGCCGCGCCGGAGTGCGCACGGGCGCGACCGGACGCTGGCTGGACGCCCACCGCAAGTGGACCACCGGCGTGGTCATCGCCGCCGGCGCACTGACTCTGGTGCTCTGGAACCACCCCACGGCCGCGGTCGTCGCACTCGTCCTGTGCGTCGTCCTCGTGGTGCTGATCCTCCTGGCCGTCCTCGCCTCCGCCACGGGCTCCCGACAGTCCGCGGGATCCGGCGGCGCACACCCGGCGACGTCCTGAGCCCCTCGACGCCACGCGCGGCCGCGGGGGCGTCTCACGGTCACCCGCATCGGGTGAGGCGCCCGGTCCGTGCCCTGCGCACGCTGGCAGAGGGCAGACAGCGCAGCCGGGCACAGGCCCGGAACGGAGAGAAATGAGCACGCAGATGAACCTCGCGTACGACTACCCGCTGCTGAGCGCCTTCTGGACGATGCTGTGGTTCTTCCTGTGGATCATGTGGTTCGTCCTGCTCTTCAGGGTCGTCCTCGACATCTTCCGCGACGACGGCATGAACGGCTGGGCCAAGGCCGGGTGGCTGGTGTTCTGCATCGTCCTGCCGTTCCTCGGCGTCCTCGTCTACGTCATCGCCCGCGGCAAGAGCATGAGCCGCCGGGAGATCGCCCAGGCGCGGCAGCAGCAGGACGCCTTCAACGCCTACATCCGGCAGACCGCGGCCGGCAGCGGTGGCGGGTCCAAGGTCGACGAACTCGCCCGGCTGTCCGACCTGCGCGCCCGCGGAGACATCACCGACGAGGAGTTCGCCCGGGCCAAGGACATGATCCTGACCGGCGGCGTGCCCGAGGGCCGCGCCACCTCCGTGACCTCCGCCCCCGAGGGCCCCGACAGCTCCGTCAGCTCCACTCCCGGCCGTCGATGAGCACGCCGGACGAGACGAAACGAGGGAGAAGATGACCGCGACCCACACCGCACGGCCGCATTCGGCGAAGCAGGCATGGGCCACCGGCCTGACGGCCTTCGCCGCCGTCATGCTGATGATCGCCGGAGTGCTCGACATCTTCCGCGGGATCATGGGCATCGCCCATGACGACGTCTTCATCACCACGCGCAACTACGTCTTCCAGTACGACCTCACGGGCTGGGGCTGGATCCACCTCGTCCTCGGGGTGCTCGCCGTGATCATCAGCATCGGGCTGTTCCAGACGGCGATGTGGGCGCGGGTGGCCGGAGTGGCCATCGCCGGGCTGATCATCCTCGCCAACTTCCTGTCGCTGCCCTACTACCCGGTGTGGTCGGTCGTGATGATCGCGTTCTCCGGGTTCATCATCTGGGCCCAGTGCGTGCTGCAGCCCGAGGAGTTCCCGGCCTCGCGCCACGCCGCCGAGTCCACCTCCGCTCCCACGTCCTCCACGCCGGCCACGTCGTCCACGGCCACCACCTCCGCCACGACCGGGACCACTCCACCGCGTACCCCGTGACGGGCGTACGGGCGGAGCGGCGCGACCCGGGCGGCAACGCGTCGTCCGGGCCGCGCCGGCGCGGCCTTGCGAGGCCGGTCGTCCCGGGATGCGTCACCGCTACCGGCGCGTAGCGTGGAAAGGGCGATGCAGGAAAACCGTGATGCAGAAAACAAGGGAGACCTGGCGGGAGGGATTCTCATGGGTGCAGCACCGGAAACCCTGCGGAAGGCCGAGCTGACGGAGGAGCAGCGACGCGCCAGTGAGCGTGAGTGGTTCCTCGACGCCGACACCGGGGAGCTGAAGCCGGAGGAGGACTCGGACCGCGACGAGCAGACCGGGCCGGGCCCGGTGCGCGTGGCTCGCTGGACCTTCGATTGACCGCTCCGCCCGAGGACCGCGTCTGGGCGCGCCACCGGCGGCGCAGGGGAGCGGTGCTGATCGTCGGCGCGGGCGCGGTCGGCGGCTTTCTCGCCGAGGAACTCGCCCGGATCGGGTTCAGCCCGCTCCGGCTGGTCGACCCCGACACGCTCGCGGTGGAGAACCTGATCCGCCATCCGCTCGGGGCCCCGGCCCTGGGACAGCCCAAGGCCCTGGCACTGGCCGGGCAGATCCGTCGCGACTTCCCCTCCTGCGACGCCACCGGCCACCACGCGGACTTTCTCGAACTGCCCGCGGAGCAGCAGCGGTCACTGGTGGGCGGTGCGAACGTGGTGGTGGCGGCGACCGACTCGGCCGTGTGCCAGCGCCACGTCAACCGCGTGGCCCTCGCGGTGGGCAGGCCCGCCGCCTACCCGGCGGTCTGGGTGGACCCGAGGATCCGTGACGCCGAGGTCGGCGAGATCCTGTGGGTGCTCCCCGGCAGGCGAACGCCCTGCTACGAGTGCGCGGTGGCCTTCCGGCAGGGCACCGCCGACACGCAGGCGGCCCGCGGCGCCCGGGTGGACATCCAGCTCGTCGCCCTGGCCACGGCCCAGGTCGTGACCGCGCTGGCCCACCCCGACGACGACCGCTCGGCGATCCTCGACCCGCGGCGCACCGCCATCTACCTCCACGGACTGACGCCGACCTCGCCGGGCGTCCGGGCCACCTTCCCCACGGCGGGGCTGAGCAGCCAGAACGTCAGGGTCCCCTTCCCGTCCACCCCCTGCGTCGCCTGCCACGGCTGGCGCCATGTGGCCTCCTCCCCGGCATCGGCCGACGCGGGCGTGGGCGGGCGGCCCGGCGAGGAGGAGGACCAGGGACGCGGCTGGCCCGTCTTCGCCGCCGTCGTGCTGTGCATCGTGGTCCTGTTCATCGTCTCGGTCGCCCACGGCAGGCACATGTAGGGCCCGGCGACACGGGTTCCGACGGTGCTCTCCGGGCCGCTCCCGAGAAGGTAGCGATCGCGAGGACGGCTCCGTGGCGCCGCGATGCCCTCTTCGCTTCGGGACGCCGGGGTACTTGGTCGGCGGGATGCGGTGGGGAGGAGCAGCGGTGAGTGGGAAGCAGGTTGTGGAGCGGGTGGAGAGTGCCGTCTACACCGTTGCGACCGATGGGCCCGAAGCGGACGGGACCCTGGCCTGGGACAGCACCACGCTCGTTCTCGCCACCGTTCGCTGCGGCGATGTCACCGGACTCGGGTACACCTACGCCCCCGCCGCGGCGGCGCATGTCATCGACGACCTGCTGGCCGGCGTGGTCAAGCAGGACGGCCAGGACGAGTGTCCGATAGAGCGGGCCGGGCATGTTCCGGAGCCTGACACCCGCCTGGGCCAGGTAGGTGGAGTCCTGCCGGTCGAGCAGCGCCCGCACCACCGCCCTCTCGGTGCGGTCGGGAGCGTTCTTCCTGGTCGTGGAGCTCATGACGCCTCGCTACGTCGGCGAAGCCCGGGTGCGGCCCGGGGGACGCAGTGCGGGTTTCACGAGTGCGGCGACCGAAAACCCGCCGGTTCCGCACGCCCGTGCGAGGGGAACTCGGGCGGCCATGAACGACGAGACAGGAATCCGGGGCTCCTACTGGCTCGAGACCGCGCCCCCCGGCGACCCGGCACCCCCGCCCTCCGGTGACATCGCCGTCGAGGTCGCCGTCGTCGGCGGTGGCATCGCCGGACTCAGCACGGCCTGGGAGCTGGTACGGGAGGGACGTGAGGTGGCCGTCCTGGAGGCGGACCGCATCGCCGCCGGGGTCACCGGATACACGACGGCCAAACTCACCGCGCTGCACACCCTGATCTACGACCACCTCCGCCGCACCCGCGGCCCCGAGGGCGCGAGGCTGTACGCGCAGTCGCAGACCGAGGCCATCCGGCACGCGGCCGGCATCGTCGGTGAACTCGGCATCGAGTGCGAGTGGGAGGAGGCCGCCGCGTACACCTACGCCGAGAGCCCACGGAACGTGGAGAAGCTGCGGGCGGAGGCGGACGCGGCGCACGAGGCGGGCCTGCCCGCCGAGTTCGTCACGGAGACGGGGCTGCCGTTCGAGGTCGCCGGCGCCGTCCGGGTGGCCGACCAGGCGCAGTTCCACCCCCGCAAGTACCTGCTGGCGCTCGCGGACGACCTGCGCAGGCGCGGAGGGTCCGTGTACGAGGGAACACGCGTCGTGGGCCTCACCGAGGGCGAGCCCTGTGTCCTCACGACCGACGCGGACGTGTCGGTCCGCGCCGACGAGGTGGTGATCGCCACGCACTACCCCGTCTTCGACCGCGCCCTCCTCTTCGCCCGGCTCTCCCCGCGCCGCGAACTGGTCGTCGCCGCGCCGCTCGCGGAGGAGCGGGCGCCGCGCGACATGTACATCACGCCCGAGCGGAACACGCGGTCCGTGCGCACCGCACCGTACGGGGACGGCCGGCGCCTGCTGATCGTCACCGGCGAGCACTTCAGCCCCGGAGCCACCGACGTCGAGGAGCGGTTCACCCGCCTGTCCGCCTGGGCCGACGATCGCTTCCCGGGGCTCACCCACACCCATCGGTGGGCCACCCAGGACAACGACTCCACCGACTCGGTCCCCCTTGTCGGACCGCTCCACGCCGGCAGCCGCCACACCTGGGTGGCCACCGGGTTCGGCGGCTGGGGCCTGAGCGGCGGCATCATGGCGGGCCGCCTGCTCAGCGAACTCGTCAGCGGCCGTACGGTCGAGTGGAGCGGCCTCTACGATCCTCGCCGCCTGGCCACCGTGGTCCGCGAAGGAACCTCGTTCCTGAAGCACCAGGCCCACGTCGCCAAGCACTTCGTCGGCGACCGGCTGCCGTCCCTGACGGAACCGGCGCTGAAGGACATCCCCCGGGGCGAAGGCGCCGTGGTCCGCGTGAACGGACGGCAGTACGCGGTCCATCGCGACGAGCAAGGCCGGCTTCAGGCGGTCTCCGCCCGCTGCACCCACCTCGGCTGCATCGTGTCCTACAACAGCGCGGAACAGGCCTGGGAATGCCCGTGCCACGGCTCCCGCTTCGCTCCGGACGGGCAGATCCTCCAGGGCCCCGCCGTGCACCCGCTCAAGAGGCGGGAGATCTGAACGCCGAGGACTCGCGTGAGCGCGTACGAGTCGCCCCTGGGGGTACCCGAGCAGGCCGGAGGCCGGACAACCCGGACAACAAGGAGGGGGGCAATGCCGGTCATTGGCGCAGCGGGGACCGTGGTCACGCTGGGGGCTGAGGAAGAATACGTCCTTCTCGATCCGCACAGCGGGCTGCCGGTGCCCTGGGCGGCGAAGGTCGAGGACGCCGCCGACATGGAACTGGCGTCGGGCGGCGGGGACGTCGACCGTGAGCTGCTCCAGGCGCAGATCGAAGTGGCCACACCGGTGTGCGGCGAACTGGCGGAGCTGGCCGAACGTCTCACGCGGCTGCGGGACGGCATGCGCAGAGCGGCGCTGCGCAGCGGCTGTCTGGCCGCCGCGACCGGTGCCGCGCCGCTCGCCACCGACACCGCCGTGCCCGTCACGCCGAAACAGCGCTACGAGGACATGCTCAGCGAGGCCGCGCTGCTGGTCGAGGAACAGCTGATCTGCGGGATGCACGTCCACGTGGCCGTCCCAGGCCGCTCCCTCGGCGCGGGCGCGCTGGCCCGGATACGGCCCTGGCTCCCGGTACTGGTGGCGCTCGGCGCCAACTCCCCGTTCTGGCAGGGCAAGGACACCGGGTTCGCAAGTTGGCGCACGGTGGTGTTCGGGCGGTGGCCGGCCAGCGGGGTCCCGCCGTTCGCCGCGGACGCGGCACAGTACGAGCAGCGCGTCGAGGAACTGCTGGCGACCGGTGTCGTACCGGACCGGCACCAGCTCTACTGGCACGCAAGGTTGTCCGACACCTACCCGACGCTGG
The DNA here is from genome assembly GCF_044743035.1 of Streptomyces sp. NPDC087787. NCBI lineage: Bacteria > Bacillati > Actinomycetota > Actinomycetes > Kitasatosporales > Streptomycetaceae > Streptomyces > Streptomyces sp. NPDC087787. The sequence goes on from NZ_JBIUVQ010000013.1 coordinate 162,178, forward strand.
AGGTGCGCGCGGCGGACGTGCAGCTCGACGCCGACAGCGCGGTCACCCTCGCCGGCCTGATCCGTGGCCTGGTCGCCACCGGCCTGGACGAGGTCCGCGCCGGAGCCGACGCGCCGAACCCGCCGGCCGGCATCCTGACCGCCGCGGGCTGGCACGCCGCCCGTCACGGTCTGACCGACGTGCTGGTCGATCCGAGGAGTGGCAGACCCGCGCCGGCCGGCCGGGTCGCCGAGAGGCTGTACGACCATGTCGCCCCCGCGCTCCGCCGGTTCGGCGACCACGACCGGGTCTCCGAGGGCCTGAACAGGTTGCTGGACGGCGGCACGGGAGCGGTCCGGCAGCGCGCCGCCGTCCGCGGCGGCGGCCTTCCCGCGTTGTTGGACCTGACGGCGGGAGGCACCGCCGATCGGACATGAGCGGCTTGCGGCGGCGATGATCGCCTCGGCCCGTCCGTGACGCCCACGAGATGGGCCGCGTGATCAGATCGCTTCGAGCTTGCGCCGTGCCGGGCCCAGTGCATGGCCGCGGCTCAGCGCGGGCTGCCAGGGATCGTCGTCCTTCAGGCGGGCGTCGATGGTGGCCAACGTCCAGCGCCGCGGGCCGAGTTCGGGGTCGTCCAGTTCCCTCCAGCCCAGGGGCGTCGCGACGGGGGCGCCGGGCAGCGCGCGGACCGCGTACGGGGTGACGCTGGTCTGCGCGTAGGCGTTGCGCTGGACGTCCAGGTACAGCCGGCCCTTGCGGGCCTGCTTGCGCGGCGCGGTGGTGAGCCGGTCGGGGTGCCGGCCGGCGAGCAGGTCGGCGACACCGTGCGCGAACGCGCGCACCTCGTCGAACCCCGCGCGGCGGTCCAGCGGCACCAGTACGTGCAGGCCGCGCGAGCCGGTGGTCATCAGGCCGGAGGGCAGCCCGAGTTCGTCCAGCAGTTCGTGCAGGAGGGCGGCTGCCTCCCGTACGGGCGCGAAGTCCCCGTCGGGCGGGTCGAGGTCGAAGACCAGCCGGTCGGGGTTGTCGGGGCGGTCGGCCCTGGACAGCCAGCGGTGCGGCGTGACGCACGCCTGGTCGACGAGGTAGAGCAGGCTCGCCAGGTCGTCGCAGACCGGGTAGGTGACGGTGCCGCCCTCCTTGGGCAGTTCGCAGCGGTGGACCCAGTCGGGGAAGTGGTCCGGGGTTTCCTTCTGCATGAAACGGCCGCCGCCGATCCCGTCCGGGTACCGCTCCAGCATCAGGGGGCGGCCGCGCAGATGCGGAAGGATGCGCCGGCCGACGCGCCGGTAGTAGCCGGCCAGGTCGGCCTTGGTGATGCCGTCGTCCGGGAACATGTCCTTGTCGGCCCGCTTGATCTCGACGGTGCGGTTGCCCGCCTGGATCTCGGCCGTGGTCATGGTGCACCTCCCTCACACGTCGTGCTGGTCCGGCCCGGTCACTCCGCATCGCCCTCCAGCGCGGCGACCTGCCCCAGGGTGTGCCCGGAGCGGACCGACCGGGCTCGGCGGGGATCGGGCGTGTGCTGCCGGGCGCCGTCGGTCTCACGGGACTTGACCAGCAGCCACGCCTCGCGTTCGCCCCCGTCGCCCTGGCGGAACCTGGTGAGCGCCCAATCGCCGTGCAGCTTGCTGCCGTTGAGCCGGAACGAAGCGTGGCCCCGCTCCAGCGCCCCGGCGAACGGGACCTCCCGGCCGCGCTTGTCGGTGCTGCGGTTGCGGAAGGTGCCCTCGTCCCAGATGATCACCGTGCCGGCGCCGTACTCGCCCTCCGCGATGACGCCCTCGAAGTTCCGGTAGTCCAGCGGGTGGTCCTCGGTGGGCATGGCGAGCCGCTTGTCGTGCGGGTCACCGGACGGTCCCTTGGGGACCGACCAGGACTTGAGCACCCCGTCGACCTCCAGCCGGAAGTCGAAGTGCATGGTGCTCGCGTCGTGGATCTGGACCACGAACCGCGGCTTCGGACCGGACTCGGACCGGTCCTCACCTCTCGGCTCCCGTGTCGTGTGGAAGTTCCGTTTCCGGCGGTACTCCGCCAGCGTGTCCGGGGCGGGCATGGTCCTTCCTTCCTCGTACCGGCGGCGCCGGGACCGTCACCGACCGCGGCCGCACACGGCTCCGACGCCGCAGGGGCCGGACGCCGGCGACCGGTGAACCGCCCCTGGGGGCCGGCTTCGGCCCGTCACTCGGGTGGCCGCGAGCTGCCGGGCCAAACCTGCGCGGGCGCGGGCGTCGACGGCCGGCTGGGGGCTCTCCGTCACTTGTCCGCGCGGGGGCGTTCCTCGCCCCCGTACCCCGTCGCTCGCGCGAGCGCGTAGGCGCCGAGCGACACCACGAGCCATGCCGCCGTCGCGACGCCGAGCGCGAGCCACGCCGAGTGGTGGGGGAGGAGAACCGCGGCGACCACGGCGAACGCCGCAAGACCCAGGGTGCCGAGAGCGGCGCCACGCGCGTCGTCGCGGGCGCTCGTCAGCCCCTCCTCCTCGGCCACCAGCGTCAGGCTGGCCAGCAGGATGGCGGGGAAGGCGAGGAACACGCCGCCGACGAACGGCCCGAACAGCCGTGACGCCACGGCCGCCAGGAGTGACACGCCCGCGCCGAAGCCGAACCGGAGGAACAGGTCCTTGCGCGGTGTGCGCGCGGCGGCCCGCAGGTCCAACCGCACCCGGTCCTCGTCCTCGGCCCCTTGCCCGTTCCCTCCCGCGGGCCGCCGCGATGGCCTCACGGCGCCACCGCGAAGGCGATGGCGGCCGCTGTCGCGAACCACACGACAAGGGCCGCCGCGGAGCCGCGCATGGCCCCGAACCTGCCGAGCGCCGGGACCTCGACGAGACAGTAGGCGGTGAACGCCAGCGCCCCGGCGACCATGCCCCGTGCCGCGGTCGCCGCGTCGAGGTCGCCCTTGAACACCACCGTCAGGATCAGCCCTGCCAGCGCCACCGAGGGGGCGGCCGCGAAGATCCCGGCCAGCCGCTTGGGCTGGACGGCCTCCGCCACCAGGGCGAAACCCACCACGAGCAGACCACCGATGAAAGGTTTCAGGACGATCTCGAGCAGGGTCTTCATCTGACAACCTCAATGCCGGGGCGGCGTTCGCGCAACGACCCACGCGGGCAGCGCGCCGAACGCGCGCTGCCCGGACGCATGGGGCGTACGGATTCCGCCCCCCGGGTCCGTCAGCCGAACCGGCCCGCCACGTAGTCCGCCGTCCGCTGGTCCTTCGGCGTGCCGAAGACGTCCTCGGTCGGACCGTGCTCGACGATGCCGCCGGGAGTGCCCTGTTCGGCGAGGAAGAAGGCGCACTGGTCGGAGACGCGGGCCGCCTGCTGCATGTTGTGGGTGACGATCACGACCGTCACCTGTCCGGCGAGTTCCTGGATCGTCTCCTCGACCCGGCGGGTGGAGGTGGGGTCGAGCGCCGAGCACGGTTCGTCCATGAGGAGCACCCGGGGGCGTACCGCCAGCGCGCGGGCGATGCACAGGCGCTGCTGCTGACCGCCGGACAGCGCGCCGCCGGGCTGGCGGAGGCGGTCCCTGACCTCCTTCCACAGGCCGGCGCGGCTGAGGGACTCCTCGACCAGCTCGTCCTTGGTACGGCGGTTCGCGCGCGTGCCCGTCAGACGCAGGCCGGCCACCACGTTGTCGTAGATCGACATGGCGGGGAACGGGTTGGGCTTCTGGAAGACCATGCCGATGCGCCGCCGGGCGTCGGTCAGGCGCCGCTCGGGGGCGTAGATGTCCTCGCCCTCGAAGAGCACCTCGCCCGCGAAGGCCGCGGCCGGGATCAGCTCGTGCATGCGGTTGAGCGTGCGCAGGAACGTCGACTTGCCGCAGCCGGAGGGGCCGATCAGGGCGGTGACCCGGCCGGCGGGCATCGTCAGGGACACCCGGCTCAGCACCTGATGGCTGCCGAACCAGGCGGACACCGCGCGGGCTTCGAGCGTCGCGGGAGCGGCCGCCGGCCCGTCCGGGGCGGCGGGAACGGTGGTGACGGGGGGCAGGACGACCGTGTCGGTCAGGGAGTCGGTGGCGTCGGTCACGGCGGGTACCTCGGTTCGCGGCAGGGCTCGGGAAGCGGTCACGTCAGGTTGGGCAGCAGTTCGGTGGTCCTGGTGGCGACCTGGAGTCCCAGCAGGGCGACGACCGGGGCGAAGACGATCCACGTCTGGTGGCGGCCCCAGCGGTGCCAGGTCCACACCGCGGCGACGGCCGCGACCAGCAGGGCCTGGAGCCACATCACCAGTGGCCACGGCACCCCGGAGGGGCGGGCCAGCGGCTGCTCGGCCTCCGGCAGTGTGCCGGGCCTGATCACGGCCGCCGGGGTCTCGAAGGGCGCGGAGACCAGGTCCGCGTCGACGCGCAGGACGCCGCCCGGCATGTAGGCCGGACCGGTGGCCGTGGCCAGCACCAGACGGCCCTGGCCGGAGGCGAGCGGGGCGGGCGCCGGGTCTCCGGCCCGCCGCACGCCGACGACCTGGTACTTCGCCTCGCCCTGGCCGGTCGTCACCGTGAACCTGTCGCCCTCGGCGAGGTCGGCCAGCCGTCCGAACGGGCCGCCGTAGGCGGCTGCCCGCCCCATCAGCACACTGGTGCCGGCCTGCCCGGGCATCGGGGTGTCGCGACGGTGGCCGGGGCCGTCGGTCATGACGGCGGAGTCGGTCCCCTCGAGGACCACCTGGCGCAGACCCAGGGAGGGGACGTCGATCAGGGCGACCGGCGTGCCGGGCGCCAGCAGCCTGCCCTGCTGGTCGGTCTGGGAGACCGGGCCCGTGCCCAGCGCGAGCGCGTTGCGCAGTTCGTCGTACGCCGTGTGCTGGGCGGCCCGTTCCTGGACGCCGCTGAGGAACAGCAGCTGGGCGGTGATGCCGAGCAGCAGGGCGGCGAGGCTGAGCAGCGCGCCCCGGGCGATGTGGCGGACGGCCGGGACGCTCCGGACGCGGGTCCGGAGCAGGGCCGGTGCGGGCGTGGTCTGTACGGCGACCGTCACGGCGGCCCGCCTCCTTCATGGTTCGTGGGGTTTGCGTACCGCCGGGGAGGCCGCCGCTGCGGCGGCCTCCCCGGCAGCGGGGTCAGGCGGACTTGATGGTGAAGTTCGCGCTGTTCTTCGCGTTCACCGTCGAGGAGCCCGCGTAGTAGGCGCGCAGCGTGTGCTTGCCGCGGCTCAGCTTGGGCAGGGTGATGGTGACCTTGCCGGACTTCAGCGTGCCGGTGGCGATCACCTTGGAGCCCTCGTAGACGCGCACGGTGCCGGCCGGCGTGGTGCCGGTCGCGGTGACCTTCGCGGTGACCTTGGCGCGGGCGGTGTTCTTGACCGAGGCGGGCCGGGTGACGGCGACCGACGGCGCCGCCTTGGTGACCTTGAGCGAGACCGTCGCCGAGGACGTGTTGAGCTTGCTGTCGCCGGCGTAGGAGACGGTCAGCTTGTGGGTCGCGACCTTCAGGTGGTTCGACAGGCCGACGGAGACCTTGCCCAAGGAGTTGAGGGTGCCGGTACCGAGGGTGGTGGAGCCCTCCTTCACCGTGACCTTGCCGCTGGGGACGACGCCCTTCGGGCCGGTGACGGTGATCGCGACCTTCGGCGCCTTGCCGTACGCGGTCGCCGGGGCGCTCGCCTGCGTGGTGCTCGCCGACTTGACGTTGACGTCGCCGGTCCAGGCGGCCGGGGTGCCGGTGCCGTTGAGGTTGGCGGCGGCGACCGTGGCGGTGTACTTGCCGTTGGCCAGACCGCTGAACGTGTACGACGTGGTCGTGGCCGGGACGTCCTTGGCCGCCACGAGGGTGCCGTCCGCGCGGGTCAGCGTGACGCGGTAGTCGGTGACCGGCAGGCCGGGGGCGGCCGGGGCGGTCCAGGTCAGTGCGAGGTTCCCGGTGCCGGCGGTGGCCTTGAGGGCCGGCGCGGCGGGCGTGCTGAGGTCGACGCCCGACTGCTCCAGACCGCCGAACTTGGCGTGCTTGGCCGGGTTGACCGAGCCGTTGTACGACTCGTTCATGAAGCCGAAGTCGGCGATGACCTTCTGCGAGTTGTCGGTGGCCATCTGGGCGGTGTGGCCGCTGTCGGTGACAAAGACGTCGTAGAGGTCCTTGTCGAAGAAGATGCTGGTGGGATCGATCGCCCGGCTGGGTACGACGTTGTAGACGTCCCGGCCGAAGGTGGCGTTCTCGTAGTAGCCGCGGACCGGCTCCAGCTTGCCGTTGACGGTCGTCACCGGGCTGGTGACGCCCTTGTCGCCGGGCAGCTGCACCGAGGCGAGGTGGGCGCCCGCGGCGGCGGCGGCCCTGCTGTGGTCCGGGGCGACCTCGTTGATCTGGGCGATCCAGCTGCCCACGGAGAACGGGACGAGCGCGCCGTCGGCGGTGAGGGCGTCGTTGGCCTGGTTCTCCTGGACGGTCGGGATCCTGGGGTCGATCGTCGAGTCGTTGAGACCGATCGTGCCGAGGAAGAACGAGCGGGTGCCGGAGCCGTTCTGCGGGATGTACGGGTGAACGGCCTGACCGTTCACCTGCTTGAGGTTGCCCGCGTAGATGTCGCGCAGCTGCTCGACCGTGAGGGTGTCCAGGGCCGATCCGCGCACCGCGACGCCGACGGCGTCCCGGGCGAAGGGGATGTAGGTGAGCGCGCTGCCGGAGGTGCTCGGGCCGCCGGAGGAGCGGGCGAAGTCGACCTGGCCCTTGATGGCGGCACCGCTGGTGTCGGGGAACTTGTCGCCGGTGAGCGACATGCTCAGCGCGAGGCGGCCCTTGCCGGAGCCGTTGGGGCGCAGGAAGGAGGGGCCGCCCGTGCGGGTCTGGATCCTGGAGGTGGTGGAGCCGGTGCCGGGCTCGACCGCGTCGTACGAGGCGATGCCCGCGCCGCCCGCCGACTTGATGGCGGAGGCGGCGTAGCCGGGGGCGTCACCGGCGAGGGCGTTGAGCACGTCCTGCGTGGTGTCGGAGCCCACGCCGACGAGCTGGCGGAACGCCCCGGCGGGGGCGGGATCGGCGGACGCCGGGCTCGCCAGAGCGAGGCCACCGGCCACCACGGCGGCGGCGACGAGCGCGGCCGTAGAGCGCATTCTGCGCATCGAGAGTCTCCTGACGGTGTGCGTGGATGTGCTGTGCGGTGGGTGTGGGGGAGGTGCCGTGGGGGTCCCCTGCGTCGAGCCGGCCGAGAGCACGCCGGAAATCTGGCAGGGTGGTGCGGACCGTCCGCCCCGACTGCCTTTCGGGGCGGGCGGCCGTCTGTGGAGAGCCGGGCCCGGGAGGGCCCGACTCCGGTCGGAGGGTCAGCCCCGGCCCGGCGGCAGCAGCCTTCGCAGCCGTTCGGGCAGGGTGAACGCCGGTACGACGGTCACCGTGCGGCCACCGGGAAGTGGCACCCGCAGCGGGAGACGCAGCCGGCTGCCGCCCGCGATGGGCGCGCCCGCCGCGGCGGCGGCGCCGATCCCGGCGCCGACCGGGACGGCGTAGCGCAGCGCGTTGGCGGGGTCGTCCGGGGTGGTGCCGAAGACCGTGGTCTGGACGGCCTTGCCGCCGTCGTAGGAGGGCGCGCTGCTCGGCGACGGGCTCGCGGTCCCGCCGTCCGGTCCGGTCCCGCCGGAGCCGGTGCCGCCCCCGGCCGCACCGCCGCCCGACACGCCCCCGGAGCCGGAACCGCCGCCCGTGCCGAGGCCGCCCGCGTCGGAGCCGCCCGATCCTGAGCCGCCGTTGCCTCCGGTCGAGCCCCCTTTCGAGCCGCCGTCGGGGGACGAAGGCTTGGTGTAGTGCTCGAGGGTGTCGGCGGCCTGCAGCGCGCGGGTGCGCAGGTCCTTGGACAGCGGGGCGTAACCGGCGGGGAGCCGGCCCGGGTCGGCTCCGCTGATCTGTCCGTCGCCCACCGCGTACCGCAGCAGCGCCGCGTAGTCCTTGCGGGCGGCGGCGTCCAGCTCGCCGGGTCGTGCCGCGCCGTAGACGAGCTGGGCGAGCGGGTAGGCGCCCTCGGCGGTGGCCCGGGCCGGGCTGATCTCCGGCGCCCCCTTCCCGGCGGCGCTCGCGGCGGCGGCGGTCAGGGCTGCCGTGGTGGGCGCGGTGAAGCGGCCGGCGGCGTTGCGCAGCCGGGCGGTCTGCAGCCCGTAGCGCTCGGCGGAGGCCGCGTCGGTGACCGCGATCACGAACCGGGATCCGACGGTCTGCGGGCCGGTGCTCTTGTACGCGGGCGGGTTGGCCAGCGCGTCCCAGGTCGCCTTCCACAGCGTATCGGCGCGCCGGGTGTGCAGGGCTCCGGAGTGCATGTCGGACACGTAGGGGTGGAAGTCGGTCATGCACTGGTTGTCGGTGGCGCCGGTGCCCGGCGGGATCGTGCACCAGGGGTCGCTCTTGGGGTAGTCGTCGGCCAGGGCCGGTTCGTAGGCCACGCCCGTCGGGTTCAGGTGCGCGTCGGTGCTGTAGTACGGGTTGACGCGCATGCCCCAGTCGTCGGCCGTCCCCGCGAGGAAGCCGCGGGCGTCCTTGTCGGACAGGATCCACTGCCACAGCGCGCGGGCCGTGTCCGAGTGGCCGAGCGAGGTGAGCAGATCGGTGTCGGTGGCAGGGGTCTCGGAGACCGACAGATGCTCGAACTCCGGGTTGAGGGAGATGAACTCGGGGTCGCTCGCGAGACCCGCCGGGTTGTTCCTCGCCCAGTCGTAGCCCTTGGCGACCTGGTCGCCGAGCACCGCTCCCCAGGGGGAGTTGCGGTACGACTCGGTCAGCAGCTTGGCGACCAGGCGGGGCGTGAGGTCGATGGAGTCGACCTTCGTCCCGGCGAGCCTGCGGATGTCGTCCGGGGCCCCCGCCTTGGGCCTGCGTTCGATGGTGAAGCCGATCACGGCCCCGGAGAGCGCGACGGGAGCGTAGGCCGTGGTGCCGGACGGCGCGGTGGTGCCCTCGTCGGCGCCCAGTGCGCGCGTGGTGAAGGCCAGTCCGGCGGAGCCGGTGCCCGCGAGCCGGGTGCGGGCGTCGGGTTCACCGAGCTTGGTGTAGCCGTAGACCGTGCCGGTCGGGCACAGGGCCGTCTGCCAGCTCGTCATGGCGTCGGCGACGAGTTCGCTGCCCATGGTGGGCCGCTCGTCGGAGCCGAGGGCGCAGCCGCTGCCGACCGGGTTGAAGCTCAGCGGGACGGCGACGCGGTTCTTCCAGTTGGTGGAGGAGACGGGCGATCCCGCGTTGACGATGCTCTTGTCGGCGTACGGCTCGCCGTCGAGGTCGAGGTGGCCCTGCGGGACGATCACCAGCCAGCAGGGGCGCGGCCGGGCGGCGCCCTTCTTGCCGGCCTCGGCACCGCAGCCCAGGTGCGGTGCCTCGTTGGCGGTCTGCACCTCGAAGTACTCGCGGCCGGTGCCGTCGGCGCCGGTGCGGGCGAAGTCGATCTCGTTGGTGGTGTTGCGGTTGTAGAACGGGTTGTTCTGGGTGTTGGTGGTGACCATCGTGCCGTCGACCGACTTGAAGGGCACCTCGCCCTGGCCGAACGCGCCGCCCGCGCCGTACCGGTCGTCCTCGCCGTAGCTGGTGGGGGCGGCGCTGTAGGTGACGTTGCGTGTGTCGTCGCGTTCGTTGCCCGGCCAGCTGCCCCGGCCGGTGGTCGGGGACGCGCCGTACTGGCACTGGGTGCGCGGCGGGCCGGGGTTGCCCGGGACCGCGCCGTCGTCGTCGCCCCAGCACTGCATGATCTGCACGAAGTCGGTGTTGAACAGGGTGCCCGCGAACGTGGTCGGGGTGCCGCCGGTCCAGGAGACGGTGATCGCCTGGCTGGTCAGGTGGGTGGTCTGGTCGACCGTGAACTTCATGTCCTTGAACTCGCCACGGCCGGCGACCGTGACGGCGGAGCCGTTGCCGGCCGCGCCGCTCGCGGCGGTCGCGGGCTGCGCCGCCTGGGCCACGCCGAGGCCCGCGAGGGCTCCGGCGGCGGCCCCGGCCACCAGCCGCAGGAGCAGCCCGCGCACGCGCGCCGTCCTGCCTCTTGTGTCCCGGCTCATCGCGGGCCCCCGTTCGTGAACCGGTCGTGGCCGCCGCGGCCGCCGTTGCGGGCGGCGATCGCCCGGGAGACGACGGAGGGCAGCAGGACGAGCCCGAGCAGCAGCAGGGCGGTGATCAGCATCAGGGTCTGGGTGCCGGTCCAGCCGGGACGCCCGGCCACCGTGACCGGCTGGGCCAGGGCGATGGTGCCGTCGGCGACCGTGGCGCCCCCGCCACCGCCGCCGGCCGCGCCGCCGGGCGCGAGGGTCTGCCCGGTGTCGGGGTCGACGGAGGGCTGTCCGGTGCCGTCCGGCCCGGTGCCGCCCGTGCCACCGGTGCCGCCCGTGCCGCCGCCGGACGCGCCGCCGGTCGCCGAACCACCCCCGGTGGAGCCGCCGTTCGTGCCGCCGCCCGTCGAACCGCCGACGCTGGAGCCGCCGTTCGTGCCACCACCGGTGGATCCGCCCGACGCGCCGCCCGAACTTCCGGAGCCCCCGCCGGACTTGGCGCCGCCACTGCCCGTGGTGCAGGCCGTGGAGCCCTTCTTGTCGCACTCGGCCGGGTAGGGCGCCGTCTCCGCCAGCCTGTTGTGGCCGTCGGCGGTGAAGGTCGGGTTGTTGCAGCCCTTGATGTTGATGTTCTGGGCCTGCACACCGGGGATCCGGCGGATCTGGTCGAAGCCCGCCTGGACGAGGTTGATGGGCAGCGGCGAGTAGCCGAGCTGGGGCGCCTGCTGCTGGCCCTGGCACATGAAGTAGTAGGAGAACGCGCCGAGCGTCTTGCCCTTCTCCTTGGTGAACGTGCCCTGCACCTTCAGCGGCAGGATCATGTACGAGTAGCTGGAGAGCGGGTAGTTGCGCTTGTCCCGGTCGTTGTAGACGCCGTCGAGCTGCTGGGTGAGATAGTCCGGCGAGCTCTTGTTCGTGTTGATCCTCGCCTGGAGCAGCGAGACGGCGACGTTCTGCGGGGTCGGCTCGGTGTAGTAGCCGGCGTGGTTGAGGACCTTGGCGACCGGGTAGTGCGCGTTGAGCGCGTACGAGTAGTTGACGTAGCCGATCGCGCCCTCGCCGTAGCTCTGCGACACGTACGCGGCGACACCGAGGTCACCGGACTGGGCGATCATGCCGGGGACGGTCGGGAAGTAGGAGGTCTGCCCGCACGCGCCGGAGCGCCCGACCTTGCGGCAGTACTCCTGCCACAGGGCCTTGTGCTGGTTGGCCATCCAGAGCGTGAACTGGGCCGTCGAGCCGGAACCGTCGGAGCGGACCACCGGGACGACGGGGCGGTGGGGCAGCTGCAGACCTGGGTTGTCGGCCCTGATCGCCGGGTCGTCCCAGGACTTGATGGCGCCGGTGAAGATCTTGGTGATCACGTCGCCGGAGAGCCGGAGGTTGGTGACCCGCTGGCCGTTGACCGTCAGGTGGTACATGAAGACGGTGCCGCCGGCCACGATCGGCATGTAGGCGTACGACCCGGCGCCAGGCCGTTCGGCGGCGGAGCCGTCGGTGGGGTTGGTCTGGAACGGGATGTCCGAGACCGCGAAGTCCACCGTGCCGCTGAGGAACTGGCGGCGGCCGTCGGAGGATCCGGTGCCGGCGTAGCTGATCCGCATGCCGTACTGGTTGACGGCGCGGCGCCACTCGTCGACGGCGTTCTCGGCCCAGGTGGAGCCGGCTCCGGCGATCGGGGTGTAGCTCTCGGCGGCGGCGGTCGCCGCGAGCGGGCCGGCCAGCAGCCCGGCGATCATGGCGAGCAGCGCGCCTAGGATCGCCGGCGCGCGCAGCGGGCGCGGACGAAGGGGCAGGTGACTGCGCATCAGTCGGTTTCTCCGGGCTTGTGTCCCAGACCCTCGGTGGTGGGCCTGAATGCTGTGGCGGACGGGCCGGTGGTCTGCGGGGCGCTGTCGAACAACGGGAGCGCGGGAGCGTGGAGTTCGGCGAAACGGTCCACGTCACGGCGTGAGGCGCGGGCCGCGCGGCGGGCCTGCCGGCGGCTGAGTTGGCCGGGGCCGCGGCCGCCGATCACCCGGGCGACGGTGAAGAGCACGAGGACCAGGGCCATCAGGACCGCCGCCGCGCCGAAACCGCGGGCGATCTGCGCGGGCTCGGGTGACTTGACGAAGGTGAAGACGGCCAGCGGCAGCGAGACCATCGGTCCGTTCGTCGGGTTGGCGTTGACCGCCGCGATGTAGCCGGCGGTGAGCAGTACGGGCGAGGTCTCGCCGATGCCGCGGGCGGTGCCGAGGATCACCGCGGTGGCGAGCCCGGAGCGGGAGGTCGGCAGCACCACGTGCCACACGGTGCGCCAGCGCGGAGCGCCCAGCGCCTCGGCCGCCTCGGTCAGCGTGCCCGGCACCAGCCGGAGCACGACGTCCGCCGCGCGGATCACGATCGGCAGCATCATCACGCTGATCGCGAAGCCCGCCGCGAGGCCCGACTTCTGCATGCCGAGGCCGAGGATCCATACGGCGTACACCATCAGGCCGGCCACGATCGACGGCAGCGCCGTCATGGCCTCCACGATGGTCCGGACGAACCGCGAGAAGCGGCCGGGGATCTGGTTGAGGTAGACCGCGCAGGTCAGACCCAGCGGCACGGTGATCGCCAGGGCGATCGTGATCATGATGAGGGTGCCGAGCATCGCGTGGGCGATACCGCCGTGGTCCAGCGGGTCCAGCGGGCCCGTGGACTGCATGTCCTCGGTGAGGAAGTTGAGGTGCCCCAGCGCCTCGTGACCGCGCCAGGCGGTGAAGCCGACGACGAGGGCGAGCGCGAGGAACAGCAGCGTGGCCGCTGTCCACAGCACCACGGTCATCACCCGGTCGCGTACGGCCTGCCCGTCCTCCTCCAGTCCGGTCAGCACCGCGTAGCAGGCGAGGAAGGCGACGTAGGCGGTGACGGTGAACCCCAGCGCACCGGAGAGCGGGGCGAGTTGGCCGAACAGCAGCACGGCGGTGCAGAACCCGGAGAGTGCGGCGCCGCACAGGGCGAGCACGCCCGAGCGGGTCGGGCCGCCGATCCGGCGTGGCTGGTCGGGAAGTTCGGCGGACCCGGCAGGGCCGGGGAGTGCCGAGTCCTCGACGCTGTCGTGGGCGGTGTCCTGGACGACGGTCATCTCATGCCTCGCTCTGTGCGCCGGAACGGGAGCGGGCCGCGATGGTGGAGGCGGTGAAGTTGACCGCCAGGGTGAGCACGAACAGCGCCAGGCCCGCCGCCATCAGCGCCGACATACCGAAGGGGGAGGCATCGCCGTAGTGCAGCGCGATCAGCGCGGAGACCGAGTTCGAGCCGGTCTGCAGGACGTGCGGCTGGATGACGAAGACCGGCGAGATGATCATGTACACCGCGATCGTCTCGCCGAGCGCCCTGCCCAGCCCGAGCATCGTCCCGCCGATCATGCCGCCCTTGCCGTAGGGCAGGACGACCGCGCGGATCATCCCCCAGCGGGTGGCACCGAGCGCGTAGGCGCCCTCGCGTTCGCCGGCCGGGGCCTGTGCGAAGACCTCCCGCATCACCGAGCACTGGATCGGCGCGACCATCAGGGCGACGACGATGCCGGCGATGAAAGTGGACGCGGTGTAGACGCTGGCGGAGGCGAGCGGGTCGCCCGGCTGGGTGCCGTCCACCCTGAACAGCGGGATCCAGCCGAACCAGTCGGACAGCCAGCGCGAGAGGCCGATCACGTTCTGCTGGAGGAGGAACAGCCCCCACAGCCCGTACACCACCGACGGCACGGCGGCCATCAGGTCGACCATGGCGACCAGGGTGCGGCGCAGCCTGCGCGGCGCCACGTCCGAGATGAACAGGGCTGTCGCGACGGCCAGCGGAACGGAGACGGCCACCGCGACGGCGGCGATCAGCAGGGTTCCGGTGAGCACGGCCGCGATGCCGAAGTTGTGGGCGTCCGGCTGCCAGGCGGCCGTGGTGAAGAACGAGAACTTGGCCACGCGCAGCGCCTGTCCGGCCCGCAGCAGCAGGAACAGGCCGACCGCCGCCATGATGGCGAGGACGACGACTCCGGTGGCCGTCAGCTGGAGGCGGAAGACCCGGTCGCCGAACCCGCGCGCGGCCCGGGGCCGCCGGGGCGACGGTTCACCCGGCTCCGGTCGGCCGAAAGGCCCTTCGACGGGTTCCGGTCGTCCGGACTGCCCTCCGCCGGACCCCGATCTGCCGGATCCTGATCCGTCGGACGCTGATCTGCCGGACTCCGGTCTGTCGGACTCCGATCTGTCGGAAACCGATGTCTCGGACTCTGCTCCGTCCGGGCCCGGTCCGTCCGTATTCCTACCGCCGGGCCCATGGTGCGTGGCCGCCACCTGTGGTTCCCCCCACTGTGGAAACAATGTCGCCGCGCGATGACCGGTCGGCCCGCGCAAGGGAATTCAAAGGCCGGACGTTGTCGCCTCAACGCGCGTCGCGTGGCCGTCCGATGAACGGCGCATGCCATTTCTGTGCGAGCCCTGTGCGCGCGTTCGAGTGCCTCCCGCGGTGCGGATCTGTACGATTCCGCCAGGGGGTGGATTAGGTTAGGCTTGCCTAAATATGACGGAGGGGTGTGGGGTGGCGACCGAGGTCTACCGCGACGACTGGGGCATTCCCCACCTGCGTGCGGACGGCGCGGCGGAACTGGCCCGTGCCCAGGGCCGCGTCACCGCCCTGGACCGGTCCTGGCAACTGGAGGTGGAGCGGCACCGCGCACAGGGCACCTCGGCGTCCTTCCTCGGCCCGTCGGCCGTGCCCTGGGACCGGTTCGCGCGGCGCGCCCGCCTGGACGACACCGCCCGCCGCTGCTTCACGGCCCTGGAGCGGCGCGACGCGGAGACGGCGGACTGGGTCCGGGCGTACGTGGACGGCGTCAATGCCGGACTGCCGGCAGCCACGGCCCCGGAGTTCGCCCGCGCCGGCCTCACCCCCGGCCGCTGGGAGCCGTGGACGCCCCTCGGTGTGTGGCTCGCCACCCACATCCTCTTCGCCGGCTTCCCCGCCAAGCTGTGGCGCGAGCAGGTGGTGACCCGCCTCGGCGCGGACGCGGTGGGCCTGTTCGCCACCGACGGCCCCGGCACCTCGGGCAGCAACGGCTGGCTCGTCGCCGGCGAGCGGACCGTCACCGGGCAGCCGGTCATCGCGGGCGACCCGCACCGCTTCATCGAGGAGCCGGGCGTCTACCAGCAGATCCACCTGGCATGCCCCGAGTTCGACGTCGTCGGCCTCGCCGTGCCCGGCGTCCCCGGCATCGCCCACTTCGGGCACACAGGCACGGTCGCCTGGGCCATCACCAACGCCATGGCCGACTACCAGGACCTGTACCGGGAACGGCTGCGGCGCACCGGCGCCGGCGTCGAGGCCCTCGGTCCGGACGGCGTGTGGCGGCGGGCCGCCCGGCACACCGAGACGATCGAGGTGGCCGGAGAGGAACCGGTCGAGGTGGAGGTGCTGGAGACCGGGCGGGGCCCCGTCGTCATCGGCGGCCCCGAAGGGCTGGACGACGGTGCGGACGAGTCCGGCACGGTCCCGGTCGCGATCAGCCTGCGCTACCCGCCCCGTGTCACCGGCGACCTCGGCTTCGAGGCACTGCTGCCCCTGCTGCGCGCCCGCCGGGTGGCAGACGTCGACCGGGCCGTGGACCGGTGGGCCGAGCCGGTCAACGTCGTGCAGGCCGCCGACACCGGTGGCGGGTCGCTGCACCGCGTGGCCGGCCGGGTGCCGGTGCGGTCCGAGGCCAACCGGATCCGTGTGGTGCCCGCCTGGGAGCCCGGACACGACTGGCGGGGATGGCACGAGCCGCCGCGCGCCGGACTGACCGACGGCGTCGCCGTCATGGCCAATCAGCGCGGTCCGGCCGCGCCCCTGGGCGTCGAGTTCGCCCCGCCGCACCGCGCCGACCGCATCCGGTCCCTGCTCGACGAGCGCCGGCGGTGGTCCGCCGCCGAGGTCTCCGCGCTCCACACCGACGCCTGGCTCGCCTCCGCCGCGCCCCTGCTGGAACACCTCGCCGCCCTCGACGGCCTGAGCGACGGGGCCGCAGCCCTGCGGGACAGGCTTCTGCGGTGGGACCGCCGCATGGACGCCGACAGCGCCGACGCGGCCCTCTTCGCGACCGTGCGCTCGGCGATCGTACGCCGGCTGGCGGCCCATCCCGCCTTCGCCGCGCTGGCCGACCCGCCCGCGTACCCCGAGGTCTTCCTGCCCTGGCTGGCCCTGGTTCCGCGCATCGGCTACGCCCTCGAACACCTCCTGACCGCCGAGGACCCGTACGGGATCGACCGGCCGTCCACCGTCCGCGGGGCGATCGAGGAGGCGGCCGCCCGGCCACCCGCGGGCACCTGGGGGGACACCCACCGCCTCGCCCCCTGGCGGGCGCTGCCGTCCGGGACGCCGTACGACGAACCCGGCCTCTCCGGCGACCACGACTGCGTGCTGTGCACCTCCGCCGTCCCCGGCCTCACCGACCTGGCCGCGCGCGGTCCGGCCGCCCGCTACGTGTGGGATCTGGCGCGCCGCGAGGACAGCCGGTGGGTGGTCCCGTTCGGCGCGTCCGGGGTCCCCGGCTCGCCCCACCACCGCGACCAACTGCCCCTGTGGCGCGAGGGAAAGCTCGTCCCGGTCGTCACCGACTGGGAGCGGATGAAGAAGGAGAGCGAGGAGACCGATGTCTGACGCGCACAGCGTGAGCACCGCGCACACCGTCGACGCCCCGCACCGCCCGTACGCCTCCCGCGAGGCCGTCCACGAGGAGCACCTCGACGGCTTCGGCACCGTTCGCGTGCTGCCGCTGGACGCACGGGCCGACGCCGGGGTGGTCCACCGCTGGGTGAGCGAGCGACGGGCCGCGTTCTGGGGCATGACCGGTCTCACCGAGGAGCAGGTGGCCGGGATCTACGCCCATATGGCCGGCCTCGACACCCACCACGCCTTCCTCGTAGCGAAGGACGGCGAACCGGTCGCCCTCCTCCAGACCTACGAACCGTCCGCCGACCGCGTCGGCGAGTGCTACGCCGTCGATCCCGGCGACCTCGGCATCCATCTGCTCCTGGCACCCGCCGCGCCGGGCGCCGAGCGGTCCGGGTGGACCTCCCGGCTGATG
Organism: Streptomyces sp. NPDC087787; assembly: GCF_044743035.1. Lineage (NCBI taxonomy): Bacteria > Bacillati > Actinomycetota > Actinomycetes > Kitasatosporales > Streptomycetaceae > Streptomyces > Streptomyces sp. NPDC087787. The sequence goes on from NZ_JBIUVQ010000013.1 coordinate 179,190, forward strand.
ACAGCCCTGCTGTCGTACGTCCTCCTGGGCCTGGGCCGCACCCGTGTGGTGGTCGACCCCGACGTGCGCAACGGCAAGGCCGTCGCCCGCTTCCTCCGCGAGGGCTTCACCGCAGGACCCCTCGTCACCCTGCCCGAAGTGGACCTGCCGGACGTGTACCTGCCGGAGAAGAAGGCCCAACTGGCCTTCTTCTCACGCGAGGCGGCGCTGCTCCCCGGGTGACCCGGGCGCCGCACCGCTGGTGCCCCGGCCTCCGCGCGTCACAGGTACTTCTTCAACTCGCGCCGGGCCAGCGACCGCTGGTGCACCTCGTCCGGACCGTCGGCGATCATCAGCGTGCGCGCGGCCGCGTACAGTTCGGCGAGGGGGAGGTCCTGGCTGAACCCGCCGGCGCCGTGCAACTGGATGGCCCGGTCGAGGATGCCGACCACCGCACGGGGTGTGGCGATCTTGATGGCCTGGATCTCGGTGTGCGCGCCCTTGTTGCCGGCGGTGTCCATCAGCCAGGCCGTCTTCAGCACCAGCAGCCGCAACTGCTCGACGGTGACCCGCGCGTCCGCGATCCAGTTGTGGACCACGCCCTGCTGGGCCAGCGCCTTGCCGAAGGCGGTGCGGGACACAGCCCGGCGGCACATCAGCTCGATCGCCCGCTCGGCCATGCCGATCAGCCGCATGCAGTGGTGGATACGGCCCGGTCCGAGCCGGGCCTGGGCGATGGCGAAGCCGCCCCCCTCCTCGCCGATCAGGTGGGAGACGGGCACGCGCGCGTGGTCGAAGACCACCTCGGCGTGGCCGCCGTGGGAGTGATCCTCGTACCCGAAGACCCGCATCGCGCGCCGGACGGTGACGCCGGGGGTGTCGCGCGGCACGAGCACCATGGACTGCTGACGGCGGATGTCCGGGCCGTCGGCGTCGGTCTTGCCCATCACGATGAAGATCCTGCAGTCCGGGTTCATCGCGCCGGAGATGTACCACTTGCGGCCGGTGATCACGTACTCGTCGCCCTCGCGCTCGATGAGCGTGGTGACGTTCGTGGCGTCCGAGGAGGCCACCTCCGGCTCGGTCATCGCGAACGCCGAACGGATCTCGCCCGCGAGCAGCGGTTCGAGCCACTGCTTCCGATGCCGCTCGTCGCCGAACTGGGCCAGCACTTCCATGTTGCCCGTGTCGGGCGCCGCGCAGTTCAGCGCGACGGGTGCCAGGTGCGGGGAGCGGCCGGTGATCTCGGCGAGCGGGGCGTACTGGAGGTTGGTCAGCCCGGCGCCGTACTCGGCGTCCGGCAGGAAGAGGTTCCACAGGCCCTGCCTGCGCGCCTCCGTCTTCAGTTCCTCGACCACGGCGGGTGTGTCCCACGGGGAGGCAAGCGCGGCCCGCTGCTCCTCGGCCACCGCCTCGGCCGGGTACACGTACTCGTCCATGAAGGCCAGGAGCCTGGCGCGCAGTTCCTCGGTGCGCGCGTCGAACGCGAAGTCCATGTCCGGTCAGCCTTCCTGCAGCGTGGTCAGTCCGTGGTCGATGAAGACGGGGACGAGGTCGCCGATGCGGTCGAAACCCCGGCCGACCGTCTGGCCGAGCGTGTACCGGTAGTGGATGCCCTCCAGGATCACGGCGAGCTTGAACCAGGCGAACGCCGTGTACCAGAAGACCGCCGAGACGTCCCGCCCCGAGCGCTCGGCGTACCGCTCGACGAGCTCCGGAGCGGACGGGTGTCCCGGAGCCTCGGCGGTGGTGGACACCGGCGAGCCGGGCATGCCCAGCGGAGTGCTGTACATCGCCAGCAGGCCCAGGTCGGTCAGCGGGTCGCCGAGCGTGGACATCTCCCAGTCGAGCACCGCGGTGATCCGGTCGTCCGGGCCGAGCAGCACGTTGTCGAGGCGGTAGTCGCCGTGCACGACGGCCGGGGCGGGGGAGGCGGGCAGCGCGCGCCCGAGTGCCGCGTGCAGCTCGTCGACGCCGGCCAGTTCACGGTCGCGGGAGGCCGCCAGCTGCTTTCCCCAGCGCCGCAGCTGCCGGTCCAGGAAGCCCTCGGGACGGCCGAAGCCGGCGAGGCCCACCTCGGCGGGATCCACCGCGTGCAGCTCGACGAGGGTGTCCACCAGGGACAGCACGGCGTCGCGGGTGCGCTCCTCGCCCAGCGGGGCGAGTTGCCGCGCGGTGCGGTACGGGGTGCCCTCGACGAACTCCATGACGTAGAACGGCGCCCCGAGCACGTCCTCGTCCTCGCACAGCAGCACCGGGCGCGGCACCGGCACGTCCGTCGGATGCAGGGCGCTGATCACCCGGTGCTCGCGCCCCATGTCGTGGGCGGTGGCCAGGACATGGCCCAGCGGGGGCCGCCGTACGACCCACCGCGAGGCGCCGTCCGTGACCGCGTAGGTGAGGTTCGACCGTCCGCCCTCGATCAGCCGGCCGGTCAACGGGCCCTGCGCCAGGCCGGGCCGCTCCCGGTCGAGCAGCCCGCGCAGCCGGTCGAGATCGAGTCCGGGCGGGTGGTCGGGGCTCATCGTGACTCCTGGGAGACGAGGCGACGTCGGGTGACCGGACCATCATGCCGACTGGTCGGTATGTCGTCCAGTGCCTGTCGGAGCGGCAATCCGAAAGGGTGCCGCATACGTAACCGGAGTACGGCTGCAACCCGGGGATACGTCCCTGTTCGGCTGGTTCTCGTGCAGCGGGGATCCTGGATGCGAGATCTGGTCCCCCAACGCGCGGGGCGACGCCCTCGACCGTGCCGCTCCACTGCGGCCGGGGTCATGATTTCTTGCCTCAAGACCGCGCAGGCTCGGGCCCACGGGCCCACGCGGCAGAAAGAAGAGTGCATCACCATGCGAGCAGAAGGGTCCATCAGGCGTCTCGTCGCGACGTCAGCCGCCATTCTGATGGCCGGCGGCGCTTCGATCGGCATAGCCGGCACGGCCGCAGCAGCAGCCCCTGCCGTGCACACTCATGCGACCACCAGCCGGTGCTTCGGCGACGACTGGCGGTGCTTCGGCAATGGTGGGTTCCGCTTCGATGACGGCGGGTTCCGCTTCGGCCACCGCTTCGACGATGGCGGGTTCCGCTTCGGCTACCGCTTCGATGATGGCGGGTTCCGCTTCGGCCCCCGCTTCGACGGCGGACCTGTCGTGATCATCGCGCGTTAGCAGCGGTTGCCGTTGGAACCAAAGGGGGCGTGCTCATCGCCGGCGCGCCCCCTGTCGTAGAAGATCCTGTCACGATCTGCGGCGCTGTCCTGGAAGGTGTAAGCCGAGTGTATGAGTCTGCGGTGGCCGATTCCTCACCACCAGCGCCGGCGCAGGTACGGACCGTGTCCGAGGTCACACAGCGGGCGCTTCTGCGGCCGCTGCCCCGCCGGATCGGCCCGCTGTGGGTCGCCTCGGTGTACCTGGCTGCCGAGGAACCCCGCTGGTCGAGCGGGTCGCCGCCTGGAAGCGGGGCAACCCCCGGAACTGGTCCACCACCTGAGCGAAGACCTGCTCGCCCACGTCGGCGGGCGCCTGGCCGACGACGCTGCCATGATCGCCATCCAGCGCACTCCGCCGGCCGATCGCGAGTCCGAGCCCCAGCCGCGGGAAGACTCGGCACGGACAGCGCAGGCCGGCGCAGGTCGCGTAGCCGGGTGATGTGGTCGAGAGCGGGGATCCTGGGAGTACCGCAGCAACAGCCACGGCGGCCAGTGACGGTGGGACTGCGCCGCGCGCGTCTTCGCCGCCCTGCACCAGGCCCCGGAGGCGGAACAGTGAGTACGGACCCAACGGTGCGGGCGGCTCCGGCCCGGCACATGTGGCCGCTGTACGCCGCGGGCTTCACCACTGCCTTCGGCGCGCACGGAATCGCCGCCAACCTCGGCGGCCACGCCCAGGGTGCGGTCACCTCGCTGCTGGTGCTCGGCGGCCTCCTCGCCCTGTACGACGGTGCCGAGGTACTGCTCAAGCCGCTGTTCGGCACACTCGCCGACAGGGTCGGCGCACGCCCGGTGCTGCTCGGCGGACTCATCGCCTTCGCCGCCGCGTCCGCCCTGTACGTCGTCGCGGACAGCCCCGGCCGGCTGTGGGCCGCGCGCCTCGGCCAGGGCGCCGCGGCCTCCGCCTTCTCCCCGTCGGCCTCCGCGCTGGTCGCCCGCCTCACCCCGGTGGCCAAGCGCGGCCGGGCCTTCGGCAGCTACGGGTTCTACAAGTCGATCGGCTACACCCTCGGCCCGCTGCTCGGCGGGGTGCTGGTGTGGGCCGGGGGCCTGCGCCTGCTGTTCACCGTCCTGGCCGTGCTCGGTGCGGCGGTCGCCGTGTGGGCCGCGCTCGCCGTTCCGGTGGTCCCGCCGCTGCCCAGGACCCGGCAAACGGTACTCGACCTGGCCCGGCGCCTGGCCGACCCGGCTTTCCTCGCCCCGACCTCAGCCCTGGCCGCGGCGACCGCCGCACTCTCGGTCGGGGTGGGCTTCCTGCCGGTCTCAGGCCGGGTGGCCGGTCTGGGTACGGTGGCCACCGGTGCCGCCGTGTCCGTACTGGCCGCCTGCGCGGCTGTGGTCCAGCCGAAAGCCGGGCGGGCGCTGGACCACGGACGGCTGGCGACCCGTACGGGCATCGCGGCAGGGCTGCTGCTCACCGCCGCGGGACTGGGCTGTGCCATGCTGCCGGGTCTTACCGGGCTGCTCCTGGGCGCCGCGCTGATCGGCGCCGGAACCGGTCTGATCACCCCGCTCGGCTTCGCCGCCCTAGCCGCAAGCACCCCCACGGAGCGTCTCGGCCAAACCATGGGTGCCGCCGAACTCGGCCGCGAACTCGGCGATGCGGGTGGCCCGTTGCTCGTCGCGGCGGTCGCCTCGCTCACCACCCTCACCCACGGCTTCGCCGTTCTCGGCGTCATTCTCGCGCTCGGCCCGACGCTCACCGTCCTGCGGCGCCGGCCCGCCGGACGGTGAGACCCGCACCACCCGGCCCGGGCGGCCGACCCGGACAAGTAAGTCAAGCCTTACTTTTGCGGAAGTCTGGCCGCACAGTGGAGAGCCGAGTGGAGAGGAAGGCTGCTGTTGCCGCATTTCAACGTGGGTGCCGCAGAACAAATCGAGGTGGAGCAGGCCCACGTGGCCGCCATGTACAGGCTGCTCGATGTGCAGTCGGCGGATGCACGGGCCGAGCTGGCGGCCGTGCTGAGCTCGTCGGTGGACAGCGCGGGCGAGGTGTACGCGCGCGACGTCGACGCAGAGCGTCTGGCGCACCGGCTTCGCCGGCTGGAGGGAGCCGAGCAGGGGTTGGCGTTCGGCCGGATCGACCTCGCGGACGGAACCGTCCTTCACATCGGACGGCTCGGCCTGCACGTGGACGACCGGGACCTGCCGCTGCTCGTCGACTGGCGAGCGGAAGCGGCGCGGTCCTTCTACGCAGCGACGGCCGCTCACCCGATGGGGTTGCGGCGGCGCCGTCATCTTCGGGTCGAGAACCGCGCGGTACGTGCGGTGAGCGACGAGATGCTGGACGGATCCGCACCGGCGGTCGGCGACATCGTCGGCGACGGTCCGTTGACTGAGGCGCTGGAGGCGCGGCGCACGGGGCGGATGCGTGCGGCGGTGGCGACGCTGCAGGGGGAGCAGGACGCGATCGTCCGGTCCCCGCATCGGGGGGTGACCGTGGTGCAGGGCGGTCCCGGTACAGGCAAGACCGTCGTCGCGCTGCACCGGGCGGCGTACGCGCTGTACGCGTTCCCGGGCGCCGCCGCGCGCGGTGTGCTGGTGCTCGGGCCGAACGCGCGGTTCCTCGACTACGTCTCCCAGGTGCTCCCCTCGCTCGGGGAGAACGACGTGGTCCTGGCGACCTGCGCGGAGCTGGCCGGGGTGGTGCCCGCAGCCGTGGAGTCGTTCGAAGTCGCGCGACTCAAGGGGAGTGCCCCGATGGCCGAGGCGCTTGCGGACCTGGTGCGCTCCCTGCAGGCACCGGACGGCGGGTTCGCGGTGCGCGTGGGAAAGGAATGGCTCCGCCTGAAGAGCACGGATGTCGCGGCGGCGCGGGAGGCTGCGGTGGCGAGCGGCCTGGCGCACAACCGTGCGCGGGAGGTCTTCAAGGAGCACCTGGTCGGCACGGCCACGGGCGCGCTGGAGCGCAGCGCCCTCGAGGCCCTCGAACACATCGACGCCGAGATCGCCGAGAGCACCGGGATGGACCTCGATGCCGCGGCCGAGGAGGATCTGAGGGATCTCGGCTTCGACGACGCGCCGGCCGCGGATCCGGCCGAACTGTTCGACGCGGAAGCCGTCCGCGCGGATCTCATGGACGACGCCCACGTCGACTGTGCCGTGGAATCCCTCTGGCCACGGCTGACACCCGAAGCGGTGGTACAAGCCCTGCTCGCGGAGGCTCGCACGACGGCCAGGCGCTTGCCCTCGCTCACCGATGACGAGCGTTCCCGGCTGGTACGTTCTCCTGGCGCCCCGTGGACCGAGGCCGATGTACCGCTGCTGGACGAGGCGGCAGAACTGGTAAACGGGCCGACGGAGCGGACGTTCGGCCATGTCGTGGTCGACGAGGCGCAGGAGCTGACCGCCATGGAGTGGCGGATGGTGCTGCGCCGGTGCCCGGCCAGGTCGATGACACTGGTGGGCGACTTCGCCCAGGCGGGCCCGGCGACGGCCGCGGGCGACTGGTCTCAGGCTCTGGGGCCGCATCTCGGCAGCCGGTTCGCCCTGCACACCTTGACCGTCAGTTACCGCACGACCCAGGAGATCCTGGAAACGACCCACGGTCTTCTCGCGCGGATCGCCCCCGGCCAGAAACCAAGCCGATCGATCCGCCACGGCGAGCCACCCCGCAGCCTCACCGCGTGTCCGCCCACGCTCGCTACCACGGTGGTCGAGGAAGTCCGGGCGCAGGCCGCAGCGCACCCGGGCGAACTGCTCGCCGTGATCTGCGCGGACGACCGGGTCAAGGAGATGGCATCCGCAGGTGTCGCCCAGTGGGCACGCCTCGTGCCGGCTTCCGAGGCCCGCGGCCTGGAGTTCGACGCGAGCGTCGTCATCGGCCCGGAGGAGATCGTCACGGCCCGCCCCAGCGGCGAGCGTGACCTGTATGTCGCCCTCACGCGTGCGACCAAGAGACTGTGCACCATCACCGTCCACGCGGCCTCACCGCACGCTTGCGAAGCCCTCTGACGGCTTCCCCTCAGTGGCTGCTGAAGCTCACCTCCTTCGAGTCCTCCGCGCGTTCGAAGGTGCCGGCGAAGCCCCAGTTCTGCCAGCCGCCGTCACCGTTGTTGGAGATGGTGCCCTCGTCGATGGAGAAGACATCGACACCGTGCACCACCGCAAGGTGCTCGAGGCCGGACACCCCTGAGAAGGACAGGTCGTTGAACGACTTCACCGCGATGATGTTCGTGCCGGGAAAGCTGCGGCTGTACTCGTCGATCAGCGAATGGATCAACTCGGCGCTGTCGCCCGGCACCTTGCCGGAGTAGTCGGTACCGGGGTACGGCCCGCCGTCCGTGTACTTCGGCGACCCGTCGTTGAAGTTGACCGCGCTCGATCCGGTGGAGATGGAATCGGCGTCCAGGTCGGCGGGTTCCGGCTGCTCGAAGCTCACCTTCGAGCCGTCGCGGGTGAAGTCGCCGTAGAAGGCCCAGTTGGTGTAGCCGCCGTCGCCGTCATTGCTGAACGTGCCCTTGTCGAAGACGTAGACATCGAACACGGCCCGGCCCGAGGCGATGTCGTCCCCCTTCTCGTCGCCGTGGTACTCGGGGGAGTTCAGCCGGTACCTGCCGTGGTGGACGAACGAATCCGGTTCCTCGACCCAGTGCGACGACTGCTCCGAGTGCATCGCGACCACGTTGTAGTCGGGATAGCAGCGGCGCATGTCGTTCACGAGCATCCGGACGGCCTGAGCCGACGCCTCGTTGTCCAGCGGGGAGTACGTGTTGTAGTAGCGGCTCCGGTCGGGAAGTTCCTCCCCCTCGATCTCGCAGCCCTCGTCACCGGGCTTCCAGCCCTCCTTCCGCTCGGGACGGGGCGGCTCCTGGAACGTGACGGTGCGGCGGTCCTCGCTGACGTCGAACACTCCGTGGAACCCGCGGTTCTTCCACCCGAGGTCGGCGTCGTCCGCCCAGGTGAACTTGCCGGTCCTGAACGCGTAGACGCGGTACGTCGTGCCGCTGATGCTGACGGTCTCGATCAGCGCCGCACCGTCCATCTGCTGCAGATTGCCCTCGTGCGGCTGCGCGATGACGATGTTGTAGTCGGGGAGGCAGTAGGCGAGGTCCGCGAGCGCCTCCTGGACCCGCTTCTCCTTGTTCTTCTCGTTGTTGACCTTGTCGATGACGAAGTTGACCAGCCAGGAGTAGCCCCAGGCGGCCGCCGTGCTGACGGGACCGTTGCCCGGAACGGAGACCGACGACTTCGATGCCCGTTCCTTCGGCTCGAAGCACAGATCGGGAAGCGCGTTCCCCTTGCCGCCGTCGGGCTTGTCGTGGGTTTCGCCACCGGGCTTACCGGTGGCGTCACCGGGGGCGGCTGCAGGCTGGACGGGCTCGCCGGTTCCGGACTGCCCGTCGCCGCCGCTGACATCGTTGTCGTCACCGCAGTCGCCGCCGGCCGTCCCCACGACCCGGCAGATCTGCCGGTGTGCGGAACTGGAGATGTCGCCCCCGATCACGGCGCCGACGATCGCGCCGACCACGAGGGTGACGAGCCCCAGCATGGCCAGGTACTCGACTGCCGTCTGCCCCGTGCTCGTGCGTACTCCTCGGCGTATCCGCTCGCTGCGGTTCACACGTCACCTCGTCGTGGCCTGCTCGATCGGGTCACCGGGGGCCGGGCCGAACACCCACCGGGGACCGAACCGTAGCGACGACCCCCGGGCCCACTGACAGGGCTCGGAGACCCATACCAGGACCCAAATCGGCAGTGGGGGCCCAGCGGCCCCAGCCCTGCGCCGGCGGACGGGAGATCGAGGACCGTCGCTACGCCACCGTCATCGACGCGCTGGACGCAAGCGCGCGGCCCAGCTCCAGTGGGTCGGCGCGGCCGCCGAGTTCGGTGTGCAGGGCCGCGGCCAGTTCCGGGTGGGCGAGCAGTCCCTCACCGGCCGGGTCCCCTTCGGCCCGGGCGGCGAGGCCCAGCCCCACCCAGGTCTCGGGGTCGCCCTCGCCACGGACGATGCGGGCGTGGCAGGCGCGCAGCGCCTCGGCCGTACGGCCCGTGACGAGGTCGATGTCCTCGGGCCGCGCACCGCTCACCGTGGCGCCGGGGTCGTCCCGCAGCCGGTCGAACCCCGCCGGGTCCGCCAGCAGCCACCGCAGCAGCACCGCCCGCGTGTCGAAGCCCCGCACCGGCCGCCCCGCGACGAGCGTCGGCTCGTGGCACTGCGCGACGGACCGGGCCTGGTGGGGCCAGGCCGCCGCGAGGGTCCGCACCGCACCCGGTTCGGGACGCAGGTGGTATGCCCGCCAGGTCGCTCGGTGGTCCGCGATCGCGAGGTCGGCCGCGGCGCGGGTCCGCGCGTCCACCGGTTCCGCGAGCCACGGCTCCAGCCGCCCCGCGAGCTCGGCCAGCAGGCGCCGCCCCAGGTCGGTGAGCCCGTCCGATCGGCCGATCGTGTGGAGCGCGTGCGCGGTCTGGGCTCGCCACAGCGCGTACTCGAACCGCCCGAGCGGATGGTCGCGCCGCCGCCAGAAGGCGGTGACCCCGAAGAACGCGTACACCCCTTGGAGCAGGCCGCCCAGCGGCCGGGGGTCGTCCCGCCAGGGGGCGTAGTACAGCCGGGCGCCCGGGTCCTCGTACAGGGTGAACAGGTGCATGAACGCGCTGAGCTTGTTGTGCTGGAACTCGTGCACCAGCGTCGAGGCGAACTGCTCGCCGTCGTCGGGAACCGACGCCACGGCCGTGCCGAAGGCGTCGCCGGAGGAGGCGCTGTGCGGCCGGAACCGCTCGGAGCGTGGGCGGGGGACCACGGACACCAGTCCGTCCGCCAGCGCCCGAGCCGCCTCCGGATCGGTGGCGTGCAGGATCTCCCAGGCCGAGCCGAACAGCTCCTGCCACTGGGCGGCGGAGTCGAGCGGCTCGGGAACGCCCGGTGTGCGCAGGGCGCGATAGGGGTCGATGTCGTCCAGGAGCAGCGTGCACCCGTCGGCGCGCAGCTCGGCCGGAGCGTGCCAGCCCGGTCCGCCCGGCCGACGGCCCGCGATCCGCACGTCCCCGTCGCGGGCGGACACCTCGGCCACGGTCCAGTCCGGGCCGCCGGGTACCCGCATGGCCCCGAGCGCGGGCAGGACGGCCCAGCCGTACCGGACCGGGACGTCGGTACGGAACTCCAGGCCGGCGCGGATCGCCGCGCTCGCGGCGAGTGCGTGCAGGTGCCCCGTCTCCGCCCACAGGGGCGCGTCGTGGGCGGTGGTGCCCCGCAGCCGACGCAGTGTGTGCGCCGACCACATACCGACGGCCGGATACGACAGCAGTCGCTCCACCTCCCGCGCAGCCACGGACCAGGCTCGCGACAACAGACGCCAGCCCTCGTCCAGCGGAGGCAGGGGACCGGTCGGTGCCGTCGCGGCCGCGTCCAGCAGAGCCCGTACGACGAGCAGCCGCCAGCTGCGCTCGCTCGCGCGCAGGACGTCCACCGTCTCGGGGCCTCCCCCGCCGCCCAGCAGTTGGTCGAACGACCGCGGTGACAGGACGTGGGGTGGGGCCGTCTGGTGCATGGAAGGTGCCTATTCGTCGCGCTGCGGGTTGTAGCCGCCGAGGCTGCCGGCCGGGTCGTCGATACGGCTGAGCAGGCGCCGCATGGAGCCCTCGGCGGACGGCAGCTCCAGGTCCGGCCAGATGTCCAACGGGACGCCGCTGAGGTCGATCAGCTCCGACTCGACTCCGGTCTTCTCCATGACGCCGTCCCCATGACAGTGAAAGTGAAGTGATGCGAAGAATGCCTGATGTATTCCACTGCTTCACAGTTTCAACACTTTTCAGGCCGCGGCACGACCCTAATGCATCCGTGGTGTCACACGGCTCCGGAAAGGTGGAATCCACCCGGATCGAGTGAAGGATGGGCCTTCCGGGTAAGGAGCGGACGTGATTGAACTCGCCGAACTGATAGAGGAGTTGCGCCGCGAGCTCACCGCGGCCCGTACCGCGGCGCAGGGGGAGGACCTGTACTTCGAGGTGGGTCCCGTGGAGCTGGAGGCGGCCGTCGTCGTGGAGCGGTCCGCCACGGCGGGCGGGAGGATCCGCTTCTGGGTGGTGGAGACCGGCGCGGACGGCCGACTGGCGGACAGCGTCACGCACCGGGTGAAGTTGACACTCGACCCGCGCACGCACAGCGGTGGCGGACGCGCGCCGTGGGTGGGCGGCGACGAGGCCGAGGGCGAGCGCTGAGCGCGGTGACCCGGACGCGTCGGGGACTGGATCCGGTACGCGTGGCGGAGGTGCTGGTACGACCGCCCGAGGGGCGCGGCGGCGGACGGCGAGGTTCCGGCTACCGCGTCGGCCCGTCGCACGTCCTCACCGCCGCGCACGTCGTCCGTGCCGCCGAGGCGGAGCGCCCCCGGGTCCACGTGCGTTTCGAAGCCGACCGCCCCGACGAGTGGACCGCGCCCGCGCACGTGGTGCTGGCCTCCGAGAAGGCCGACGTGGCGCTCCTGGAGCTCACCGGCCCCGTGCCGCCCGGCGTCCACGCGTCCGTGACCGAGCCGCCCGCCTACGGTGCCGTAACCGACACGGACGAACTGCTGCCGTGCAGCGCGCTGGGCTTCCCGCGGTTCAAGCTGCGCGAGGACCGGATGCGCCGGCTCGACGACGGCTCACCTTCCCAGTACCGCGACTCCTGCCACGCCACCGGGATGATCTCGGTGCTGTCCAACCGCCGCGAAGGAACCCTGGAACTCGCGGTCACCCCACCGCGGTCGGACCCCGAACCCGACCGCTCCCCCTGGGAGGGCATGTCCGGCGCGGCGGTGTGGCACGCCGGCACGCTCATCGGACTGGTCAGCGCCCACCACCGCTCGGACGGCCTGGGCCGCCTCGCCGCCGTGCGCGCGGACCGCTGGTACGAGCTGCTGCCGAGGGCCGACCTCGCCCTGCTGCACCGGTACGCCGGGCTGCCCGTGTCACCACCCGAGCCGGCCGCCCGCCCGGCCGGCCCCTCGGGCCCCGGCAGCCTGGCGCACCTGCCGGACGACCTGCCGCTGCGGGAACTCGACGGACTGGTCGGCGCGTTGACCGCACTGCCCACGGTGAGCGAGCGCACCACCCTGGCGCTGGTGCTGGGCAGTATCGATCCGGTGATCGCGGCCATGAGCCCCCGCTCACCGGCGCTGCGCCCGGACCTGTTCGGGATCCTGCGCACCTGTCTGCGCTACCGCGGCACGTTGGACCAACTCATGGAAGCGGTACGGCTGATGGAGGGTGACTCCGCCGGGGTGGCCCGCCTCGACAAGGAGGCGGTGGAGTTGTCCCGGCGCCACCGCCGGGGCGATGACGGAGGCTGACCCGATATGGCGGCACCGCGCGGATGTGGTGTTTCATCCAGGCTGCGGCGGGCGATTATCAGGGGGATGTGAGCAGCCCGCATCCGCACTTGCCACCGGGGGGAAGGGGTTTGGCCGTCATGGAGTCGTCTGGGGCCACCGTCGAGTCCAGTCTTGTCGATCTCGCGGGGGTGTCTCTTGAAGCACTGCGCTCCATTGACAGTCGATTTCTCGCCACGTCGCTTCAGGAACTGCAGCACGGGATCGATCACCCGTTGGCCAGCGTCTCCGACTTCGGAGGATCAGGAGGCGGCGGCAAGGGGCGTCTCCACTGACGACGGGGCCGCCCATGACCGCTGAACCGTCCCTTCCGCATCATCGTGTCCCGCCCGGCAGCCTCGCCGAACTTGCCCGCGGCGAGGGCGGACCGGCGACCCTGGACCTCCTGGCCGCGGCCGAACGCAGCCGCCGGCTGCTGCTGTTACGGATGCTCGACGACACCGCGGATCTGGGACCGGCGTGGGATCTGCTCAGTGCCGCTCAGCGCCGCGCCCCCGTCGTCGTCGACGACCTGCTCATGTATCCGCAGACCGGAATGTGGCTGGCCACCGTGCTGCGCCGGCTGCGCGCCGGCGCAGCGGAGCAGGACGAGCCGCCGGCGGTGGTGCTCGGCCACGTCCGCGCCCTGGCCGCCGCGGCCGCGCTGCGGGCGGAACTCGACTTCAGCATCGAGGTACCGGTCCGGCACGGCAGGGTTCCCCTGCCCACCCTGGGCTGCGCCGAACTGCCCGCGGCCGAGCCGTGGACGACGGCCACCGTGCGGGCCGAAGCCGGACATGCCGTGGTCCGGACGCCGGGGCACACGGTCGCCGTACCGCTGCCGCCGGGCTCGGCGGGGCCTGGGTGGCATCCGGTACGCCGGCTTGCGGTCGGCCCGGCCGGACTGCGGCTGGAAGTCGCCCTGGACGACGTCGACCCGTACCGGACGTATCCGCAGCCGACCGAGCCGCGCCCGCTGCCCGAGGAGGCCGCGGCGCGGTGGCGGCAGACGCTGGAGCGGTCCTGGAAGGTGCTGCTGCGCGACCAGCCCGAGACGGCCGCCGCGATGCGGCGGGGCGTGTTCTCCCTGAGTCCCACCCCGGCAAGGGAAAGGTTTCGGCCACGCAGCGTGTCGTCAGGGGACGCGTTCGGCGGCATCGAGGCCTCCGAGCCGGACGACGCCGTCCAACTGGCCGTCACGCTCGTGCACGAGTTCCAGCACACCAAGCTGGGCGGTCTGCTTCACCTGACACCGCTCGTGACCCCGGATGCCGGCAGCACGGAGCTGTGGTACGCGCCCTGGCGGGACGACCCCCGTCCGATCGAAGGACTCCTTCAGGGCATCTACGCCTTCATCGGCATCACCCGTTTCTGGCGTGCCCACCGCCTTGCCACCGACGCACGGACCGCTACGGCACACTTCGAGTTCGCGCTGTGGCGGACCCATGTGTCCACGGCGATGGAACAGATCCACCGCCATCCACGTCTCACCCCGCTCGGCACCACCCTGCTGGACACGCTCCGCGACCGCTGCGCGCAGTGGCTCGCCGAGCCCGTACCCGAGGACCACCTGGCGCCGGCCCGGCTCTGCGTCGCCGACCATGTCACGCGCTGGCGGGCCCACCATCTGCGGCCCGCCCCGGGGGCCGTGGACGAGGCCGTACGGGCCTGGCTGGCCGGCGACAGCGGACCGCCCGACGCCCTGGCGGCCGCGCCGGAGTTGGTGCCCGACCCCTCCGCGCGATGGCTGGACTGTCTGGCGATGCTCGTCCGCCACCGCCTCGGCGGCGCGGACGGCAACCGGCACTCCGAAGGGCCCGAAGAGGCCGCCGCACGAGTCACCGGAGCACGGGCAGGTGACGCCCTGTTGGCGGCCGGCGACGCCGCCGCCGCCCGTCAGGCGTACGTGGCAGACCTGGCCGTGGAGCCCGGACGGGCCGGCACCTGGGCGGGCCTCGGCCGGGCCCTCGCCGCCTCGGACACACACCCGGTCGCGGCCCGCCTGCTCTGTCACCACCCCGAACGGGCCCGCGCGACGCACGAAGCCCTGCTCCGCACCACCGGCACCCCACCCGACCCCGTCCATCTGGCCACGTGGCTCGGCTCACCCCCGTTCGCGGCGCACTGACCGGAGACCGCCTGGCCGACCGGTCGCGCCAGTGCCGCCCCTCCCGGCGGGAACGGCGGCACTTCGGCCCGCGGGCCCGTCACCTCACAGCGGCATCGGATCGATGTCGCAGTTGGCCCGCTCCCGGGACCGTACGTGGAGCGTCGCAGGGTGGGGACCGGCCTGACGGGGTTCGTCCAGGACGCGCTCCATACGGCTCACGACCTCCGTGTGCAGTGCCTCGCCCTCCGCCTCCCGGCCGAGGGCGATGAGGTCCAGGGCGAGGTTGGCCCGGCACACGAGCGTGGTGGGGTGGTCCTCGCCCAGCTTCGCCGTGCACAATGCCGCCGTCTTCTGGCCGAGTTCGCGGGCGTCTTCCGTCCGCCCCAGCGCGCTCAGATCGCTCGCCAGGTTGATGGCGCAGGCCAGCGTGATCGGATGGCTCTCTCCCAGGTGCTCGGTCAGCGACCGGAGCGCCTGCTCGTCCTGCTCCCTGGCCTCCTCGACCCGGCCCAGCAGCCGGTAGGTCACCGCCAGGTCGATGTCGGCCGCCAGAACGTGCGGATGGTCGCTCCTGAAGAGCCGGCGGAACCGCTCGCACGCCCGCTCTCCACGGTCACGGGCCGCCTCCAGCTCGCCGTTGTGCCGCAACGCCACCGCCAGGGTGAGCGCGGCCGTCAGGGACTCCGGGTGGGTGTCGCCGTAGCGACGGGTGAACTGCGTGTACGCCTCGCGCGCCAGCTCCAGCGCGGTGGCGTGGTCGCCCTCCTTGCGGCAGGACTCGCCGAGCTGCCGGAGACTCTGGAGGGTCGTGGGGTTGCGGGGCCCGAAGAGGGTCCGGTAGCTGTCGACGACCGCCTGCTGAAGGGACCGCGCGCCGACGTAGTCACCGGTCTCACGGACGTCGATGGCGATGCTCGCCTCGGTCATCAGCGACTGCTGGTGATCACGGCCGAACAGCCGGGTCATCAGCGCGTGTGTGCGCCGGTCCAGTTCCAGCGCGCGCTGGAACTCGCCGACGAGCCGGAGGCTCACCCCCAGGTTGTGGGCGGTGGTCAGCGTGACGGGGTCGTCCTCGCCGAAGGCGCGGCGGGCCCGGTCGTAGGCCGTCTGGTCCAGTTGGGTGCCGGTGGCGAAGTCTCCCTGGACGCGGCGTACCGCCGCCTCCAGGTTCATCGTCTCCAACGCGTCCTCCCGGGTGTCCTCGCGGTCCGGGGGCGCCGTGCGGGCGTAGACGTCCTTGAGCTGGGCGGCGATCCGGGACGCGTCGTCGTACCGGCCCGCCTTCAGGTGGAGGAAGCCGAGCCACCACCCCACCAGGAGGGTCTGCTGGTCCTCCTCGCCGAACAGCTGCTGCCAGGTCTCCCAGACGTGCTCGGTGAACTCGAGGGCGACCTTGTGGTCTCCCCAGAACCAGAGGTACCTGGCGATGCTCCGCACGAGCTGGCGGACCCACGGCTGGTCGGACTCGACCGCGCCGGAGGCGATGACATGGCCGTACAACTCGGCGTAGCGAGGCCAGTTGGCCGAACGGTTGGGGCCCTTGGGGTCGGCGGCGGCAAGCAGGGTGTGGGCGCCGTCGCGCATGCGCTTCTGTTCCCCGGGGGACATCCGGTTGATGAGGACGGCCTGCACGAGGCGGTGCATCTCGATCGAGTTGGTCCGGTGGTCGATGCGGGCGAGGGAGTAGCGGTTGATCTCCCGGATGGCGCGGGCCAGCCGCATCGGGTCGTTGAGGGCCCTGTCCAGCTCGGGGTCGATCGTGGACCCGCCGAGGCCCGAGAAGATGGATCGGGAGATGGGGTCCGGGGCGAAGTAGGAGCAGAGCTGGAGCAGGCGCAGGGCGGTGAGGCTGCGGGTCTCCAGGTGGTCGAGGGAGACGTTCCACGCGGCGGCGACCGGCAGTTGGTAGTCCGGCGGCGGAGACACCTCGAGGAGCTCGCTGCGCTTGTGCTCGAACAGCCGCAGGTACTCCGACACCGGCATCCCGGTCTCCGCCCGCCAGGCGGCGGCCTGTTCCAGGGCGAGCGGGAGGTCGCCGAGGGCGTCGGCGAGGAGGTCCGCGTCGGCGTCGTCGAGATCGTCGGGACCGGAGCGGCGCAGCAGCTCCTTGCTCTCCTCCCGGGTGAAGACGTCGACTTCGAGGGAGGGGCCGACCACGCTCCAGCGGCGGTTGCGTGAGGTGATGAGGATGGTGCCGCTGCCCCCGGTCGGGAAGTAGTCGCGGACCCGCTCGGGACTGTCGGCGTTGTCGAAGATCAGCAGCCAGCGGGAGTAGGGGCGCCCCTCGCGCAGCGCCTCGCGTACGGCGGGTCCGGCGATGTTGGCCTCGGAAGTGGTGACGATGCCGAGCCGCTGGGCGAGTTCGACGAGGGCCTGGCCGATCTGGCCGGGGCGCTCGGCGGGGATCCACCAGACGATGTCGTACTCGGACTGGTGCCGGTAGGCGTACTCGATGGCCAGCTGGGTCTTGCCGACGCCGCCCATGCCGTGGATGGCCTCCGGCAGCACGGTCGTCGTGGAACCCTCCCGCAGGCGTTCGCTCAACCGCTCCAGAAGATCCACGCGGCCGGTGAAGTACGGGTTGCGCGGGGGAATGTTGCCCCAGACGCGCGGCTGCGTCGAACGCCCGCTCTCCACCGCGGGTTCCTGCTGCGTGGTGGACATGGCCGTGGCTCCTTCTGCAGTTGTGTCTTGCGCGCGAGGGACGGTGCGCCCGGGGCGGGGGCCCGCGCCTTTGCGCAGGCTCACGGTGTTCTCGCGGTCGTACTCGCGCAGCGCGCGGGCGAGCCGCTCGGCTTGTGGCAGGAAGCGTCCGGACAGGGCGCGCAACGCGGCCAGTTCGACGCGCAGGAAGGCGACGTTGTGCGGGGTCACCCGCGGGACAACGCCCGCTTCGGGCGGGTCGCCGTCGCCCGGCCGGACCGGCTCGGTGCCCTCCGGTGCGATCAGCGCCCGCACGTCGTGCAGCACCCGGACGGTGTCACGGCGACGGGACAGCGCCAATAACTCCTGGCGATTGTCCGGACCGAACGAGAAGGCCACGTCGGCGGCGCGCTCGGCGTCCCCGCTCGCCGGCCGCACGAGTCCGCTCATCAGCAGCTCGGTGAGATGCGCGGGCCCGGCGCCCGGCACGGACGCGGTCAACGCCGCCATCACCGGCAGCGTCAGCGGCGCCGCCGCCAGCCGGGTGGCGAGCGCGAAGGCGGTGGGCGAGGCGGCGGCGCGGAAGTCCGAGACGCGCTCCCGGGCGGGGACGGCGCTGTCGGGATCGGGGACGCCGTGGAGCCAGGGCAACGCCCGCGCGGCGTCCGGCCGCCGCTTCCAGTCACGGGCCCGGACGCCGGACATCTCCGTTGCCCCGGACCCGCGTCCGGCCACCAGGTCTACCCAGCAGGACAGGGATCGCTCGGTCGCTTCCAGGACGGGCACCGGAACCACGCCGGCCCGGGCGCCGGCGTCTTCGACGGGTTCGAGGGGGGAGGTGCGCAGCTCCCACCGCAAGGAGTCGTTCGGCGCCCAGGGATGTGTGGCGCTCAGGCGCATGCGGTGCACGTCCAGGCCCGTGCGGAACCACAGCCGCTGCGGCAGCAGATGCAGGACGGCGAGCGGTTCGGACCGGCCGAGTTCCCGCAGCAGCGGCAGCACCGCGCCCGCCCGCCACCCCGCGGCGAGGCCGTCGGTCAGCACCAGCACCACCCGGTGCCGGGTGGTGCCGGGAGGCAGGTGGTCCAGCCGGATCCGGGCCGGCTCGGTGTCGTCCGAACTCAGCAGCCGCGCGGTGGTGATCCCACCCAGCCGCTCCTGACGGGCGAGCCCGTCGGCCAGCCGGCCGATCGTCTCCTCCCAGACGCGCATGCTCACGTGGTCGTCGACGACGAGCAGGACGGCGGGGCGGTCGGCCGGGTCCGGCGCCTCCAGCCGGCTCAGGGCGTGCAGCACGCCCTCGAACGACGCCTCGTCAGACGCGGGTGCCGCTACAGGTCGTGGGCCGTCGTCATGCTGCATAAGCGCCCTCGGAGCGTCCAGCGCTGCCCGAGCACGGAGGAAGGACGGCAGAGGAGTCCCGCAGTCCGCGGGCATGCGTGACAGCCACGTTGCCAAGCCTGGCAGTCGTCTGCGCGTGGTGCAAGACGGGTGTCCACCAGGGGGATGACGGGAGGGATCGCAAGCCGGTTTTCGGGAACGCGCCCCCGGTGGTGTGCGGTACGCGGGACGCCCGCAGGGGGCGTCCCGACCACCAGCGTGGCACCCCGTCAACCCCCTGCGCAAGACCGTCGCAATACGGTCCCGCGCCGGTGATCGCCGCCGGATCACCTCGGCCTGTGCCTCGGCCCGCGGGGGCACGGCCGCTACGCCGGCCCGGCCGGCCCCGGCTTGCGCTCGGGGTCGTCGAGCAGAATGGCCAGGTGGCGGCCCACATGCTGGTCCCAGACCTCGGGTCCGAGCGCCAGGGCCTCTTTGCGCCACTTTCCGATGCGTTCCGCAAGGCTGCCGAGCCCCCGGTCCTGCAGTATTTCGCCGATGGCGTCCTGGAACGACGGATCCGAGCAGTCGCTGCGGTGCCAGACCATCGCGGGCACGCCGGCCCGCAACCCGGCCAGGACCTCCCGCCGGCCGGTACCCGAGTCGTCGCCGGGCGGCTCGCTGAGCACCAGGCAGACCGCGTGCCGGTCCTCCTTCAACTCACGCTCCAGGTGGAAGAAGTAGGTCGAGTCCTGCCCCGGACGGCTCCAGTGCGGATGGCTGTCAGCGGGGCGCTCCCGAAGCTGCCGCCACTTGTTGTGCCAGGTCCGGTGCCACGCGGTCCGCTGCAAGCGCTCGAGGCTGCGCACCACCACCGGGTAGTCCAGCGCCAGGGGTGTGGGGGAGTCGGAGTGGGACTCCTTCGACCACCACTCGACGGGCTCGTTCAGCAGTTCCCACGGCAGGATGAACTCCAGGAGGACCGGCTGCCGCAGGTCGGCCCATCTCTCCTCGACCTCCTCCACCAGCTTCTCCACAGCGCCGGGGAGTTCCTCCCGGCGCAGGTGGACGGGCTCGCCGGGTACGGGGTGCCAGCCCTCCGGGTCGGACTGACGCCAGTGGGACAGGTAGAAGCGGTCCGCCTCGATCCGGTCCGGCTCGAACTGGATCATCAGATAGGCGGGGACGAGCGAGGGCGCGGCCTGCGGGAACTCCGAGTGCTGCCAGTCCGCCAGGGCGCCGTCCAGCCGCAGGGTGTGGGCCTGGCTGCGAGTGAAGCGGCGCAGCACCTCGGCGGCGTCGGCCCGGCTGTCCGCCACCAGCCGGTCGGCACAGAGCGCGAGGAAGGCCATGCTGGGCGGGAGTTCACCGTTCGGGGAGTTCTCTCCCGCCAGCCGCAGGAAGACCTGCCACCCCGTCCGGCACCAGGAGGGCAGTTCCTGCACGCGGGACCGGCTCGCGCGACGCGCCATGGTGGCGAGGTCCGGGGAGCTCAGCGACAGCAGGACGGGCCGTAACAGACGCAGATCGGCGTGGTTGAAGAAGTCGACGGCCTCCCACTCGTCCACCAGCGGCCACAGAGTGGCGATCGTCGTCGACTGCTGTTCCACGTACTCCAGCGACCGCACCAGGCAGGCGAGGCCGTCGCCGACCTCGGTGCACGCCATGACGATCTGCAGCAGCCAGGGCCGCAGCCGGTCCCCGCCGAACGGCTCCACGGGGGAGGCCAGCTCGGCAGCGAGCATCTCCCGCCAGATCTCACGGCTGCTCGCCTGGTTCACCGTGGCCGAACCCTGCAACACGTCCACGATGGAGACGACCAACTCGTTGCGGACCCGTTCCGGACTGCGCCCGTTCACCCCGTTACCTCCAGACAGCCGGCGCGGTTCCCTGATGGTGCCGACCAGAGTAAGGCCGGGGAGCGGGACATGGTGGCGGAAACACGGGTCACCGGCACACCCGGCCCGGAACCGAACCGCCGGAGCCCCTGCCATGAGAGGGCTCAAGCATCACGCCGGGTGAGGCCGGCCTGCAAGGACGGTGAGTCAACTGCTTTAAGTGCAAGGCGTGTTCGGGGCTACGGAAGGGCACTTCGTCGCTGTCCGGTTCGGCACATGACCCGGAACACGACCGCGTACGATGATCAAAAGGCGGCGGAGCCTCACCTCCCGGACGACGGAGTCTGCCATGACGACGGACCATTCGCGGCCTCATCGCATCGACACCGGCCGGGCTCACCCCGCGCGGGTCTACGACTGGCTGCTCGGCGGTAAGGACAACTACCCGGTCGACGAGGCGGTCGGCGAGACGCTGCCGCCCGAAGCACGGGACGCGGCGCGGCAGAACCGCGCGTTCATGCACCGGGCGGCGGCCCACCTCGCCGCCCAGGGCGTCGACCAGTTCCTGGACATCGGCACCGGCATCCCGACCGAGCCGAACCTCCACCAGATCGTGCAACGCGCGGTGCCCACCGCCCGGATCGTCTACGCCGACAACGACCCGATCGTGCTGCGGCACGCCGAGGCCCTGCTGGTGAGCTGCCCCGAGGGCGTCACGGACTACATACAGGCCGATGTGCGCGAGCCGGACCAGATAGTGCGGCACGCCCGGCAAGTGCTGGACTTCGACCGGCCGATGGCCCTGTCGCTGATCGCCCTGATGCACTTCATCCGCGACGACCAGAACGCCCACGGCATCGTCAGGGGCCTGGTCGAAGCCCTTCCGTCCGGCAGCCACCTGGTCCTCTCGCACGCCGCGATCGACCTCTTCCCCGAACTGGCGGAGCAGGTGATCGCCCAGTACGCCAAGGGCGGCATCCGCCTCAGCTTCCGTACCCGGGCGGAGGTGGCCCGCTTCTTCGACGGACTGGAACTGGCGCCGCCCGGCCTGGTCACCGCCACCGAGTGGTACGGCGCCGGCCAGGAACCTCCCCCGTCGGAGGAGAGCGGCATCTACGCGGCCGTGGCCCGCGTTCCCTGACGGGACATCGACGTACGGCTCGGAACCAGGATCACCGGCGCGCCGGCAGCATTCGACTACTTCTACTGCCCAGGGGCGGCTCACCTCAGCGGAACTGGCAGGTGGCCGCCACGGCCGGGGCGACTGGACGCACCGCGGGAGTCTGGCGTGGAGCGGCCGTGGTCGCCGGTGCCGGCCCGGACCACAGGTCCGGGCCGGCACCGGCTGAAGGTATCGGCACGTGCCGATGGCGAGGTCCCGTTCCCGGCGCGGACTTCCGCGCCGCGATGTCCGGATCCCGCCGCCGAGCCGGCTCAGACCGTGGTGACGACCTGGTCGAACTCCAGACGCGGGGAGCGCGGGTACCAGGCGTCCTCGCCCGGCTTGCCGATGTTGACGACCATCAGCGGGGTGTGGTCGTCGTCCAGGAACTCCTTGCGGACGCCCTCGAAGTCCAGGCCGGTCATCGGACCGGCGGCGAGGCCCGCGGCCCGGACGCCGATGATGAAGTACGCGGCCTGGAGGGCGGCGTTGAGGGAAGCCTGGCTCTCCCGCACCCCACGGTCGCCGAAGAAGGCGTCCTTGGCCTGGGGGAAGTGCGGGAAGAGGTGGGGCAGTTCCTCGTGGAACTCGTTGTCCGCGGAGAGGATCGCGACCAGGGGGGCGGTGGCGGTCTTCGCCTGGTTGCCCTCCGCCATGTGCTGGACGAGACGCTCACGGGCCTCGGTGGAGCGGACCAGGGTGATGCGCAGCGGCGACTGGTTCATGGACGTCGGGCCGTACTTGACCAGGTCGTAGATCGCCTGGACCTGCTCCTCGGACACCGGTTCGTCGGTGAAGGTGTTCGCGGTGCGTGCCTCACGGAAGAGCAGGTCCTGGGCGGCGGGGTCAAGAGCGAGCGACATGGGGGGACTTCCTCACAATGGGTGGTGGATCCCGGGGGATCGACTTGCGGCACCGACACTATGCCTTAAAAGTTCAAGCTTCAATCAAAACCGGGTCGGCGGTGATCAGCTTCACAGGGTGGCGGTGCGTGGCGGCCGGCTTGGCCGTCCCGCGCATTGACAGGGTGCGGCCCTGGTCGCTGTCATGAGTGGGAGCGCTCCCATATCTCGCACATCCTTCCCTCGGAGGCATACGTGCGCACCTTCCCCTTGCGATTACTGCGCCGGCCCTTGGCCGCGGCCCTCGCGGCTGCCGGGGCCGCCGCCGCTCTGCTGGTGTCCGGATTCATCGCGACACCCACCAGCGCCGCGGAGGCCGGCTGCCGGGTCGACTACACCGTGAACCAGTGGGCCGGCGGCTACACGGCCCAGGTCAAGGTCACCAATCTCGGCCCGGCGGTCAACGGCTGGCGCCTGACCTGGACCCAGGCCGACGGTCAGCGGGTGACATCGGCATGGAACGCGACCGTCACCCAGACCGGCGCCTCCGTCGTCGCCGTCAACGCGGACTGGAACGGCTCGCTGGCCACCGGCGGCTCCGCCGAGTTCGGTGTCCAGGGCACCTGGAACTCGGCCAACCCCGCCCCGACCGACTTCGCCCTCAACGGGGTGGTCTGCGGCAAGACCGGCACCACCCCGCCGCCGACCACACCGCCGCCGACCACCCCGCCACCCACGACGACGCCGCCCACGACTCCGCCGCCCTCCACCGGCTGCGGCACCGCAGTGGTCTGCTCGGGCTTCGAGGACCAGACCGGAACCACTCCCTCGGGTGCCTGGCAGTTCACCGCGCCGGACTGCCAGGGCACCGGAACCGCGACCGTCGACACCTCGGTCGCGCACAGCGGCGGCAGGTCCCTGCGGATCGACGGCAGGGCCGGTTACTGCAACCACGCCTTCGTCGCCTCCACCGCGAACCTGTCGTCGGTGGGACCGGTGATGTATGTGCGCATGTGGGTGCGGCACACCACCGCGCTCCCCGCGGCCCATGTCACCTTCGTCTCCCTGTCCGACAGCTCCCAGGGCGGCCGGGCCCTGCGCGTCGGCGGCCAGAACGGCGCCCTCCAGTGGAACCGGGAGACCGACGACGCCACCCTGCCCGCGCAGAGCCCGGCGGGCGTGGCACAGAGCAGGCCGCTGCCGACGGGGAGCTGGCAGTGCCTGCGCTTCGCGATCGACACGACGGCCCCCAAGCTCGACACCTGGCTCGGCGACGAGCAGATCCCGGGCCTGCACGCGGACGGCGTCCCCACTCAGGACGTCGACCAGCAGTGGCTTGCCCGCACCACCCCGCCCCGGCCCACCGCCCTGCGCCTGGGCTGGGAGAGCTACGGGACGGGCGACGACACACTCTGGTTCGACGACGTGGCCGTCGGCTCCGCCCCCATCGCCTGCTGACGGCCCGCACGAAACCACCAGCGCGGACGGCGCGCCGGACGGAACCCCTTCCGCCCCGGCACGCCGTCAGCACCTCGCACGGGGAGGCCCGGTCACCGCGGCATCGGACACACGGGAGGACGGCCACAGCTGCCGTCCGGTGAGCAGGCCGGTCGAGACCAGCTCGTAGGAGGCTCTGCGCGCAGGACTGAACCTGTGCGGCACGTGCACCCCCGCGACGTGCGGCACCATCCCCGACGCCGGTGGGAGCCTGTGATCGCAGGTCTGTTCTTCCCCGGAGTGGCCGACATGGAGGTGGCGATGCGAGTCGTGTTCGTACACGGGGCGTGCGTGCGGGACGGGGCGTGGTGGTGGCACCGCGCCGCCGAACTGCTCCAGCAGCGGGGAGTGCCGAGCGTGGCCCCGGCGCTGCCGAGCTGCGGCGAGGCGGGCGTGCCCGGCGGCGTCGGCGGCCCGGGGCTGCCCGAGGATGTTGCCGCGGTGCGGCAGGTGCTGCAGGCCGGCGACGAGCCGACCGTCGTGGTCGCCCACAGCTACGGCGGTGTCGTCACCGCGGAAGCCGCTGCGGGAATCGGGTCGGTGCGTCACCTGCTCCTGGTCTCCAGCTATCTGCCCGAGGCCGGGCAGAGCCTGTCGGAGTTCGGGGAAGGCAGCCCCGCCCCGTTCCTCCACGTCGACCCGGACACCGGCACGTTCGGGGTCCGCCCCGAGCTGCTCGTGGACACGTTCCTGCAGGACTGCGACGCCGAGGTACAGGCGCAGGCGGCGGACCACCTCGCCCGGCAGAGCGTGCGGGTGACCTGGCAGACGGTCGGGGCCGCCGCATGGCAGCAGCTGCCGTCGACGTACCTCGTCTGCGCTCGAGACCGGGGCACCCGGCCGCGGCTGCAGCGCGAGTTCGCCCGCCGGGCCGGCGGCGTCGTCGAGCTCGACGCCGGCCACCACCCCTTCCTGTCCCAGCCCGCGGCGGTCCGGGACCTGCTGTTGAGCCTGTGACGGCAGCCGCGGACGAGCCGGACCAGTGATACGAGCACCAGCAAGGCATCATCGCGGAGCGCGGGGAGAGCCGGGCGAGCAGCTCGTCCGTGACGGCGAAGCCGTCGGCGGCCGGCTGCTCGACGGCCGCGTCGATGTCAGGAGCCGCCCGCAGCCGCGGTGGCGCCCTGGAGGATCAGGTTGGCCACGGCGTCAGGGCGGGCGATGAGGGACACGTGGCAGGAGTCGATCTCCTGCGTGTGCGAGTGGGCCCGTTTGGCCTCGAAGCGCTCCTGCTGGGGGCTGACGGTCATGTCCTGCCGTCCCACCAGGGCCCAGGACGGAATCTCCTTCCAGGCCGCCACCTTGGCGGTCTCGGAGAACGCGGTCGTGGCCGCCGGGCGCTGGGTGACACCCAGCAGGTTCGCCTGGCCCTCCGGCAGACAGTTGGCGAAGACCGCGTGGACCTTGTCCCGCTTGAGGTACAGGTCGGTGCCGCTGGCGCCGGCCTTCCGGTACGGCACGGAGATCGTGGCGGTGCCCAGGGCGCTGGGGAAGCGGGCGGACAGCGACATACCGCTCTCACCGACGTCGGGCATCAGGGCGTTGATGTAGATCAGGGATTTCACCTGGGGGTTTCCCGCTGCGGCAGTACTGATGACGGCACCGCCGTAGGAGTGACCCGCCAGTACGATCGGACCTTTGATCGTCTTCAGGAAGGAGGCGATGTACGCGGAATCGCTGTACAGGCCGCGCAGCGGGTTGGCCGGGGCCATCACGGTGTAACCGCGGCGCTGCAGCCGCTCGATCACCCCGTTCCAGCTGGAGCTGTCCGCGAAGGCACCGTGGATCAGGACGACGGTCGGCTTGGCGGCGTTCGCACCGCCGTTCGCTGCCATCGGAACTGTGGTCAGCGCGGACAGGGCGGTGACCGCGCACCCTGCCGTCGCCACGTGCAGCGCTCTGCTTCGGAACAGTGAGCCGCGTATCGCGGGCACTCTCATGTTGACCTCGCTCTCGATAGGGGCCTACGGCACCCCAGCGTTCACGCGGTGGACCGAACGGGCCAGGCAATGGCATCCGAACGGGGGACTTCGGCGCGGCATCGGAGTGACGTCCCGTTGTTTCGGAGTCGTGGCTGGAACCGCAACCCGCGGCTGTGCGAGGTCGTGCCTGTGCGTCTACTGGTGGCCGGAGCCGCGGGCCGCGCTGAGGATGAGATCGGTGACGGCTCACGAGTGCCTTGCCGCGCAGCGTGTCGGGCGGGGCGATGACCTACCTGTTCCGCCGTATGCCGCGGATCAACATCTTCGCGTGTCTCTGCTTGTCGCGCATCCGACGTTGCCGCAGCGGTTCGGGGCGTACTCCGGCAGCAAGTTCGCGCTCGAAGCGATCAGCGATGCGGCCGGCATCGCGACCTTCCCGCCGATCGAGGTGATGCTCACCACCCGGCCACGGCTTCGGTGCAGGGCCGGCAGGACGGTCTGGGTGAGCGCGACGGCGCCGAAGACGTTCACCTCGAACACCGCCCGCCAGTCCTCCAGCGGCAGGGTCTCCACCGGCTTCGCCGCCAGCCCGCGTTGTTGACGACCGCGCGCAACGGCGCACCGGCGGCATCGACACGCTCGGCGAGCCTGGCGATGTCGGCCGCGCTCGTGACGCCCGAAAGGACCCGAAGCGCGCCGCGCAGTCTTGAAGAAATGTTCCCCGTCGCGGTCGTCGACGGCGCCCGGTGCCGCGACTCCCGTCGTCCGAAGGGCAGCGCCGCGCGCTGGACGAGGCCATGCGGCTGCTGCGCGCAGACGGCCGTCACTCCGTCCGCACAGGCAGGTCCGGCTGTCGTCCCTCGGCTGAGCGGCGCGACCACGGGAGACCCGGGCAGCGTGCGCCGTGCTAACGTTGCGCGTTTGCAGTGTCGCTGTGTCGGTGCTCCGTTCGGTGTCTCCGGCTGGTGGCCGCGTCCCTGCCGCGCCTTCCTCGGTACGGTCCCTTCGGAGGAAGGCTCTCTGTGAGCGAATCAGCATGTGCCGATGCCCGGCAGCAGGACGATGTGTCCGAGGCGGCGGGCGCCTCTTCGGCAGTGCCCGCGGTGGCGTCCTTCGCGCAGCTGGGGTTGCCGGCCGAGGTTCTGCGGACGCTCGATGAGCACGGTGTGACTGTGCCCTTCCCCATCCAGGCGGCGGCGCTGCCGAACGCGCTGACGGGACGGGACATCCTGGGCCGGGGCCGCACAGGATCCGGCAAGACGCTCGCCTTCGGCCTGGGGATGCTCGCCCGGACGGCCGGGCAGCGCGCGCAGCCGAAAGAGCCGCTGGCGCTCGTTCTGGTGCCCACCAGGGAGCTGGCGCAGCAGGTCGGCGAGGAGCTCACCCCGTACGCCGAGGCGCTGCGGCTGCGGCTCGCGACCGTGGTGGGCGGAGTGTCCATCGGACGGCAGGCCGCCGTGCTGCGGGATGGCGCCGAGATCGTCGTCGCCACGCCCGGTCGGCTGCACGACCTCGTCGAGCGCAAGGGCTGCCGACTGGGACGGGTGCGTATCGCGGTCCTGGACGAGGCCGATCAGATGTGTGACATGGGGTTCCTGCCGCAGGTCACCGAGATCCTGGACCAGGTGCGTCCCGACGGGCAGCGGATGCTGTTCTCCGCCACCCTCGACCGCGACGTCGACCAGCTGGTGCAGCGCTACCTGCGGGACCCCGCCGTCCACTCCGTGGACCCTTCGTCCAGCGCGGTCTCCGCGATCGAGCACCACGTCTTCATCGTGCACGGCCCGGACCGGTACGCCCTGACCACGGAGATCGCCGCCCGGGACGGCCGCGTCCTGCTGTTCCTGGACACCAAGCACGGCGTCGACCAGCTCACGCGGCACCTGCGGGCCAGCGGCGTGGCCGCCGCCGCCCTGCACAGCGGGAAGTCCCAGCCGCAGCGCACCCGGACCCTGGCCCAGTTCAAGACCGGGCAGGTCACCGCGCTGGTGGCGACGAACGTCGCCGCACGCGGCCTGCACGTCGACGACCTCGACCTCGTGGTCAACGTCGACCCGGCCACCGACCCCAAGGACTATCTGCACCGCGCGGGTCGCACGGCCCGGGCCGGCCGCTCCGGCATCGTCGTGACACTCGTCCTGTCGGGACAGCGCCGCGAGACGGCCCAGGTCATGGCGGACGCCGACGTCGCCCCCAAGGTCACCAAAGTGCGGTCCGGCGAGGCGGAGCTGAGCCGGATCACCGGCGCCAAGGCCCCCTCCGGAAAGCCTTTGGACGGCGGGCCGGCCGTACCGGGCCCCAAGAACCACAACGCCCCGTTCCGCGGCCTGGGCAGCACCAAGGACGCGAAGGGCGGTTCCGGCGGCAGGCCGTCCCGCAAGAGCAGCGAGGCGCGCAAGCTCGCGGAGGCCCGAAAGGCGGCCCGGGTGCGGCGCGGCGGCTGAGACCAGATGCGCGGGGAGCGGGGTGGCGTCAGCTGGTCGCGCTGCCCGCGACCCACTGGCTCCACGGCATGTTCCAGTCGCTGAGGCCGTTGTCCGGGGCCAGCACGCTCGTGTCATCGGAGTTCTTGACGATCACGACGTCACCGATCATCGAGTTGTCGAAGAACCACGCGGCGGGCTGCTCGCCGTCGTTGCCGCCCTTGACGTCCTTCAGGCCCACGCAGCCGTGACTGGTGTTGACCTTGCCGAAGATCGAGTCGGCACTCCAGTAGTTGCCGTGGATGAACGTGCCCGAGGCCGACAGGCGCATGGCGTGCGGTACGTCCGCGATGTCGTACGCGGGCTTGCCGTTTTTCTTCGTGAGGCCGACGGTCGCACCGTTCATGCGGATCTGCTTGAACTTCTCGGAGATGACCATCTGACCGTTGTACGTCGGGTGATCGGGGCTGCCGGACGAGATCGGGATGGTCCTGATCGTCTTGCCGTCCCGAACGACGGTCATCTGCTTCGTCCTGGCGTCCACGGTGCTGATCTGGCTCCGGCCGATCTTGAATGTGATCGTCTTCTGGACGCCGTGGAGGTTGAGCTTGACGGTGACGGTGGAGCCGGGCTTCCAGTAGTTCCTGGGGCGGAAGTCCAGACGGTCGTTGTTGAACCAGTGACCGACGACTTGCTGGCCGCTGCTGGAGCTGACCTGGATCTTCGACTGTACGGCGGCCTTGTGGCTGATCGCCTTGTCGAAGTTGACCGTCACCGGCATGCCCACGCCGACGGTCGAGCCGTCCTCGGGGGAGAGATGCCCGAAGAAGCCGGTGGCCGGGGAGACCGTGGTGATCGTGGCGTTTCCGGTGGTGGAGCGCCCCTTGGCGTCCTCGGCATCTGCGGCGACCTGATACTTGGTGGCCCGCTCCAGCCGGCCGTTCGGCGTCCAGGACGTGCCGTCCGCGGACAGGGTGCCCGGAATCTCGGCGCCGGTCGCGACGGCGGTCATGGTGACCTTGGTGAGCTTGCCATCCCTGACGGTGACCTTGACGGGGTCGCTGATCCCGACGCGGTGGGCCCCTCGTGCGGGCGTGATCTTCACTCGGGCTTCGGAAACATCCTGGGCGGCCGCCTGATCCTCCCGCGTCTGCGACTTCGGGTGATCCCCGGCGGCGTTGCCGCTGGTGGCAGCGTTACTGGTACCGCCGAGGGCCGTGAGTGCGAGTACGCCGCCGAGTACGCCGGCCGTGGCGACCTGTGCGGTGCGTCGTTTACGTGCGGTGATCAAACGCTTCTCCCATGTCACTGTTCTTCGAGTCCCTGGAGCTGGTTGTCCGAGGAGTGCAACTGGCTTTACAACTACATTTGCGCATTCATCCGTCCCGAAATGGGCAATCTGTGGCGAAGGCCACGCGTCGCCGAGCGCGTCGCCGAGGCCCTGCCCGACGGCCGGTCGCGGGCGCTCTTCTCGACGTTTGAGCACAACGGTTTCTGGTACGAGGGCTGGGGCGAGCGGCCACCCAGCGGGACGACGGCACTGGACACGACGCGGCGTCATCCCCCGGAGACTCCGGTGCTGGTGCCCGTGCATGCCCACCGACATCTGCCCGCCGACCGGGGAAGTCTCGGACATTCACCGCGGCCAAGCCGGTGCGCATCGCGCTGCACGAGGCGCTCGTCCAGCCCGGCGGCGGGCAGGCGCTCACGCTGTACTGCGGCAGCCCCGTGCCCCGGCGCGCGTCGTCCCGGCATCCGCACCCCGCGCACCCACAACCACGGCACACCGAAAAGGGGACCTTCGTGGCCGGACCGAGCGCGGACGTCGTCGCTGCCCAGATCAGGTCGTGACTGGTGGCCGTCGGTCCAGGAGGTGGTGCATGACGTGCTCCGGGATGGCCGGGTTGGCGGCCGCGGACATGGCGGTGGTGGCGTCCTGGAGCAGGCTGGTCAGCACGCGCGTGGTCAGGCGTGGATCGCGCGCTGCCGCTTCTCTGATGGCCCAGTCGGGGTGGTCGAGGAGGCGGATCACGGAGGCCGGCGTGAGGCGCGGATCGCGAAGGGCCCGCCGGCGCACACCGCGGTCGGGGTCACGGCTGAACCTCTCGACCAGGTCCGCCGTGGCGGCGGGGTCTTCGAGGGCGAGTCGGCGCATGCGGGGATCGGGTTCGTCGGCGTACCTCAGGGTGCTCTGGCGAGGGAAGTCGGGGTGTTCCGGGAAGCGTGCGGCTGAGTAGCCGTCCCACGTCCGGCACATCGGTTAGTGCGTTGTGGCAAACCGGATCTTGTTCGAGTGGCAGCGGGTGATCATCTGGACGGAGGTTCGGGTGCGGTCGCGGGCATGAGAGAACGGGCCCCTTGGTAGTGACGCGGTTACGACACCAGCACGACCAAGGAAGCCCGTTGCCTGATCAGTTGAGCAGTATCTCTGCGGATGCGTCCACTGCGGTCACCCCTGGGTGCGACTGCTACGTGCACAGGTTCGGTTCGATTGCTCCGGGACAGCGGGCGCGGTGCTATCCGAGTGACATGACGGATGCGGAGTGGGTCGAGGTCCGCTCCGCGATACCGGTGCCGGCCTGGCTCCTCACGCGTGGCGGGCGTCCGGAGGCGTACTGCCACCGCGAGATGCTCGACGCTGTGCGCTACCTGGTCGACAACGGCGTGAAGTGGATGGCCATACCGGTCGACTTCCCGTACTGGCGGGCGGTCTACGACTTCTTCCGCCGCTGGCGGACCTGCGACTACGTGCGTGAACTGCACGAACGCCTGCGCCACACGGCGAGGGAACGCTCAGGCCGCAGCGCCGAGCCCAGCGCGGGAATCATCGACAGTCAGTCGGTGGACGCCTCCGAGACCGTCGGCGAGGACAGTCGCGGATACGACGGCGCCAAGTCACGTGACGGGCGCAAGCGTCACATCCTGACCGACACCGAGGGTCTGCTCCTGGAGGTGGCCGTGACCACGGCCGATGTGCACGACTCCAAGGCCGCCCCCGCGCTGCTGGAGACGTTCATGGACCAGCCGGGCCGGCTGCTGAAGCTGGTGTGGGTCGACAGTGCCTACCAGGGCCCGGCGCTGGCGAAGGCATTCGCCCGCCACGGAGTGCGGATCGAGGTCGTGCGCCGCTCCGACGGACAACGCGGATTTGTCGTACTGGCCCGCAGGTGGGTGGTGGAGCGCACGCTGAGCTGGCTCTCCCGCTCACGCCGCCTCAACCGCGACCACGAACGCCGCCTCGACCACCACGCCCAGATGGTGTGGTGGGCCGCCGTGATCAGGCTGTCCCGGCGCCTGGCCGCAGACGCTCCGCGCTGGCCGGAGAAACGCCCCGGCCGACTGCCCCGGGCGCGGGCATGAACCGTCCGTCCTTCGCCCGCACCAGCCAGCCCCGCTTCTCCAGCACGTAGGCACGGTGACGGATCTTCTCCACCTCGTTCTTGATCTCCGCTTCCCGGCCCACCGCCCGCGTCAGCTCCACCCCGTTCACCGGCCCCGAAGCGGCCACCACAGCGGCGAACACCTCCCGGTACAGGCCGCTGAGCACCTCCTCGCCCACGCCCGACCGCCACACCGGCGGCCTCTCGCCATGCCCCGCGCCGGAGCCGCTCGATCCCACGGCGGCAGCCATCTCACCACCAGACGGCACGGAAACCGGCGTATTCACCGGGCTCTCCTCGGCCAGCACCGACACGAGCTCCTCACGCCCCACCCGGGCCCGCTCGACTCGCTCCCGTGCGGCATCCACCTCCGCCTGAGCCTGCTCCAGGACCTCCGTCCAGGACTCCAGATCCTGCCTCGCCCGCGCCTCACGCTGTTCCATCAACCCCAGCACCGACGGCATCGCACCCTCCTCGATCCACAACAAGCCGTCCGCTGCCTGCCCCTACCCCGCCGCAGTCATGCCCCGCACACGAAGAAGCCCCTGCTCATCGAACAGGGACTCCCTTTGCCACAACGCACTAAGGGCTCGCTGTGTGGCGGAGATGCAGCGCCAGCAACAGCGTCAGCGCCGGCAGCAGGCCGACAGGCATCCGCCGTCAGCGTGACAACGCCGCGGACCGGCACCTGTGTTGAGCCACAGCCTGACGTAGCCCCTGTGCTGAGCCGGCGAGCCGTGAACGCCCGCCCAGTGCAGGCGAGTTGCCGATTTCATGGACGTGCTCCCGACTGTTTATGATCTTGGTCATGACTGTGCAGAACCTTGACAAAACCCCTTCCCGCAAACAGAGACTTCAGGAGAGGCAGCGCCGTCAGCTGGCGGTGGTCGACACCGTGGACAAGGCGGAGGCCAAGGTCCGCAAGGCAGAGGTCGAACTGGCCGTGGCGGTTACTGAGGCAGTGCAGGTCTTCGGTGACGAACAGTCTGCGTCCGAGGGACTCGATATGCCGGTCGAAGCCATCCGGCGCTTCCTTGGCATGGGACGGGACGAAGTGGCCGGGGGCGACAACGTCGCCGAGGTCGATGACGCATCCTGAGCCCGGCGTTCGTGGCGAGCCACGGTGCGAGATCGGCGTCGACGCCCCGTACCGCAGCAGGCAGCGTCACCCAGAACGGGTCAGCCGCTGACCCGGAAGGTCCCTTCCGGGAACTGCTGGGCGTCCAGGATGTGGCGGGCGCTCTGGTCAACCTCGGGATCGCTCAGGCTGAACTGGAGTTTGACGCGGGCGTCGGTGAAAACGGTGCCCTTGTGCTTGCGTGCCGACGTCGTGACGCTTGGCCCGGTGCTTGTTCTTCGAGCCGGGAGGCCGTCCAGGGCCTGGTCGGGTGGGTTTTGGTGCGGTTGCCGGGCTCGCAGCCGCGGCGCGGAGGTTGCGAAACCCGCGGCGGGCGCGGGCCGGGGTGAGGCGACGGGGTTCGGTGCGGCGTTCCCAGGGCCGACGGGGATCCCCGTCGAGGGGCCGGGCGAGTCGGAGCTGGGTGTGGGCGGCGATGATGAGCCAGGTCCGCAGGTCAGTGGCGTCCGTGTGGCGGATCTTCGGGGCGGCCCATCCGAGTGTCTGCTTCATCAGCCTGAAGGTGTGCTCCAGGTCGAAGCGGCGCAGGAACGACTGCCATCAGCGGTCGATGTCCACCGGTGTGGCGTCGGCCGCCGAGGGCCACAGCCAGACGGGTTTGGGGTCGCGGTCGCCCGGCAGGCGCTCGACCTTCAGCCGCATCAACGTGCCGTGCAAGATGGGAAGTTCCTCGTCCGTGTGCTCCAGCCAGGGGCCGCGGTGGGTCAGGGCAGCGGCCAGGCCGAGGAAGGCGAGGAAGTGCGAGCCCTTTCGTTCGTATCGGACGGTCAGGCGGCGGTAGCCGAAGAGCCAAGCAATCGACCGCTCGATCTTCCAGCGGTGCCGACCAAGTCGTTCGCCGGACTCGACGCCTGGCCGTGCGATGCGCGCGACGAGCCCACGCTCGCGCAGCCAGCTGAGGTGTTCGGCGGAGAAGTGCGCCTTGTCCGCACGGAGTTTGACGGGCCGGCGCCGCCGTGGACCCTGGCGGGACCGGGCCGCGGGGATGCCGAGGATGAGCGGTTTGAGGGCGAGACTGTCGTGCATGTTCGCACCTGACACGGCGACGGCGAGCGGGACTCCCTCGGCATCGGACAGCACATGCAGCTTGCTGCCCTTCTTGCCGCGATCGACCGGGTTCGGCCCCGTCAGAGATCCCCCCTTTTGGCGTGAACGGAGGAGCCGCGTCGACGATCGCCGAGGACCAGTCCGCCTCGCCGCGGGCTCCGAGTTCGTCCAGCACCGCCCGGTGCAGCCGACGCCACAGGCCGACCCCGGTCCATACCGTGAAGCGGCGATGCGCGGTGGCGGAGGACGTGCCGAACGTCGGCGGCGGATGACGCCAGGCACAGCCGCTGGTCAGCACGTACACCACTGCGGTGAACACGGCCCGCTCGTCACGCGGAGCGGTCCCGCCACCTTGCGGTCGGCCGCGAACGTCGGCAGTAACGGGGCGACCAGCTCCCAGAGCTCATCAGGAACCAGACGCTTCGACAGACCAGCACTCACGGTCGGCATCGTGCCGCGCGAACATCAAGTCACGTGGCACAGCCTTCTATGCCTTGACCGACGCGGCCGATCTGGCGGCCTGCTCGATCTTCGCGCAGTAGGCGTCGCGGGCTTCCTCATCGATCTGCATCTCGTGTTCGGGCCGCATCCCGGTTCGGCCATCGACGTCTTCGCGCAGGATGTCGGCGTGCCCGGCATGCCGGTTGGTCTCGCCGAGGACGTGGACCAGGATGGCGAACAGGTTCGTGTTGGTATAAGGCTCCGGCCACCACGGCACGTGGCCGGGGGCGTCGAGGGGAAGCTCGTTGATCGTCGCGTCTGAGTGTTCCCACGTGCGCCTGTAGGACTCGATAATCTGATCGCGGGTCTCGTCCGCAGTCGCCCACAGATCGCTGCCGTCATGGTCCTGCCACCGAGGCAGCGGTTCCGGGGAAGGGCGGTCGAAGACCTCGCCGAAGTACCTGGCCTCGACGCTGGCCACGTGTTTGACCAGGCCGAGGAGGTTGGTCCCGG
Organism: Streptomyces sp. NPDC087787; assembly: GCF_044743035.1. Classification (NCBI taxonomy): domain Bacteria; kingdom Bacillati; phylum Actinomycetota; class Actinomycetes; order Kitasatosporales; family Streptomycetaceae; genus Streptomyces; species Streptomyces sp. NPDC087787. The sequence continues at coordinate 213,940 of NZ_JBIUVQ010000013.1, forward strand.
TCGCTGTCAATGGTCGGCGGGCATCGTATTCGGACAAGCCGTCGAGCTTCCAGAGCAGCGCCTTGCGGTCCCGCCGCAGTCTCCCGTGCAGGGTGTCCTTCGCGAATTCATCGATCATGCGGCATGAGCCTGCCATGGACTACTCACGGCCTCAAGATCCCGTACGTGGACCGCAACGACCGGAAGCGCCGAAGCCTGGCCATGGGCACTGCCCTGAGCTGCCGCAAAAAGCTCGCGAAAGTTGCCACGTGAGACAACCTCTAAGTAAAAGGACAGGTGACTTCGCCAGGTGTGAATTCTGGTCTAAATTCACACCTGGCGAAAGCCGCCGACCCCGTGCATTTCATTCATGCCAAAATGGGCGAGCCAAAATCAAGCTACACAGATCGGCGCGTGGTGACTCTCTCTTTGAAGCGTGTCAGCACTTGTAGACGCCTACGACGTTGTCAAAGAGGCTCATGTCGAACTTCTTGCTGCCCTGCGCACCGGCAGCGGTCGTGACACACGACGAGACGTGGCCTGCTGGTTCTTGGTGTCGAAGAACTCCACACGCCACTTCACGCTGTGGGGGCAGTGGTTGTTGTAGTAGATGGTGACGGACGTGTTCCCAGGCGTGTAGGACGTGTTGAAACGCGTCGTCGTCGGGTTGGTGTCGCAGCCCCACTATTGCTGCACGGGGCTCGCGGACGCAGAGGTGTCAGCCTGCGGCGCGGCGTAGGCGGTGCTTCCGAGCATGGGAAGAGTCAGCACTGCAACGGCCGCGGCCTTGGCGCCCACACGAACAGCATTTATTACGAAAGTACCCCTCGAGAAGAGACTAGTTGCACGCTGTAATTGCCGGGCTGAGGTGAACCCTCTCACGCAACGGAGACCGTCGGTAATCCGATTTGAGCCGAACTTGAGGTGTCAATTTTCAAGGACCGATTGCGTAAGAAGTTTATGCGATGTCGCCCGTCGGCCTCGTCTGCCCGCCGATGAACGCCGATCCCCCTGATTGTCCCGGTTGCCCCCGTAGGTGCGCTGCATACGTAGCGTATTGAGGTGCTCAGTGAGCCTTTTCCAACTTCACTCTGAGCTGGTCAGATAAAGGGTGAGGACGGCCTGGACGAGGCTGGCGATCCGGTTGGTCGAGCATCGTAGTTTACGGAGGAGCCGTCAGGATTCGAGGGTGGCGACGGCCTGCTCGACCAGAGCCCGGATCTTTGCGTGGGACCGGTTCACCGCCTTCTGGTCTGCGGAGAGGGCCTCCCACCGTCCCCAGCGCGGGATGCGGACCGTGCCGCCGGCACTCCGGTAACCCTTGTCTCCCCAGCACTTGATGCCGGCCTGGGCGAGGGCGTCGATGATGCCGTGTTCACGGGCCGCGCGGACGTCGTGCACGGCGCAGGGCAGGGCCGGTGAGGCCCGCAGCAGCCGGCCGAAGGGGTCTGCGATGACCCGCACGTTCATCCCGTGCTTCTTGTGTTTGATGCCCGAGTAGAACGGCCGGTCCGCGGCAATGCGGTCGATCGCCAGGAGCGTGCTGTCCAGGATCAGATACGCCCTGGCCGACGCGGTCCGCACCGCGTCGGCCAGGCTGGGGGCGAGAGCGGCCAGGAGCTCGACAGCCTCGGTGACATAGCGGTAGGTCGTCGTGGTTCCGACGCCGAACCCCGCCGCGAGCTGGGCATACGTGTGTCCCACCCGCAGATGGGCGAGCGTCAGCAGAGCCTGTCGGCCGGCGCTCAGGCGCCGCCAACGGGAACCGATCGCACGGCGATGCCGCCGCAACTACTGCGTGGGGAAGCGGAGGGCTGAGCTGGGCGCGTCGACGCCCGACGGGTAAACAAGCACGTGAAGCCTCTGGTGGAGACGGTTCTCTTGGTCGAAAACCCATCTACCAGGGGCTTCACCACGTTGTCAGCCAAACTTTCCGGCCTGAGAAGCGGGTTGGATGCAGCTGTCCAACGAGGGTACTTCGCACAGAACCCGCTGAACGGTCTTCGCTGGACAGTGCTGGAAGTCGCTGACGAAGTCGACCCCGACTGCGTACCCAACCCGGCTCAGGTCACCCGACTGCTCGGCACCGCCAGGGCCCTACCTGGTCGTGGCCCTCACCTGTATGCGTTCTTCGGCTGCATGTATTAGCCGCCATGCGTCCAGCTGAGGTCATCCACCTGCAGAAATCTCAATGCCGTCTGCCGGTGAGTGGATGGGGCCTTCTGAACCTGAAGGGCGGTGTCGTTACGGCCGGTAAGGGGTGGACGGACGACGGCGCTGTGTACGAGATGCATCCGACGCTTTGGAGTTGCACCCGATGGGGGCCTGTCCGCTGCGCCGAGAAGGGCGCCTGACGGGCATCTGTCCTGGTCAGGCGCCCTTTTTCTGTGCCCCTGGACCGCAACCCTGCCCGCCCACCCCGGTTGATCCTCATCCTTCCCGGCTTGTTCACCTTCACCGTCGGCTCACTGGGCCTGCGCGGCCTGACCACCCTGGCCGGATGCGGTGTCGGACGACATGACCACTACGAACCTGCCGAGACCGATGCCCTCAGGCTTCTGCGCGTAGGACCATCGCTTCCCGGCCCGCAGCAGGACCCTGCAGAGCTGCCGCCATTGGGAGGCAGCGCCCCGCAGTGCCTCGTCCGCGGCCTCGATGATCAGTACATGGTGGTCCGCAGACAGTTGCCGGTCAGCGGGCGGCGGGGTCACGGCCGGCCGGTCCCACTGAGGACTGCTGTACGGGAAGCGGGTACCGCCATCCGAGTGAGCACACTTCCTGGTGTTCCTGCGGTAGAAGCAGACGCACACTCCGTGGAGAAAAACTGTCATGGCTGCAGTAGACATTCCGCCGTCATAGGGTTAGCGTTGTCTTCGTACCCCAGAAGTCGAAGTGGGCACAGCAGGCACGAACTGCTGTGCAGGTAGACCAGAAGGACACGGCCCCAGCGGGGCCGTGAGCAGCACCCGCGGTATCCGCGTAATCGAAAGGTAAGGAGCAGAACGCCATCAGGATCGCCCGGGCGAGCAAGCAGTCCGCCCGGGTACCGCAAGGCCCCGGATTGGAAGGTGGTCCCCGGTCACGCATCCGCGATCCCCGCAACCCCGCCCTCCCAGGCGGCTGCGGAAAAAGAAGGCCGGCGCAGAGCGCCGGTAGATGGTGTTGAAAGCTCGGGGCCCGGGTGCCGTACTGGCACCCGGGCCCCCCGACGCGTCCCCGAAAGAAGAGGTCTATGCCGCCTGCCGGTTCCCGTCCCATCGAACCTCTCGACGATGACGACTACCCCGCCTACACCATGGGCCGGGCCGCCGAGATGCTCGGCACCACCCCTGCCTTCCTCCGCGCCCTCGGTGAACACCGCCTGATCACCCCGCTGCGCTCCGACGGCGGCCATCGCCGCTACTCCCGGTACCAGCTGCGCATCGCCGCCCGCGCCCGCGAACTCGTCGACCAGGGCACCGCCATAGAGGCCGCCTGCCGCATCGTCATTCTCGAAGACCAGCTCGAAGAGGCGCAGCGCATCAACGAGCAACTGCGCGCCGAGGGCGGCAAGCCTCAGCCGAAGACATCAACCTGATCGGAACGCCCGAACCCGAGGCAACCGACGCACTGCCGACGGACGAGGCCGCTGAGGGACCGCACCGCCGTTCCGCAGCTCAGGCCGGCTCAACGCGTCAACCGGACTCCACGGAAGAGAGAACCGCGAGCGGGCGTGATGCATCTAATGGGTGACGAGGGGCGAACCCGGCGAAGGAAGAAGGAGCAGGGCGAACCGACGGGCCGGGCATGCGCTCACGGCCGCGCCGGCCGGACGCGGTGGACCGAGACGGCGGCGGCGAGTCGGCTGCTTGCGGTCACGGCGTGCGTATGCCCGGGCTGAGCTGCAAGCTGGTGCCGTAGGCCGTGGCTGTGGGAGGAAATGCCGTGGAGAGGGTCCCTGGGGTGATCGCCGGACCGGGTCGGTGGTGGACGGTACGGCCCGCAGCGGGCGTGGTGACGGCGGCTCTGCCGGTGGCGCGTGCCTGGCCGGCGACCGAGGCCTGTCGGCTCTTGCCATGACCGGGAACGCGCCCCGACCGGTGGCTGCTGCGCGGCGGCCGTACTTGATCGTGAATCCGCGTTCGGGGGGAGGGAAGGCGAGCCGGTTCCGGATCGCGGAGAAGGCCCGTGCGTTGGGGGCTGAGGTTTTCCTGCTCGATCCTTCCCGGCCCCAGGACCTCGTGGCTGTCGCCCGACGCGCGGTGGATGAGGGTGCGGATCTGCTGGGAGTGGCCGGCGGAGACGGTACGCAGGCACTTGTCGCCGGGGTGGCCGCGGAGAGCGGTGTTCCTTTCGTGATCATTCCGGCCGGTACCCGAAACCACTTCGCGATGGACCTCGGCCTGGACCGTGCAGACCCCTCCGCCGCGCTGGAGGCCCTTACGGACGGCGTCGAGCTGCACGTGGATCTCGGGTTCGCCGGCGAGCGGGTGTTCGTCAACAACGTGTCGTTCGGTGCGTACGCCGCCCTGGTGCAGGACCCGGCCTATCGGGAGGACAAGATCGGCACCACAGTGCGGATCCTCCCGGAATTCCTGGCACGCCACGAGGGTCCGGAGCTGGTGGTGCGCACCGGGCTGATCACCGTGGAGGGGCCGGATGCCGTGCTGGTGAGCAACAACCCCTATCAGGTCGACGACCCGGCCGGGCTGGACAGGCGTGCGCAGCTGGACTCCGGGCTCCTGGGAGTCCTTGCCGCCAGGGCGGAGGCGCCCGCCGAGACGGCCGCCCGGCTGCGCAGCGGGCAGACGCACGGCCTGACCCGTCTCGCCACACCCGATGACGTTGTCGTCCACGCCGACGTCCCGGTCGTCCCCGTTGGGCTGGACGGCGAAGCCGTCACCCTGCCGACTCCCGTGCGGTGCCGGATCAGTCCCCGGACGCTGCGGGTACGGGTTCCCCACCATCGGCCGGGCGCCGCACCCGCCGGGCGGCCGCCGGGCTGGGCTGCCGTCCGGCGGGTGGCCTCAGCTGTCGGCCGAGCCGTTCATGGCCGTCACACGGGCTGACCGGAGCAGGCGATGCGCGGGGGAAGCAGGTCCCGCGGACAGGGCTCGGATGGTCTTGAAGTGTGAGCGGAGACGGGCGGAAGGCGGAATTGTGATGCCGCTGGCAGCCCATCCGTGGCCGCGACCAGGAACAGAAGGCACGCAACTTCGCCTACTGCGAGCCGCTGACCGTCCGCGACTCATCCCTCTCCGCCTGCGTCCCAGCAGCCCTGGCCGCCGTGCCATCGCCGCGATCGCTTACGAGGTGCAGCCGCTGGACGACGAGGCCCAACTCGTCATCCAGTCGGAACTCGTCGCCAATGAGCCCGTGCCCAATATCAGCGGCGATCCCCGGGCCGCCGCGGCACCGGAATCCCCGTTGCAGCCCGAGGAGCACTCCGCCCGCGGCATGCAGTTGCGTCCGACACATAGCGCACGACGGCGTTGGCTATGTCGGCATTGACATAGCAGGCGGCGGTCCCCGCCGGCCAGTAGCCGGAACACTCGGCGCCGTCGATGGTCCGCCACGGGAAAGCGGCCCCAAGGGCGTGTCGCAGCAGTGCTGGCCGACCACCATATCGGGAGTAAGGCGGCATTTCGGCTCGCTGCTCAGGTGTGCGCCGAGAAGGGCGCCTGACGGGTATCCGCCCTTGTCTGGCGCCCTTTTCGTGTGCCTAGAAGAAGCCGAGCTTCTTCGGGGAGTACGACACCAGGAGGTTCTTCGTCTGCTGGTAGTGGTCCAGCATCATCTTGTGGGTCTCACGGCCGATTCCGGACTGCTTGTAACCGCCGAAGGCGGAGTGCGCGGGGTAGGCGTGGTAGCAGTTGGTCCAGACGCGGCCCGCCTGGATGGCGCGGCCCGCGCGGTAGGCGGTGCCGGTGTCCCGGGTCCACACACCCGCGCCGAGGCCGTACAGCGTGTCGTTCGCGATCTTGATCGCGTCGTCGAAGTCGTCGAAGGACGTCACCGAGACCACCGGGCCGAAGATCTCCTCCTGGAAGATCCGCATCCGGTTGTCGCCCTCGAAGATGGTCGGCTGGACGTAGTAGCCGCCCTTCAACTCGCCCTCGTGCTCGATGCGTTCCCCGCCGATCAGGACGCGCGCACCCTCCTGCCGCCCGATGTCCAGGTAGGAGAGGATCTTCTCCAGCTGGTCGTTCGAGGCCTGAGCCCCGATCATGGTCTCCGTGTCGAGGGGGTGGCCCGTCGTGATGAGTTTGGTGCGGGCGACCGCCGCCTCGACGAACTCGGCGTAGTGACCGCGCTGGATCAGCGCCCGTGACGGGCAGGTGCACACCTCGCCCTGGTTGAGCGCGAACATCGTGAAGCCCTCGAGCGCCTTGTCACGGAAGTCGTCGTCCGCCGCCCAGACGTCGTCGAAGAAGATGTTCGGCGACTTGCCGCCGAGCTCCAGCGTGACCGGCTTGATGTTCTCGGCGGCGTACTGCATGATCAGCCGCCCCGTCGTCGTCTCGCCCGTGAACGCCACCTTCGCCACTCGCGGGCTGGAGGCGAGCGGCTTGCCCGCCTCCACGCCGAAGCCGTTGACTATGTTCAGCACCCCGGGCGGCAGCAGGTCGGAGACGAGGCTCAGCCAGTAGTGGATCGAGGCCGGGGTCTGCTCGGCCGGCTTGAGCACCACCGCGTTGCCCGCGGCGAGCGCGGGCGCCAGCTTCCAGGTCGCCATGAGGATCGGGAAGTTCCACGGGATGATCTGCGCGACCACCCCGAGCGGCTCGTGGAAGTGGTACGCCACCGTGTCGTTGTCGATCTCCCCGAGCGATCCCTCCTGCGCCCTGATCGCGCCCGCGAAGTAGCGGAAGTGGTCGATGGCCAGTGGGATGTCGGCCGCCAGCGTCTCGCGGACCGGCTTGCCGTTCTCCCAACTCTCGGCGACCGCCAGGGATTCGAGGTTGGCCTCCATGCGGTCGGCGATCTTCAGCAGGATGTCGGAGCGTTCGGTCACGGAGGCGCGCCCCCAGCCCGGGGCGGCCGCGTGCGCCGCGTCCAGCGCCCGCTCGACGTCCTCCGCCGTTCCGCGCGCGACCTCCGTGAAAGGCTGCCCGTTCACCGGCGAGGGGTTCTCGAAGTACTGACCGCGGGCCGGCGGCACGTACTCGCCGCCGATGAAGTGGTCGTAGCGCGCCTGGTAGGAGACGATCGCGCCGTCGGTGCCGGGCGCCGTGTAACGGGTCATTCTGGTATGCCTCCCTCAGCAGCGCTGCCCGCCGTTGGGCAGCTCTCGGCGCGAGGCTAGACACGCCGACGTTGCAAGGACGTTGCGGCACGGGCCACCGATGCGCGGTGGCGGACCCGAAGCGGTCAGCGGGGTGCCGGACCGTGCCAGCCGGGCGGCGCCGCCAACTCCGCCTCGAGCGCGGCGAGCCGGGCCCGGGCCGTCGTGGTCGGCACTGCGGCGACGAGGGCCCGCCACACGTCCAGGTCGTCCTCGCCCCACGGGGCGTGCGCCCAGTCGGCCAGCAGGTCGGGGTCGCGACGGGCGATCAGCGCGCTCCGCATTGCGTCGGCGAGACGCTGCCGCAGCCGCACCACCGCCGGAGCCTGTGAGCCGGGCAGCAGTGGACCGGAGTACGCGGCGGCGGCCGCCGCGACCGCCCCTGTCTCCAACCGGTGCTGGACGGCCGCCGCGTCCGAGCCGACCGGAACGGTCAGCCGGTACGGTCGCGAGGCGAGCACCCCCGCACCGAGCACCCTGCGCAGCCGGGCCAGTTCGGCCCGCAGCGTCACCGGCGTCACCGACTCGTCCTCGTACAGCGCGCACAGCAACCGGTCCCCGGTCAGGCCCTCCGGATGACGGGCCAGCAGCACCATGATCTCGCTGTGCCGGCGGCTCAGCCGGATACGGCGGCCGCCGACCACGAGCCGGGCCTCGTCCCGGCCGAGGGCGGTCAACTCGGCCGCGTCGGTGGCGGGCCGGCATGGGGCGAGCAGCGCCAGCTCGGACTCGGCGGCCCGCGCCACCGCCCGCACGAAACCGAGGCTGTGCGGGTGCGCGAGCCCGTGCCCACCGGTGATGTCCACCGCGCCGAGCACCTGTCCCGTGCGCGGATCGTGCACCGGGGCCGCCGCGCACGTCCAGGGCTGGACGCGCCGGATGAAGTGCTCGGCCGCGAACACCTGCACCGGGCGGTCCAGAGCGACCGCCGTGCCCGGCGCGTTCGTTCCGACCGCGGTCTCCGACCAGCGCGCGCCCGGCACGAAGTTCATCCGGTCCGCCTTGCGTCGCGTCCCCGGATGCCCCTCCACCCACAGAAGCCTGCCGTGCGCGTCGCACACTGCGAGCAGATGCTCGCCGTCTGCGGCGTACGTGCCCAGCAGCTCCCGGAACAGCGGCATCACCAGCGCAAGCGGATGCTCCGCCCGGTAGGTGCCGAGGTCACTGTCGCCGAGTTCCACGCTCGCGGTGCCGTCCGGCCCGACACCCGCCCGCGCGGAACGCCGCCATGAGTCGGCCACCACCGGACGCACCGGGCGCGGCACGGTGCCCACCGCGGTGAACGTCTCATGCGCCCGGCGCAAGGCGCGAACACGCTCGGAAGGGTCGGCTCCCGGTTCCAGGGCCACCCACGGATCGGTCAATGCGGCCTCCCCGGACGGCGATGCGGCTGGGGACATCGTCACTCCCGGTGCGCGCCCCGACAACCTTTTCGCCCGCGCTCGCTGTCAGGCGAAGTTCACAAGTCTGATGTAGCGCACCCAGTCCCAGTCGGGCCCGGGATCGGTATGGTCCGTGCCCGGTACCTCATAGTGCCCGATGATGTGCGCGCGGTCCTTGGGGATGCGGTATCTGTCGCAGATCGCCGCGGTGAGCCTGGCCGACTCCTCGTACAGGGCGTTGGTGAAGTAGGCGGGTTTGTCCACCCATCCCTCGTGCTCGATGCCGATGCTGCGGGTGTTGTAGTCCCAGTTCCCGGCGTGCCAGGCGACGTCCGACTCGCGGACGCACTGCGCGACGTGTCCGTCGGCGGACCGGACGACATAGTGCGCGGACACCTGCTTCTTCGGGTTCTGGAAGATCGCCAGGGTGCTGGCGTACGTCTCCTGGGTGACATGGATGACCACCCGGTCCACCGAGTAGCTCGTGGGCCGGCTGGACGCCGTGTAGTTGGAGCTGCTCGCCGGCTGCCACTCGGCCTCCGGGTAGTCGACTGCCTGGGGCCGCGCGTCGACACGCGTGACGGGGAGTAACGCGTAGGGGACGACGGCCAGGGCGGCACCCTTGAGCAGATGGCGTCGGCTGGGGAGGAGCGGTCGTGCTCGGTCCATGGGCGGTGGCCCTTCTGTTGTGTGTGGGGGGAGTGGCGTGCGAATGTGGTGGGGAGGGGCGGCAGGCCTCTTGGCCGTCCATGAGGAGCAGGTGGCCCGGTCGGTGGGTGGGGAGTTCGTGCGGTCCGCGGCGAGTTTCGCTCACCGACGGCCGCTCCTCGTGGAGCGTGGCCACGCACGCGGAGTCGGTGTCACACGGATCGGTCAACGGGAACTCGGCGGCCCGGGTGGCCGACCGGTGGCCGACCGAACGACCGAACGACCGAACGACCGAACGGCGGTCAGGCGCGAGTCACTTCACCGGGTCGAGCCGGGATATTCGGAACGCGTCAACCGCCCGACGGGTCGAGCCGGTGGGCCTGACGTGCCTGTCCGGGACAGCCGGTGTTTCTCCCGTCATGAGAACCCCTTCGACACCCGAGATCCGCCGGCGATCCGACTCGACGGCGGCACCTTGCGTGAATCACGGTACGGGGCGCGCGGGTTGGGCAGAAGAGCCTGGCGGGGCTCGGTGGACTCCTGCGGAATTGTGGAGAACTCCGCCACTCGATCGGGTGAAGTGGGCCTGAGATCAGGCGTGTTCGGCCACTGACGCCGGGTCGTCGAGGACGGACCGCACGACCGCGTGCGCGGCGCCCAGCAGCGGACCCTCGGGGCCCAGTCGGGACACCGACACCGGACAGGCGGCCCCCGCGGTCCGGCTGGCCAACTCGGCCTGCAGGGAAGGCAGGAGCCAGGGTGCGAGTGCGGACAGGGCACCGCCCAGCACCACGCTCCGGGGGTCGAGCAGGTTGACGGCCCCGGTCAGCGCGACGCCCAGTGCCTTGCCGGCATCCCGCAGGGCCCGACGTACTTCCTCGTCGCCCGCGGCGGCGCGGGTCGCCAGCAGTCCGACCCGGCCTTCGCCCGGCTCCAGGCCGGCCGCCCGCAGCACGGCTTCCTCTCCCGCGTACTGCTCCAGGCAGCCGCGCCCGCCGCACGGGCACGCGGGCCCGTCCGGCTCTACCGGCACATGCCCCAGCTCGCCCGCGAAACCGCGCGTTCCGCGCAGCAGCCGCCCGTCGACCACCACGGCGGCACCGATGCCGATCTCCGCCGATACGTGCAGGAAGTCACGCGGCGTGTCCTCGCCGAGCCAGAGTTCCGCGAGTCCGCCGAAGTTCGCCTCGTTGTCCACCGTCAGTGGCAGCCCGGGCGGCAGCAGGGCACCGAGGTCGGTGTCGTTCCAGTCGAGGTTGGGGGCACGCACGACCGTACGACCGTCCCGTGCGATCAGTCCCGGCACCGCGACCGAGAGCCCCGCGGCCCACAGGTCCTGCCGCTCCGCCTCGGCGACGACCTGGCGTATCAGCGCGGTGAGTTCCCGTGCCACCGGTTCGGGGGAGCGGCCCCGGTTCGTTCCACGGTGTACCGCCCGCGCCCGCACCTGGCCGCGCAGGTCGACCACGCAGGCCGCGAGGTGGTCGACCCCGACCTCCGCGCCGACCCCGGCGGGGCCGTGCCCGCTGACGGCCAGCGCCGAACCGGGGCGGCCCACCCGGCCGGGCCGCTCGGGTCCCAGCTCTTCCAGAAGTCCGGTCCGGACGAGTTCGTCGACGAGAGTCGACACCGCGGCACGGGTCAGTCCGATTCGTGAGGCGACCGCCGCCCGCGACAGCGGCCCCTCGGCGCGGACGGTGTGCATGACCCGGGCGAGGTTGCGACGGCGCATGCCCTGCTGGGTGTCGGGCAGTCTGCGTCCCGGACCGGCGGAGTGGGTCTCGTGCAGCGGTGCGGTCATGCCTCCGTCGTCCTCGGTGTCTTGGTCGGTGTCCGCCGGCGTTCTGCGCCGAACGGTGCGGTGGGGGCGGACGGCCGCGGGACGGCCGGGCGCCCGCCGGTGTCCGTCAGGAGGTCCGCGTCCCGTGCTCCAGCAGCGGTGCCGCATCGGAGAGTACCCCGGAGATCCTGTTCAAGGTCGCCTCGTCCCGCTCCACCGCCTCGAGCACCGGGCCGTCGGCCGTGCGCCAGCGGCGGGCGACCGCGGCCGGATCCTCACCGGTGAGCAGCCCCGCGGCCTGGGCGGCGGCGCCCAGCGCGACCAGCTCTCGGGCCTCGGGGATCTGCACCGGCCGCCCGGACAGGCGCCGCACGGTCTGCTGCCAGGCCGTGCCCCGGGCGCCGCCGCCGATCAGCAGCAGCGGGGTGGTGCGGTCGGCGTCCTGGTCCAGCACCAGGTCCAGCGCGCCGAGCAGGGCGTGTACGGCGCCGTCGTAGGCGGCCTGCAGCAACTGTCCGGGCGTGGTGTCGTGGCGCAGCCCGTGCAGCAGCCCGGAGGCGTTCGGCAGGTTCGGGGTCCGTTCACCGTCCAGGTAGGGGAGCAGTGTGACGGACGTACCGGGTTCCACGGCCTCGCGGTCCCGGCCGAGCAGAGCGGCGACCCGGTCGACGGCGAGCGTGCAGTTGAGGGTGCAGGCCAGCGGCAGCCAGTCACCGCGCGCGTCGGCGAAACCGGCCACCGTGCCCGTCGGGTCGGCCGACCGGTGGCGGGACACCGCGTACACCGTGCCGGAGGTGCCGAGACTCAGCACCGGTGTGCCCGGCCGCAGCCCGAGGCCCAGCGCGGCGGCGGCGTTGTCACCGGTGCCGGCCGCCACGAGCGTTCCCTTGGAGAACGGCAGGTCATGGCTGTCGCGCACGGTCCCCGCCACCTCGCCCGGACGCACCACCCGGGGCAGCAGCGCCGGATCGAGCCGCACATGGGCCAGGGTCTCCTCGTCGTACGCCTCGGTCGTGGACGCCCACCAGCCCGTACCCGAGGCGTCACCCCGGTCCGTCGTGCCCTCGCCCGTCAGGCGCTGCGTGAGGTAGTCGTGCGGCAGGCGCACCGCCGCCGTCGACCGCGCCGCCTCCGGCTCGTGCTCGGCGAGCCAGGCCCACTTCGTGACCGTGAAGGAGGCCCCCGGCACGCTGCCCGTGCGCTCCGCCCAGGCCTTGGGGCCGCCCAGTTCCTCGACGAGACGGTGGGCCTGCGGCGCCGAGCGCACGTCGTTCCACAGCAGGGCGGGCCGCACCGGGACGCCCTGCGCGTCCAGGGTCACGAGTCCGTGCTGCTGGCCGGCGATCGACACGGCGGCCGCCTCGTGGGCCGCCTCCCCGCACTGCTGGAGCGCCGCGCACAGGGCGTTCCACCATTGGCGCGGGTCGCTCTCGCGGCCGTCGCCGGACGAAACGGTGTGCGGCGCCTGCCCGCTCGCCACGACCTGCCCGGTGGCCGCGTCGACGACGAGCACCTTGGTGGACTGCGTGGACGAGTCCACACCGACGACGAGCGGACCCTCGGCTGCTGACATCGGCTCTCCCTCTTTCCGCGGCTCGCGGGATCTGACCTGCAGTTCTTTTGGTGTACGCGGCCCGGCGACGCGGGTGCCGTCCCGGTCGGGGCCCTTGTTCCCTTCCCAGGGACGCGTCGGCATACTAATTTGTAAATCGCCATGACGAAATAGTCGCAAGCGAGCAAGGAGCCGCGGCATGAGCTACCAGCCCACCCCCGAGGACAGGTTCACCTTCGGCCTGTGGACCGTCGGCTGGCAGGGACGGGACCCGTTCGGCGACGCCACGCGCCGTGCCCTCGACCCGGTCGAGACGGTGCAGCGCCTGGCCGGACTCGGCGCACACGGCGTGACCTTCCACGACGACGACCTGATCCCCTTCGGCGCCTCCGAGACCGAGCGCGAGTCGCACATCAAGCGCTTCCGGCAGGCGCTCGACGCGACCGGCATGACCGTGCCGATGGCCACCACGAACCTCTTCACCCACCCCGTCTTCAAGGACGGCGCGTTCACGGCCAACGACCGCGACGTGCGCCGCTACGCGCTGCGCAAGACGATCCGCAACATCGATCTGGCCGTCGAACTCGGTGCGAAGACGTACGTGGCCTGGGGCGGCCGCGAGGGCGCCGAGTCCGGCGCGGCCAAGGACGTGCGGGCAGCGCTGGACCGCATGAAGGAGGCCTTCGACCTCCTCGGCGAGTACGTCACCTCCCAGGGCTACGACATCCGCTTCGCCATCGAGCCCAAGCCGAACGAGCCGCGCGGCGACATCCTGCTCCCCACCGTCGGCCACGCGCTCGCGTTCATCGAGCGCCTGGAGCGCCCGGAGCTGTACGGCGTCAACCCCGAGGTCGGCCACGAGCAGATGGCCGGGCTCAACTTCCCGCACGGCATCGCTCAGGCGCTGTGGGCGGACAAGCTCTTCCACATCGACCTCAACGGCCAGTCCGGCATCAAGTACGACCAGGACCTGCGCTTCGGCGCCGGTGACCTGCGCGCCGCCTTCTGGCTGGTCGACCTGCTGGAGAGCGCCGGCTACGAGGGCCCGCGCCACTTCGACTTCAAGCCGCCGCGGACCGAGGACCTGGACGGCGTGTGGGCCTCTGCCGCCGGCTGCATGCGCAACTACCTCATCCTCAAGGAGCGTTCGGCCGCCTTCCGGGCCGACCCGGAGGTCCAGGAGGCACTGCGCGCTTCCCGGCTCGACGAGCTGGCGCAGCCCACGGCGGCGGACGGCCTCGAGGCGCTGCTGGCTGACCGCTCGGCCTTCGAGGACTTCGACGTCGAGGCGGCCGCCGCTCGGGGGATGGCCTTCGAGCGGCTCGACCAGCTCGCGATGGACCACCTGCTGGGGGCACGCGGCTGACACGGAGACGTCCGGCATCTGGGCACACACACGCGTGTGTGTGCCCAGGGTGGTCCTGGGACGCAGCGAGCCAGGTCTCGCGCGTTGCCGAGGAGAGCAGGCCCGGTGCGACCAGTAGGGGTTTTCAACTGCTGGCCATCGAAGTCGGGTAAGTGAGCGTAACCATGTATGAGCGAGTGTCGTTGTCAGTGCATGAATCTCACGGAATGGGCGAGGATGCAGGGCGTGCATCCGCAGACCGCGTATCGCTGGTTCCGTGAGGGGACGCTGCCGGTACCGGCTCAGCGGGTCGGCCCGCGCACGATCCTGGTGAACGTGGAGGTGAACGCCGCACCGGAAGCGGTCGGCGGACTGGGTCTGTATGCCCGCGTCTCCTCCCACGACCAGAAAGCAGATCTTGAGCGGCAGGTCGTCCGGCTGACCCGGTGGGCGGCCCACGCAGGCGGCCGTGTAGTGCGGGTTGAGTCCGAAACCGCGTCCGGCATGAACGGGGCCCGTTCGAAGGCGAAACGGCTGCTTGCCGATCCGGCCGTGTCCACGGTGGTGGTCGAGCACAAGGACCGGCTTGGCCGGATGAACGTCGAACTCGTCGAGGCGGCCTTGTCCGCAACCGGGCGCCGCCTGGTCGTGCTCGATGACGGCGAGGTGGAAGACGACCTGGTGCGCGACATGGTGGAGGTGCTGACCTCCTTCTGCGCCCGCCTGTACGGGCGCCGGTCGGCGAAGAACCGTGCCCGCAAGGCGCTGGAGGCGGCCCGGCATGGCTGACCAGCGTAAGCCGCTGCGGACCATCGATCCGCCGTTCGTCGCCCTCGGGCCGTCCGGCGTAGCCATCCGTACCCGCCTCAAGCACCTGACCGCCGAGGACGAGAAGGTCTTGCGCGCAGTGGGCGCGCATCTCGGCTCGCTGGCATCGAAGGACCTCAAGCGACGGTGCGCTGATGGCCTGGACCACTCCACGGACACGTGGGCAAGGCGCAAGCGATCCTTGACGCAGGAGTCGTCGTCGCGGTGGGCCGGAAGCATCACGAAGGCCACGCATGACCAGTGGGCGCTCTCCCGCCGTGCCCAGTTCGCGCACATCCAGTCCCTTGAGGCCGGTGTGCGGACGATCGCTCACCGGCTGTCCCTGCCGGTGGGTGAGAAGGGCGGCAAGTGGACGCCGGGCGGCTACCGCACCCGTCAGGAGTGGTTCGCCAAGACGCGGCGGCTGCACCTGCTCGAGGAGCGGCTGATCCGTGAGCGGGCCGACCGCGAAGCCGGACGCGTCCGGGTGGCACGGGGCGGTAGAGACCTGCTCAACACCCGGCACAACGTGGAGGCCGCCGGGCTGACCGAGGCCTCCTGGCGTGAGCGGTGGGAGGCGGAGCGCTGGTTCCTGGCCGCTGACGGCGAGTCCGGCAAGAGATGCGGGAACGAGACGATCCGCGTCACGCCGGACGGCGAAGTCTCCCTCAAGCTGCCCGCCCCGCTCGCCCACCTGGCCAACGCGAAACACGGCCGGTACGTCCTCGCCGGCGCCGTGGCCTTCCACCACCGAGGCGATGAGTGGGCCGACCGCGTCTGGGCGAACCGGGCCGTGGCCTACCGCATCCATGACGACGTCGAGCGCGGACGCTGGTACCTGACCGCGTCATGGACGATCCCGCCGGCTCTGACCGTGTCCCTCGCCCAGGCCCGCAGCGGCGGCCTGATCGGCGTGGACACCAACACCGATCACCTCGCCGCGTGGCGGCTCGACGCCCACGGCAACCCGTGCGGCGAGCCCCGCCGCTTCCTCTACGACCTGTCCGGCAACGCCCAGCACCGGGACGCCCAGGTCCGGCACGCCCTCACCCGTCTCCTGCACTGGGCCGCACAGCGCGGCCTGAGCATCGCGATCGAAGATCTCGACTTCCAGGCGGAGAAGACCCGCGAGAAGCATGGCCGCCGCAAGCGGTTCCGCAAGCTGATCTCCGGCATGCCCGTCTCCAGGCTGCGGGCCCGGCTCGTGTCCATGGCCGCTGAGCTGGGGATCACGATCGTCGCCGTCGACCCGGCCTACACCTCCATGTGGGGCGCCCAGCACTGGCAGAAGTCCCTCACCAGCAAGACCAGGAAGACCACCCGACACGACGCAGCGAGCGTCGCGATCGGGCGACGCGCCCTCGGGCACCGCATCCGGCGACGGACGGCACCGCCCCCGCAGCACCAGAGAGATGCTGCGGGGCATCGGACCGCCCAGGCCGGACGCGGCACCCGAGGGCGTGAGGAAACCCGCCCCCGCATCCCCGGACCACGGACGTGACCCGTGCTGCCGGATGCGGAGCGAACGCGGGCGACCAGTGCATCCAAAACCGTTCGGGATGCGCCAGTCGCACAGGTTTGAGCCCAAAGCTCAAACCTGCTCACTGACTAGGAACGGTGCGCCTCAGGGGCGTCTCAGGGTCGAGGTCCGGAACCGCCGGGAGCGCGGACCCGTTCTCACAGCAGAGAGCGGCAGTGGCCGCGAAGGAGGCGACAGATGTCGAAGAACGCGAAGATCGCCGCAGGAGGAGTGGCGGTCGGGCTCATTCTGCTGATCTGGCTGCCCTGGTGGGCCGCCGTCCTGATAGTGCTCGGAGTCCCGGCCGCCGCATACCTCGCCCTGGACCCCTCGCAGCGACGCCGGCTGCGCCGCGTCACCCGCAAGGAGCTCGGCCGCTGAAGCGCTCCTGTCCCCCGCGCTCCTGCCAGGGGCGTAGCGAGCCGGCCACATCGCCGCTCGCGGTCCTGCCGACGGTCCGGTCCGCGGACGTTCGGCCGTCGAGCTGAACCCACGCCACCAGCGCGTCGGACTCCGGCGGTCGCCCCCTCTGAGCACAGGGGCTCAGAGGGGGCGACTGGCCAGCTTGTCGAGGGCTTTCAGCAGGCCCGGGAGCTCCGGCCCACGGCCGATCGGCAGGACTTCGCCGGGCTCGTCGTCGAGGAGCACGAAGGCGATGTCGTCGGTGCGGGCCACCATCGACCAGCCCGGACCGTCGGCCCGCAGGGTACGCGCGTCGCCGGGCGCGAAGGACGACCGGACCCGGCCCAGCGGCGGCGGCGTGTCCACGTACGCCCGTGCCTCCGCCAGTGCGCGCCGGATGCCGCTGTGGCTCGGAGAAGGCCTGCCACCCGTTCCGTCCGCCGGTTCGCCGTTTCCCTGGGCCGACGCGCTCGACGGATCGCCGTCTTCCCCGGCGCCGGCGCTGTCTGCGGGAGCGAGGAACTCCGCGTCGTCGAGCTGCTCGCGCCACACCGACCACCGCAGTGCGATCTCGTCGGCGCCCAGACGGCGCTGGGCCGGTCCCCAGACGCTGCTGTCGGGCGGGGACAGCGCGGTCCCGCCGGAGGACTCCGGTTCCGGGTCGTGCGGCGCGGGCACGCCGGGAGCCGCCACGGCGAGGGACAGGGGCCAGCCCGGCAGGGCGGCGACGACGCTGCGCTCGTCGGGCGACAGGTCGTACTCCATTCCGCAGTCCCAGGACGCGATGGCCACGGCGACCAGCGACACGTCGTCGACGGCGACTGTCCACCGCGCCCCGTCGCCGTCCTGCCCGAGCACCAGGCCGTACCCGTCGGCGAGCGGTGCGAGGCCGAGGGCCGCACAGGCCTCCGGGTAGTCGTCCCCCAGGACGCTCGGAAACTGCGCGGGCGTCAGCAGTACCGCCGTGAGCACATACAGAGCGTCGTCCGCGGTGGCGACCTCCTCTTCCGACCCGGCCATCCCAGCCTCCCCATCGGTTCGCCCAACGGCGCGCACCCTAGTGCGAGGGGAACGCCGTTGTCACGACTCCCGTGCACACTCGGACCTGCGGTCCCTCACCCGGAGACCGTGGGGCCGACGAGGCCGGACGGCGGTCAGTCCTCGCGTACGGCCAGGGCCAGGAAGCGGGTGTCCTCGTCGACGTAGGACGTCAAGCGCCATCCCGAACCGGATAGCAGCGGGCGGAGGTTGGGTTCCGCACGCAGATCGTCCGGCGTGATCCGCCGGCCCTGACGCGCGGCGAGCGCCGCACGGCCGATCGGATGGAAGAGCGCCAGCGTGCCGCCGGGGCGTACGACGCGCCGCAACTCGCGGAGGTTCTCCGCTGGGCGAGGCAGGTGAGCGATGAGGCCCGCGGCGAACACGGCGTCGAACGACCCCGACACGAGTGGCAGCGCGCCCGCATCGGCAAGCAGCAGCAGTCCTTCCCGGTCTCGCCCGGCTCTTACGGCGGCCTCCAGCATGGCCCAGGTCAGATCGGCGCCGACGACGACGCCCGAAGCGCCCACGGCCGCGCGCAGCGGCGACAGGGCGCGCCCGGTGCCGCAGCCCGCGTCGAGGACGCGGTCGCCCTCGCGCAGCCCGAGTTCGGCGACCGCGGCCGCATAGGCGGGACCATCGTCCGGGAACCGTTTGTCCCAGTCGGCGGCGCGGGCGGTGAAGAACTCCTGGACGTGTGTGTGGTCGTCGCTCATGTTCCGCATGATCCCCCACCGGGGCGGACGGATGCCGGGTAGGCGGATCCTCGTCCGGCTGGTCGCGTGCGCCGGGCGGACCGCGGGAACGCACCACCCGGCGCCCCGACTCCGGGTGCCGAAGACGACCGGCGTACAGATCGACGGGAGGGAGCTCGCCGGTGGTGGGGGTCAGGCCGCGAGATCCTTCACCGCCACCACCTTGTCGACCCTGACCCGGACGAGGACTTCGCCCGGCACGCCGTTGCGGGCTCCGAACTCCTCGCCGCGATCCTCGCCCATGTATCGGCTGCCGATGCGGGTGGCCCACTGCCGGAGTTCGTCGAGGTCCTCCGAGAGCCGGGCGCGGCCCTGCAGCACCACGAACGTGAACGGCGGCCGTTCGTCGTCCACGCACAGGGCGACCCGGTCGTCACGGGCCAGATTTCGCCCCTTCACGGTCTCTTTCCCGGTGTTGAACACCACGTCGTCGCCGTCGAGCAGGAACCAGATCGGCGCGACATGAGGGCTCCCATCGGCCCGTACGGTCGACAGCTTGCCGGTGCGGGTGCCGTAAGAGACGAAAGCCCGCCATTCCTCGTCGGTCATCTTTTGTGCCATGGTGCCCATCCTCCTTGCCGGGACACTGGCGGTGGGGAAGGCTGGCGGCAGATCCTCCGGTCCGGGGGAAGAGATCACACGGGGAGACCGCATCATGGCGCAGAACCAGACACTGAGCTGGCTGCTCGACGATCTGACCCAACGCGTCGAGCACGTACACCACGCCTTAGTGCTGTCCACCGACGGACTGGTGACGGGGACGAGCACGGGGCTGCGACGCGAGGACGGGGAACATCTCGCGGCCGTCTCGTCCGGCCTGCACAGCCTGGCCAAGGGCTCGGGACGCCACTTCGGCGCGGGCGGGGTGCGCCAGACGATGGTCGAGTTCGACGACGCGGTGCTGTTCGTCACCGCCGCCGGCGCGGGTAGTTGCCTGTGCGTCCTCAGCGGAGCGGAGGTCGACATCGGTCAGATCGCCTACGAGATGACCCTGCTCGTCAACCGAGTCGGCGAGCACCTCGACGTCGTGGACGCCCGCCGGCCTGAACGGTCATCGTCGACAGACCTCTGAACTGCCCTTTCACTGTTCCCTCGCGGAGTTGTCCACAGGCTCGTGCCGTCGATCCCCTCACCGGCTACCGTTTTTCGCAGGTGATCGCAAACGGCGCGATCCCGACACTCCACGGGGGAGATCAGTATGTCCGGCAACACCGTCACGCGTGAGGTCGCGTCAACCGCTCGGATGGCCGCCACCACGGGCCGAGCGCCCTTCTCGCAGAGTCGGGCGGCTCGCGAACTGAGCCTCAAACGCAGTGAGTTCGACCTGGCCGTGCACCTCGGCCACATCCGCACCCGTGCCGCTGAGGAAGGAATCGGCCGGCAGGTCGACCGCTCTGAGGTCGAACGGCTGCGAGGGGAGGAGGGCTTTCCGGAGGCGCTGCGGAAGAGGGTGGCGACCGTGGGGACCAGGGAGGGCTCGGCGATCATGGAGGTGACCGCTGCCCGGTTCACCCGTCTGGCCAGGCTGGGCCGCCTGATTCCGGTGGCCTTCCACCTCAACCGCTACCGGGCCGTGGTCTGGCGGTACCTGGCGGACGAAGTGTGCGAGTTCGCCGCCGACGCGAAGAACGCCCCGCTGCTGAGCCGGCCCCTGCCGGAGGGGCTGCGGGGCCAGTTGGACACCGGCCTGGACCTGCGCCCTCGCAACTGGCGGGGACGGCACCTGGGTTTCCTGCTGGGTCAGGCCGGTGACCCGTGGGAGCGGGCGGGCGCCCTGGCCTCGCTGCTCGACCCGGTCCAGATCTCCGAGATCGTCACGGACCCCTACGAGCGCTCCCGTCTGAGCCGCTTCCGGCCACCACCACCCACCCATGGCACACCCGGCTCGCCGGCCGCCCACCTCACCGAGCGGATCACGACGGCGCAGGACCCCGACGAGATCGGCCTGCTCCGAGCGGACCTGGAGCGGACGGTGCGGGAGGCGGGTAGGCAGCGGGCCGCTCCCCGCCCGGTCTCACGAAACCCGGACCCGCATCCGCACCACGACGACCCACACCGGCATCCGGACACGCACCGACATCGGGACGCACGCCAGAACGCGCACGCACACCAGAACGCGGACGCGCACCCGAGCTCGGCACGGCACCGGTGTCCGCCCGCGCCCGAGTACTGCGAACGACACCGTCCAGGCGAGATCTCCCGGCCGGCGCGCGGCCTGCTGGGCAGGCTCTTCCGCAGAGCCACCTGAGCCGCACCCGCGGGCCCTGACCGCCCGACGGGCCACTGCGGCGGAGGGTCCGCCTGTCCGCCTGCACCACGCGGAACAGGCATTCCTCAGGTGAACACCGTCGGTCGCCTGCCGGCCGTCGGGCCTGGTCGGCGAGGGGGTGCCTATGTTGACATAGGTATGTTGTCGTACCTATGGTTGCTGCGTGCTCGATTCCAGCGCCTCTGGCCGGCAGAACGACCACGTGGCCTCGGTCCTCGTGGCGGTTCTGCCCGCGCTGAACAGGGCGCTCGAGCGGCAGGTGATCCGGGACTTTCCGCATCCGACGCTGCCGGAGGGGCAGCTCGCTCTGCTGCGGCTCGTCGAGGAGCGTGCGGGCATCACGGTCCGTGACACGGCGGACGCCCTGCTGATGAAGCCGAACAACGTCAGCGCCCTCGTCGCCCAGCTCACCGAGTCGGGACTGTTGGAGCGCAGGCGGGATGCCGGCGACAAGCGGGTCGCTCATCTGCACCCCACGGCGCTGGCCACGGAGCGACTCGCGGAAGCGCGGGAGCTGAAGGAAGTCCACGTGGCGCGTCTGCTGGAGACCCTCACCGAAGGGGAGCAGGACGCCCTCGGCTCGGCCTGTGGCGCGCTGCTGGTGTTGACCCGGCGCTTCTACTCCGCCGACTGACCTTCCGGCACTGGTATTCAGCGGCGAGTGCCCGGCCGCGTGCGCAGCCCGCACCACGAGCGCGCCCGTTGCCCCGCCGCGCTTCCCCCGTGGTGGCCGCACGCTGCCGTGTCTCCGCCTGTGCCGAAGGCCTTGATCCATCTCGTCGACCTGTCGACGTTCTCACCACAGACAAGGCACCTGCATGCCCTCCACACCCGTGGACCACTCCACTCCGCACGCTCCGTCACCGCACGCTCCGTCGTCACTGGGCGCCGAGCGGGGCCCGCGCTCCAATCCATGGCTGACGCTGATCGCCGTCGCGATCGGTCTCTTCATGGTCAACCTCGACGGGTCCGTGGTCTCGATCGCGAACCCGGAGATCGGACGCAGCCTGCACGCGTCCACCGCCGACCTGCAGTGGGTCACCAACTCCTACCTCATCGCCATGGCCGCCGCCCTGATCCTGGGCGGCAAGCTGGGTGACCGGTTCGGGCGGCGCACGTACTACATGGCCGGCGTCGCGGGTTTCGTCGTGGCCTCCGTCATGATCGGGCTGATCGGCTCCGTCGGGGGCGTGATCGCCTTCCGCGCGCTGCAGGGGCTCTGCGCCGCGCTGCTGATCCCCAACACACTCGGCCTGCTGCGCGCCGTCTTCCCGCCGCAGAAGTTCGGTACGGCGGTGGGTCTGTGGGCCATGGTGGCCTCCTGCTCGACCGCGCTCGGACCGATCGTCGGCGGCCTGCTGGTCGAGCACGTCAACTGGGAGTCCGTGTTCTACATCAACGCGCCCATTGGCATCGCGACCCTGGTCTTCAGCGCACTCGTGCTGCCGCAGAGCAAGGACTCCACCGGCCGCCACCGCTTCGACATCCCCGGTGTGATCCTGCTGGCGTTCGGCCTGGTCGCCGTGGTCTTCGGCGTGATCAAGGGCGAGACCTGGGGCTGGGCCTCGGGCGGAACCCTGGGCGCCCTTGCCGCCGGACTGGTCCTGCTGGTGCTCTTCGGCTGGTACGAGACGCGTGTCCGGCACCCGCTGCTGCCCATGCGGCTGTTCCGCAGCCCGGCACTGACCATCGGCACGCTTGTCACCGCGATCAACTTCTTCGTGCTGCTCGGCGTCATCTTCTTCCTGATGCTGTACCTGCAGAACGTCCGGGGCCTGACCCCGGTCGAGGTGGGCGTGCGCACCCTGCCGCTGAGTCTGGCCTCCGTGGTCGCGGCACCGCTGGGTGCGGCGCTGACCGGGCGGTTCGGCGCACGTCTGTCCATGCCGGCGGGCATGCTCCTGGAGGCGATGGCGTCCCTGTGGATGCTGACGTGGGGAGCGCACTCCTCGTACGCGGCCATGTGGCCGCCGTTCGTCCTGATCGGTCTGGGTGTGGGCATGGTGATGTCGGCGTCCTCGGACGCGATCGTCGGCAACGCGCCCGTCAGGGACGGCGGTGTGGCGAGCGGCCTGCAGTCCACCGCGTTGCAGATAGGCGGCGCCCTCGGCACGTCCGTTCTGGTCTCGCTGATCAGCGCCCGGGTCGGAGCCACGCTCGCCGCGGAGCTGACGGGCGCCGGGGTGCCGGCCTCCGCGGCACACGGCTTTGAGGAGGCCAAGGACGCCGTGGCGATGGGCATCGCGCCGGTCACGGACGGCATGCCCGCGTCGCTCAGGGCCGCCGTCGTCGAGGGCAGCGGCAACGCCTTCATGAACGGTGTGCATGCCGCCGTTCTCGTCACCGTCGTCCTGTGCGTCGCGGGTGCCCTGCTCGCCGCCGTTGGCCTGCGCCGCGGCGCCAACTCGCCGGCCACCGAAGGCTGATGGCGGGTTGCGCGGAGAGGTGGGACGAGGCTGGGCGCACGGCCCGTCCGCCGCGGCCGGTGTGCGGCAGACGGGGTGGTGCGCGCCGATCGCCCTGGTGACGTCCTGAGGAGGCGAGGAAGTCAGGGATGGAGGAGGGCCGGGGTCGATGCTCCGCCGTCGCTTCCCGGAGCCGGCGGTGCGGGCGCCTCGTCCTCGGCGGAACGGCGGGCCTGGAGCCCGATCATGCCGAAGGCGGTCAGGACCGCGGCGACGGCGGCCGCCACACCGCACACCAGGAACGCGGTGCCGAAACCACTGCCCAGGGCGTCCAGGGCCAGACCGTGCGCCGCGGATCCCGGGGCTCCGGGCGGCAGACTGTTCACGGCGATGGGTCCGCCTGCCTCGGCGATCTCGCGTGCCGCTGTCACCTGACCGCCCGGCAGGTCCGCGCCGGACAGGTTCGCCGCAAACGCCGACCCCGCGTTGGAGAGGGCGACCGCGGTGACGACGACGGGGCCGAGGGCGAAGCCGAGGTCGCGCAGCATGTTGGTGGTGGCGCTGGCCATGCCCGCCAGGTGCGGGGGCACGCTGTTCAGCGCCACGGCCGTCACCGAGCTGACGGTCAGGGCGAAACCGATGCCGATCAACAGGGCGGGGGCGACGAACGCGCCGAGTCCCGGGTCGGTGACGTCCAGCCGCGTGAACAGGAGGCAGCCGACCGTCATCAGGGCGAACCCGGAGGTCAGCAGCCAGGACGCGGCGACCCGGTGCAGGAGGCGCGAGACGACCGGGATGAGTACGAAGGCCGGCCCCTGGAGGAGCAGGAAGAGGATCCCGACGCGGATCGGGTCCTGGTGCTGCACGGGACCCAGCCACATGCTCATGGCGAAGCAGGCGCCGAGGAAGGCGATCATGCCGATGACCGCGGCGACGGACGACACGGTGAAGGCCCGGTTGCGGAACAGCTTCAAGTCGAAGATCGGGGATTCGGCACCCAGCTCCACCACGACGAATCCGGCGAGGAAACATATGCCGAAGGCGAAGGCGAGGATGACGGGAAGGGTGGTCCAGCCCGACTCGGGTCCCTCGACGGCGCCATACAGCACCAGGATGAGACCGATGGCGAAGGTGATCTGGCCGGGTACGTCGAACTTGCGACCCTCGGGCGCCTTCGACTCCGTGGCCAGCACCAGGGTGAGCACCATGCTGACCAGGGCGAGTCCGACGAGCACCCCGAAGGAACCGCGCCACGAGCCGACCTTGGCGAACATGCCGCCGAGCAGGGGTGAGACTGCGGCGCCGGCGGACAGGAAACCGCTCCAGAGTGCCACCGCGTGCGCCCGTTCCCGCAGGGTGCGGGTGACGGCGGTGATCGCGGTGAGTGAGCCGGGGAACATGGCGCCGGCGCCCAGCCCGTTGAGGGCGGCGCCGAGCCACAGCACCTGCACGGTGGGCGCGAGCGCGGCCACGGTGCTGCCCGCGGCGACCAGGGCCGTGCCGGCCACGACGAGCCTTCGCCGCCCGAAGAGGTCACCGAGGACACCGAAGGTGAACTCGAAGCAGACCACGGCGATCATGAACGCGGCGGTGATCCACGTCAGCTGGGATCCGTGTGTGTGCAGGTCCTCCTGGAAGAGTCCGAGCAGCGAGGCCGGCAGCGCGTTCGCGACCTGGGCCACGAAGACCGCACCGCAGGCGGCAGCCAGTGTTCCCGCGTAGCCCGGTCTCCGGGCGGCCCCCGCGGTTGGGCCCTGGGACGTGGTCGTCCCGTTGTTGAGCGTCATTGCTGTTCTCCCTGGCTGGGGAAGGCGGGCGTCCCGGAAGCGGGAGCCCCGAGAGCGTGAAAGCGCTCGGCTCGGCGCACGCGGTGGGGGAGAGGGCACGTCGCGAGTCCGGCGTGGTGTCGTGGAGGATGACACTTCGCTTTACGTCACGTCAATGAAATGCGCACGACTTAAAATCAGCAGTCTTGATGTAAGGGGAGGCGACGGCTCAGAACCGCTCGGCCAGGTCCGTCTCCAGGGCGCGCGTGGCGGCGTCCAGAGTGGCCACCAGGGACTGCAGGCTGCGCGGGTCGTAGCGCACGGTGGGCATCGACACCGACAGGCCGGCCAGCGCGGTGCCGTCCCGATCACGCACCGGTACGCCGACGGCGATCAGACCCCGCTCGGACCGTTCCTTGTTGACGGCGAACCCGTTGCGCCGCAGCCGTTTCAGCTCCGTGCGCAGGCGGGCGAGGTTGGGTCGGTCGGCCGGACGGTCGCGATAGCGCTCGGGGTCGTACACCTCGTCCAGCTCCTCGTCGGAGAGTTCGGCGAGCAGGAGCAGTCCCGTCGTGGTGCGGTGCGCCGGGAACACCATGCCCTCCCGGGAGCCGACCCGCAGGGCCTGCCGGCACTCGACGCTGGCGATGAACCGGGCCGTGTCCCCGGTGCGCACCGTCAGGTTCGCGGTCTCGTCGAGCAGATCGACGACCCGGTGCAGGTGGGGCAGGGCCGCCGCGCGCAGCCGCGAGACCAGGGACTGGGAGTGCGCGGCGAGTTCCAGCACCGGTCCCGCGCGGTAGAGGCGGTCCTCGTCCTGCACGGCGAAGTCCCGGAAGACCAGCATCGCCAGGATCCGGTGCGCGGTGGACCGGGCGACGCCGAGGCGCTCGGCGATCTGCGAGACGGTCGCGCCGCCCTCCATCTGCAGGATGGCCGCCGCCCGCAGCGCGTGGTCCACGCTGGCGATCGGGTAGGGAGGTGGTGTCTTCAGCGGCTTGTCCATGGCGCGTCCTCTGATTCTGCTCTCCAGAATCTCCATGTTCTCTCATCAGACGCGGCGCACGCTGATGCCGTGACTGAGACCTCCATAGCCCAAGACACCGCCACGGGTTCCCCGGTCCGGCTCCAGGCTGTCGCCGCGGAGGGGCAGCCCGAGGTCACCCCGGCACTCGAAGAGCTCTACCGGGGCTTCGAACAGGAACTGCTCGTCCCGCTGTGGACCGAGATCGGCGACCTGATGCCGGCCCACCCGCGCTCGCGTGCCGTGCCGCACCTGTGGCGCTGGGAGAGGCTGCGCGAGCTGGCGGACCGGGCCGGCGGCCTGGTGCCGGTCGGCCGCGGCGGTGAGCGCCGGGCCATCGCGCTGGCCAACCCCTCCCTCGGCGGCAGGCCCTTCGCCACGCCGACGCTGTGGGCGGCCATCCAGTACCTCATGCCCGGCGAGGACGCCCCCGAGCACCGCCACACCCAGCACGCCTTCCGCTTCGTCGTCGAGGGTTCGGGCGTGTGGACGGTCGTCGGCGGCGACCCGGTGCCGATGAACCGCGGTGACTTCCTCCCGCAGGCGGGCTGGAACTGGCACGCCCACCACAACGCGACCTCCGAGCCGATGGCCTGGATCGACGGTCTGGACATCCCCTTCCAGTACGTCACCGAGGCGCAGTTCTTCGAGTTCGGCCGCGAGGAGATCAGCGACGCCGAGCGGATCACCCCGGAGCGGTCGCGCTCCGAGCGCCTGTGGGGTCACCCGGGCCTGCGCCCGCTGTCGGCCGTACCCGCCACGCCGGGCAGCCCGCTGCTGTCGTACAAGTGGGAGTACACAGACGCGGCCCTGCGGGACCAGCTGCTGCTGGAGAAGGAGGGCTTCGGCGGCACCGTCGAGCCCGGCCACGCCGCGGTGCGCTACGCCAACCCGCACGACGGCTGCGACGTGCTGCCGACCATCCGCGCCGAGTTCCACCGCATCGTCCGCGGCGCCGAGACCGCGCCGGTGCGCGAGACCGGTTCGTCGGTCTACCAGGTCTTCGACGGCTCCGGTGTGGTGAGCGTCGGCGACACGTCCTGGACGGTCACCCGCGGCGACCTGTTCGTCGTCCCGTCCTGGGAACCGTTCTCCGCCCGGTCCGAGGCCGGCGCCACCGACTCCGACGAGGGCGCTCTCGACCTGTTCCGCTTCTCCGACGCGCCCGTCTTCGAGGCGCTCAAGCTCGACCGCACCCAGAAGGACGCCTGACCATGAAGCTCGCCACCATCCGCACCGCCGACGGGACCCGTGCGGTCCGCCTCGACGGGGAGACCCTCGTCGACCTCGGGTACGCCGACCTGGGCGAGCTGTTCGCCGAGGACGGCTGGCAGACCAGGGCCGCCGCCGCCGCCTCCGGCACCGTCTACCCGGCCGAGTCGGCGGACTTCGCGCCGGTCGTTCCGAACCCCTCCAAGGTCGTCTGCGTCGGCCACAACTACACCAACCACATCAAGGAGATGGGCCGGGATCTGCCGAGTCACCCGACCCTCTTCCCGAAGTTCGCCGACACCCTGCTGGGCGCGCACGACGACATCGTCAAGCCGGCCGAGACCGACGCACTCGACTGGGAGGTCGAGCTGGCCGTCGTGATCGGTAAGCAGGTGCGCCGCGCCGACGAGCAGCAGGCCGCCGACGCCATCGCCGGCTTCACCGTCATGAACGACATCTCGGTGCGCGACTGGCAGTTCCGCACCATCGAGTGGACCCAGGGCAAGATCTGGGAGGCCTCCACCCCGGTCGGCCCCTACGTCGTCACCCCCGACGAGGTCGGCGGCGTCCGCCCCGCGCTCGAGGTGAAGACGGTCGTCGACGGTCAGGTCATGCAGCAGGACGACACCGGCACGCTGCTGTTCGACCCGGTCTTCCTGGTGCAGTACATCTCCACCGTCATCACCCTGCGCCCGGGCGACATCATCGCCACCGGCACCCCGGCGGGCGTGGGCAACGCCCGTGACCCCAAGGTGTTCCTGCTTCCCGGCCAGACCGTCGTCACCGAGATCGCCGGCCTGGGCGCCTGCACCAACAAGGTGGTCGGGGAATGACCGAGGTCACGCGGACCCTCGCCCAGGCGCGCGCGTGGGCCCGCACGGGCACCGAGCTGATACTCGACGCCGTCGCGGGCCTCGACGAGGCCGGCTTCTCGGCCCCGAGCGTGCTGCCGGAGTGGACCCGGGGCCACCTCGTGGCGCACGTCGCCGCCAACGCCGACGCCCTGTGCAACCTGGTGCACTGGGCGGCCACCGGCGACCAGACGCCGATGTACGCCTCCGCCGAGGAGCGCGCCGCCGGTATCGCCAAGGGCCCCACCCTGTCGGCCGACGAGCTCCGCTCCTGGCTGACCGGCTCCGCGTACCGGCTCGCGGAGGGACTGGACGGGCTCACCGACGAGCAGTGGCAGCGCCAGGTCGTCACCGCCCAGGGCCGTACCGTCCCCGCCACCGAGCTCCCGTGGATGCGGGCCCGCGAGGTGTGCGTCCACGCCGTCGACCTCGGCACCGGCGTCGTCACCTTCGCCGACCTCCCGAAGGGCTTCCTGACCGACCTGGTCGCCGAGATCAGCGCCAAACGCGGGCTGACCGGGCTCCCCGACGGCCCGCTGTCCGAGGTCGCCGCCTGGCTGGCCGGCCGTCCCCACTCACTCGCCGACGCCCCCGAGCTCGGCCCGTGGCTGTAGAGGAGTGCATCCCATGTCCCACCCTGATGTGATCGTCGTCGGCGGCGGCATCGGCGGCCTCGGCGTCGCGTTCTCGCTGACCCGCCAGGGCCAGAGCGTCCGCCTGCTGGAGAGCGCCCCCGCCTTCGGCGAGGTCGGCGCCGGCATCCAGCTCGCCCCCAACTGCACCCGCATCCTCGACGACTACGGTCTCCTGGAGGAGGCCAAGAGTCTCGGTGTCGTCCCGGACGCGATGGTCATGCGCGACGCCGTCGACGGCGACGAGCTGACCCGGCTCGACCTGCGCGACCTGGAGAAGCGCTACGGCTACCCGTACCTGGTCATCCACCGCAGCGACCTGCACGGCCTGCTGCTGCGTGCCTGCGAACGCGCCGGTGTCGAGCTGGTCAACGACGCACACGTGACCGCGTACGAGAACACCGCCGGCGGCGCCCGTGTGACCGTCGCCTCCGGGGAGACCCACGAGGCCGGCCTGGTGATCGCGGCCGACGGCCTGCACTCCCCGGCCCGCAAGCTGTTCGTCGACGACCAGCCCGTCTCCTCGGCGTACGTCGCCTACCGCGGCACCGTCCCCGCCGAGCAGCCGCGGGTGAAGTCCGTCGACCTCAGCGAGGTCGTGGTGTACGTCGGCCCCCGTTGCCACTTCGTCCACTACGGCCTGCGCGGCGGCGAGATGCTGAACCAGGTCGCGGTCTTCGAGTCGCCCAAGGCGCTGGCCGGCCGGGAGGACTGGGGCACGCCCGACGAGCTCGACGCCGCCTTCGCCAAGACCTCCGACTTCGTCCGGGAGGGTCTGCCGTTCATGTGGCGGGACAAGTGGTGGCGGATGTTCGACCGCGATCCGATCACGAACTGGGTCCACGGCCGGATCGCGCTGCTCGGTGACTCCGCGCACCCGCCGCTGCAATACATCGCACAGGGCGCGATCATGGCCATCGAGGACGGCTGGGTGCTGGGCGAGCACGTCGCCCGCAACCGTGCCGAGGACGGCACGGTCGACTGGAGTGCCGCGCTCGCCGCCTACGAGGCCGTCCGCCCGGAGCACTGTCGCCGGGTACTGACCACCTCCCGCAAATGGGGCGAGCTGTGGCACCTCGACGGTGTCGCCCGCGAGCAGCGCAATGTGCTGCTGCGCGCCCGCGACACCTACGACTACGCGTTCACCGACTGGCTGTACGGGCCGACCGCGCTGACGCCGGACGAGGAGCCGGAGATGTTCACGCCGGTTCCGCTGTCCTCGGCGGCCGTCGGGGAATCGGTGCTCGCGGGTGACGCGGCATGAGCGACGCCTACCTGTACGCGGCGGCCCGCACCCCGTTCGGCCGGTTCAACGGGGCCCTCGCAGGGACGCGCCCGGACGACCTCGCCGCCACCGTGCTGACCGGCCTGCTCGCCAAGACGCCCGGCCTGGACCCCGCCGTGATCGGAGACGTGGTGTGGGGCAACGCCAACGGCGCCGGTGAGGACAACCGCAACGTCGGCCGGATGGCGGTGCTGCTGGCGGGACTGCCGGTGAGCGTCCCCGCCACCACCGTCAACCGGCTGTGCGGCTCCAGCCTGGACGCGGCGATCATCGCTTCGCGCACCTTGGAGTCCGGCGACGCGGACGTCGTCGTCGCCGGCGGCGTGGAGTCCATGACCCGCGCGCCGTGGGTGCTGCCCAAGCCGGACCGGGCCTACCCCGCCCGCGATGTCACGGCCGTCTCCACCACCCTGGGCTGGCGGCTGGTCAACCGGGCGATGCCGAAGGAGTGGACGGTGTCGCTGGGGGAGAGCAACGAACTGCTCCAGGAGAAGTTCTCCATCTCCCGTGAGCGGCAGGACGAGTTCGCGGTGCGCTCGCACCGGCTCGCGGCCGCCGCCTGGGACGACGGCTTCTACGACGACCTGGTCTTGCCGACGGAGGACCTCGCCCGTGACGAGGGCATCCGCCCCGGCACCGACCCCGCGCAACTGGCGGCACTGAAACCGTCGTTCCGCCCGGACGGGACGATCACGGCCGGCAACGCCTCCCCGCTGAGCGACGGGGCGTCGGCCGTGCTGCTGGGGACCGGGGCGGCGGCCGGCCGGATCGGGCTGGCCCCTGTCGCCCGCGTCGCCGGGCGCGGCGTGCACGCGGTCGAGCCGCAGATGTTCGGCTTCGCCCCGGTCGAGGCGGCCGGGAAGGCGCTGCGCCGGGCCGGGATCGGCTGGGGCGACGTCGGCGCGGTCGAGCTCAACGAGGCGTTCGCGGTGCAGTCGCTCGCCTGCGTCGACGCCTGGGGCGTCGACCCGGAGATCGTGAACACCCGGGGCGGCGCCATCGCGCTCGGACACCCGCTGGGCGCCTCCGGAGGCCGGCTTCTCGGGACCCTGGCCAAGGTGCTGTGCGAGCGGCGACAGCGCTGGGGCGTCGCGGCCATCTGCATCGGCGTGGGCCAGGCCCTCGCCGTGGTCCTGGAGAACGTGACCGACGAGGTGAGCCAGGGATGACCACGACCATCGCCGCCACGGCCGACGGGGCCGTGGCGGGCATCGAGGACGGATCGACCGTCCTGGTGGGCGGATTCGGTCTGGCGGGCATGCCGTTCGACCTCATCGACGCCCTCATCCGGCAGGGCGCCGGCGACCTGACCGTGGTGTCCAACAACGCCGGCAACGGGGACGTGGGCCTGGCCGCGCTGCTGAAGGCCGGGCGGGTGCGCAAGGTGATCTGCTCCTTCCCCCGGCAGAGCGACTCATACGTCTTCGACGACCTGTACCGGGCCGGCCGGGTCGAGCTTGAGGTCGTACCGCAGGGCACCCTCGCCGAGCGGATGCGGGCCGCCGGGGCGGGCATCGGCGCCTTCTACAGCCCGGTCGGCGTCGGCACCCCGCTGGCGCAGGGCAAGGAGACCCGGGAGATCGACGGACGCGTCCACGTCCTGGAGCATCCGATCAAGGGCGACGCGGCTTTGATCGCCGCGCACCGGGCCGACAGCATGGGCAATCTCGTCTACCGCAAGACCGCCCGGAACTTCGGCCCCGTCATGGCCACCGCGGCCGGCACGGTCATCGCCCAGGTAACCGAGATCGTGCCCGTCGGGGAGATCGATCCGGAGACCGTGGTCACCCCGGGCATCTACGTCGACCGCCTGGTGCGGGCCGAGGCCCGCCGGCTGACCGTGCAAGGAGCCCGCTGATGACGACCGCAGCCACCACCGTGGAGCACACCGACCGGAACCCGCTCACCACCGACGAACTCGCCGCCCGCATCGCCCGCGACATTCCGGCCGGCTCGTACGTCAACCTCGGCATCGGACAGCCGACCCGGATCGCCGAGCACCTGTCGCCGGACGCGGGGATCGTGCTGCACACCGAGAACGGCATGCTCGGGATGGGCCCGGCCGCGACCGGCGACGAGATCGACCCCGATCTCACCAATGCCGGGAAGGTGCCGGTCACCGAGCTGCCGGGGGCGGCGTACTTCCACCACGCCGACTCCTTCGCGATGATGCGCGGCGGTCACCTGGACGTGTGCGTCCTCGGGGCGTTCCAGGTGTCCCAGCACGGTGACCTGGCCAACTGGCACACCGGTGACCCCGACGCCATCCCCGCCGTGGGCGGTGCGATGGACCTCGCCGTCGGAGCACGGCGGGTCCTGGTGATGATGAAGCTGTTCACCCGGGACGGCGCCCCCAAGCTGGTCCCCGCGTGCACGTACCCGCTCACCGGAGCCGGCTGTGTCCACCGCGTCTACACCGACCACGGCGTCTTCGCCGTCGGCCCGGACGGGGTCCGCGTCCTGGAGACGTACGGCATCGCGGTGGCGGAACTGAGGGCGCGGCTCTCCGTGCGGTTGCACGCCTGAATCCCTTACGTCAGATAAAGATCACGCGTGGCATGTAAAGCACATGTCCGGCGTGTGCGTTCACCATGCGGAGACGGCGTTAGGATCTCGGGCATGGCGAACCTTCGTGAGGCACAGAAGCAGATGACGCGCCGTCTGCTGCTGGAGTCGGGACTCGAGCTGTTCAAGACGAAGGGGTACGCAGCCACCACGGTCGACGACATCGCGACCGCCGCGGGCACCACGCGCGTGACCTTCTACGCGTACTTCCCCTCGCGCAGTGACCTGATGAGGGCACTGATCGACGAGCAGCTCAACGAGGTGCTGCAACGCGTCCGCTCTCCCGAACACGGCTCCACGGCGCGGGACCTGGTGGCCACCGTCGCCGAGGGGACGCCGGAGGCGATCATGGCGTGGCTGCGGCGGACCGCGGAGAGCTGGCCGGCCATCCGGCCGATCATCCGCATCGGCCGCGATGCCGCGGTGATCGATCCGGATCTACCCGACCTGGTCGAGCGGTGGCTGGAGGAGGCCATCAGCGACATCGAGGACGGGCTGACTGCGGCCGGGCGCCTCGAACCCCACCAACGCCACTTCCGGGGCGTTCTCGCCATGTCCCAGCTCGACTACGTCGCCCAGCACTGGGACGGCGCCGACTGGAAGATCACGCGCGACCAGATGCTCGACGAGCTCGGTTCCAGCTGGGTGCGGCTGCTGAGCTGACCGGGGTCAGAGCCCCGCCGCGACGTCGAGGAGCAGCGCCCGGAGCCACTCGACGAAGTGCTGATCGGCCAGCCGGGGGTTCCAGACCATGTCGATCCCGAGTCCGGGAAGCGGGAAGGGGAACTCCTCGATCCGCAGGTCGGCGAGCGTGCGCATGGCGGCGGCGACCTGGTGACGCAGGAGAGCGACGCCGCCCGCGCGGGCGACCAGGAAGGGCACCAGCAGGAAGTCGGAGCTCAGCTGGCCCACCCGGTAGGGGATGCCCTTGTCCTCCAGCACGGAGTAGGGAAAGACCCGCCGGTCGGTGTCGACGACGACGTGCGGCTGTGTCGTCAGGAGCGCGAGCGCGTCGGCGTCCGGTGGGGTGTCCGGGGAGGCCACCACCACACAGCGGTCGTTGTACAGGCGCTCGCGCGGATACGGCGAGAAGTGCCCCTCGGAGATCAGCACGACGTCGACGCCCTGATCGGTGAAGGTCGCCTCGGTCGGCACCGTGATCGTCCGCAGTCGCAGCGTGGCGTGCGGAGCGCGCTCGGTGACGAGCCGGGTCAGCCGGGGCCCCACGACGAACGCCGTGCTGTTCGTCATGGCGACCGTGATGACCCGCCGGTCCGTCGCGGGGTCGAAGAGGGGGAAGTTCACGATCCGTGCCGTCTGCTGCAGAGCACTGCGCAGCGGCCCCACCAGCTCCAGTGCGCGCGGTGTCAGCGTGACCCCGCTCCCCTGCCGGACGACGAGGTCGTCCCCCAGCATGCGCCGCATTCTCGTCAGGGCGTGACTCATCGCCGGCTGCGACAGGCCGACCCGCTCCGCGGCCCTGGTCACCGAACGCTCCTCGAGGAGCGCGAGGAGGGGCACCAGCAGGTTCAGGTTGACCGAGGCCAGCCGGTCCAGGCCCGAACCCGTGGTGCCCCGTTCCTCTGTGCTCATGCGGCGAACCCTACGTGGCCGCCCGGGTCATCCGGCGCAGCCGGGGGATGGGGATCCGGTAGTCGAGCGCCACGGCGTCACCGGTGCCGTCCCGGTGCGACCAGCGCATCAGCGCCGGACCGCCGCCGGGCTCTCCGTCGACGTACTCCGGCTCACCTTCCACCGGCAGGTTGCCCACCGCCTTCAGGCTCAGTCCGAACTGCTCCGTCCAGAAGTACGGCTGGAACCGCAACGGCGGAGCCTCGTTGCCGCGGACGAGTGCCCGCGCCGCGACCTTCGCCTGCTCGACCGCGCTGCTCCACAGAGGGATGCGGCGCAGGCCCTGCGGGGTGGGGAAGGCCGCGAGATCGCCGACGGCCGCCACGTCGGGGCGGACGAGACCGCGCTCGTCGACCCGGATGGCGCCCTGGGCGGTGAGTCCCGAGCCGGCGAGCCACTCCGTGTTGGGAACGTCGCCGGCGGCGGTCAGGATCACCTCGGCCTCGAGAACCCCGCCCTCGTCGAGGACGACCCGGGTGCTTCCGTCGCTCCCCTCGATCCGGGCGGCCGCGGTCTCCACGACGGTGAGCCCCTGGCCCAGCGCGGCCTTGACGAACACGCCGGCGAGATACGGGCCGAGCTGGAGAATCAGCGGCGCGCCCTGGGAGACGAGCGTGACCTTGCAGCCGGCGGCCAGACAGCCGGACGCTATCTCCATGCCGAGCGGGCCGCCGCCCACCACGACGACCGACGGCCCGGCCGCCAGCCGGCCGCGCAGGGACAGTGCGTCGTCGAGCCCGCGCAGGGTGACTTCCCCGGGCAGATCGGAGAGGCGTCGCGCCCGGGAACCGGTGGCCAGAACTACGCGGTCGTACGGCAGCGCCGTGCCGTCGTCGAGCGAGACGAGCCGGCGGTCGAGGTCGAGGCCGGTCGCCCGCACGCCGAGCAGTTCGCTCGCCCCGTGGCCGGCCGGCGGCAGCTCGTGCGACGACATGTCGTCACCGTCGAGCAGGAGCGCCTTCGACAGGGCCGGGCGGCTGTATGCCGCGTGCCGTTCGTCGCCGACGATGGTCAGCTCGCCGTCGAAGCCGGCCTCGCGGAGGGTGTCGGCCGCGGTGAGCCCGGCGATCCCGTTGCCGACGACGACGACGCGCTTCAGGGTGCCGGCGCTCATACGACCCTCAGCGCCGCGACCGGACACACACGGACGGCGGCGTTCGCCAGGGCGGCGTCGGTCTCACCGACCTCCTCGCGGTCCAGGACCAGTTCGCCCTCGTCGTCGAGGTGCATGAGCTGCGGCGCGGCCTCCTCGCACAGGCCGTGGCCCTCACAGCGGGGGCGGTCAAGAACGATCTTCATGCGGGGATCACCTCCAGGACGGGGAGCTCCTCGATGCTCCGGGTGGTGTTGCTGGGGACGCGGACCTCGGGCCCGGCGACGAGGCGCTCGACACGCCGGGAGAGCGCCTCGATCACGGCGTGGGCCTCCAGGCGGGCGAGCCCCTGGCCGGCGCAGCCGTGCGGGCCGTAGCCGAACGAGAGGTGGTCGACCGGATTGCGCTCGACGAGGAAGGCGTCCGGGTTCTCGTAGTGCCTGGGGTCGCGGTTGCCGGCGCCGAACAGGATCGCGACCTGTGCGCCCGCCGGGACGACCGCCCCTTCGATCGTGACGTCCTTCGTGACGCGCCGGCCCCAGGCGTGGACGGGAGCCCAGAAGCGCAGCACCTCGTTGAACGCCGCGGGGACCAGCGACGGGTTCTCACGGACCAGGGCGAGCTGGTCGGGATGCCGGGCGAAGAGGGCGACGATGTTTCCGATCGACGCGATGGTGGTGTCGACGCCGGCCCCGAGGTACTGGTGGATGATGTGGCCGGCCGTGTCCGCCGGGATGGCGCCGCGGGCCTCGGCCTCGAAGATGCCGCGGCCCACGGACCCTTCGGCGAGGTCGTCGGCCTTGACCTGGGAGCACCAGGCGTAGAGCTCGCCGGCGACGGGGAAGTTCTCGGCCGTGCGCTGGTTCATGGGGCCGAGGACCTGCATGGCGGCCTGTCCCCAGCGGAGCATGTTGTCGCGCACGTGTCCGGTGAAGCCGATCAGGTCCGCGACGACCTCCAGCGGGAAGGCCCGGGCGAGTGCGTCGACGGCCTCGAAGGAGCCCTTCTCGACCAGCGCGGCGACGAGAGCGTCCGCCTTCGTCTCGATCCCGGCCTTGAGACCGCGCAGCGCACGCGGGGAGAGGTTCTCGGTGAGCGTGGCGCGCAACTGGGTGTGCACGGGCGGGTCGGACGCGAGCGAGGTGCCGGTGAGCGCCTCGTTGGCCATCGGATTGAAGGCGATCGAGGTCGAGGAGAACGACTCCCAGTCGGCGAGGGCGCCGCGGACGACGTCGTATCGCGTCAGCGCGTAGACGTCGTTCTCCGGGAGGTGGACCACGGGGCCCCGTTCCCGGAGTTCGGCGTAGACGGGGTAGGGATCGAGGACGACTTCGTCGGCGAAGAGGTCGACGTCGGAGGTGGGCGGGGTGCTCATGCCCCACAGTGAAGTATCTGACCCCATATCGAACAAGTGAATGCTTTACATGGCGTCATATGCACGGGATGCATATGTCATGCACTTGACAGTGCAGCGCGCAAGGGGGCCGGTCACGTTCGCGCAACCCTTGGAGAATTGTTTTTTCGTGGCGTTCATTTCATTGACGTCATGTAAAGCGAATGGCTACCGTGACCGCAGCCACAGGGTGCGCGGGCACCCCACACCGGACATGTGAGGCAAGGCATGAGCGTCGAGAGCAACACCGTGAACACCGTCCTGGGCCCGGTGCCGGCCACCGAGCTGGGTGTCGTCTCGGTCCATGAGGCGCTGCTGTCGGTGGTGCCCGGCGCCGAGCACGCCTTCGACATCACCATCGACCGCGCCGAGATCTTCGAGACCCTGGCCGCGAAGCTGAAGGACTTCCGCGCCCACGGTGGCGGGACGATCGTCGACAGCACCGGCATGTTCCACGGCCGGGACGTCCGGCTGTACGAGACCCTCTCCCGCGCGACCGGCGTGCACATCGTCGCGTCGACGGGGCAGGGCCCGGAGGAGTTGCTCGGCGGTTACTTCCTCACGCCGCAGACCAACCCGCCGACGCCGTGGCCGGCCGAGAAGTTCGCCGACCTCTTCACCAAGGAGGTCACCGAGGGCATGGTGGTCCCGCGGGTGGAGCGCCGCGGCGCGGCGGGCCTGGTGGCCACCACCGCGACCCACGCGGGCATGACCGCGACCGACGAGAGCCTGTTCCGGGGGGCGGCCCGTACCGCTCTGAGCACCGGCGTCGCGGTCTCCATCCGCTACGGGAGCGACGCCCTGCACGACCTGGACGTCGTCCTGGACGAGAAGCTGCCGGCCGACCGTGTCGTCGTCGGCGGACTCGACCGCAAGGACGCCGTCGCCGCCGGGGCACCCCTGGAGGTCGCCCGGCGAGGCGCCTACGTCGCGCTCGACCACGTAGGCGTGGAGGACGGGGAACACGTCACCGACGCCGAGCGTGCCGCTGTGGTCGCCGACCTGGTGAAGGCCGGCGTCGCCGACCGGATCCTGCTGTCGAGCAGCGCGACCGGTGTGGCGAAGGGCCACCCCGGCAACGACCTGCCGTACAGCCATGTCCTGACCACCTTCGTCCCGCTCCTGAAGACACAGGGTCTCAGCGACGAGGACGCGCGGCGGATTCTCGTGGAGAACCCGCGCGACCTGCTGTCGGTGCGCTGAGCGCGCCGGCACGAACGACCATCAAGTCTCTTACTCAAAGGTGAGTTTTGTGTCGAGAGTGAACACGGTCCTGGGGCCGGTCCCGGCCGAGGAGCTGGGACTCGTCGCGGTCCACGAGCACATCGGGTACGGCATGCCCGGGTCCGAACTGGACACCAAGTGGTGGAAGACCCCGGAGCAGCGGTACGAGGAGACCGTCCCGAAGCTGCGCGCGTTCCACGAGTACGGCGGCGGCACCTTCGTCGACGCGACCGGCATCTGCAACGGCCGCGACGTCGACTACTACAAGTCGCTGTCCGCGAAGACCGGCGTCCACATCGTCGCCTGCACCGGCTTCGTCGGCGGCGACACCGCCCTGCCGCACTTCGCGAACGCCGACGTGGACTACCTGATGCGGCAGTTCGTCCACGAGATCACCGTCGGCATCGGCAGCAGCGGCGGCCTCGCCGGTGTCATCAAGGTCGGTGTCAGCCGCGGCGGCCGCATGACGGACCTGGACAAGCGGATCTACCGCGCCGCGGCCCGCGCCTCGCTCACCACGGGCGTGCCGATCCTGACCCACCTCGCGATCGACGCCGAGAACGCGATCGCCGTCTTCGACGAGGAGGGACTGCCGCTGGACCGCGTCCTGTTCGGGCACGTCGACGACGGCGTGAACGCCGACAAGACGCGCGACGTCTGGATCGCGGAGCAGGGCGGCCGCATCGGCTTCGACACCTTCGGCTACGAGACCGAGCTGCCCGACCCGCCGTTCTGGGCCCGCCCGCGCAAGGAGCGGCTGGACCACTTCCTGCGGTTCATCGACGGGGGCCGACGGCTGAAGCAGGTCCTCGCCTCCGCCGACGCCAACTGCAGCCCGCTGGGCTGGCCGGGCGTCAAGGGCCACACCGTCAACTACATCTTCGAGGACCTCATCCCGGACCTCCGCGCCGCCGGTCTCGACGAGGCCGCCATCAAGACGATCTTCGTCGACAACCCCGCCGACTTCCTCACCCTGCAGAAGTAGAGAGAGAACCACCATGCAGTCCTCAGACCTGAAGAACCTGAAGATCGCCGTCGTCGGAGCGGGGTACGGCGGCGCGGCGGCGGCCAAGGCCCTGAGCCTGCTCGGCGCCGAGGTCGACGTCTACGAGCAGGCCAACCAGATCCGGGAGGTGGGCGCCGGCATCGGTCTGCGTCCCGTCACCATGAACCGGTTCCGCCAGTGGGGGATCTTCGACGCGATCGCGAAGGTGACCTCGCCGAGCGAGTACTTCGAGATCCTCACGGCCACCGGTGACCCGATCATGAAAGAGACGTGGCCGGCCGACGGCGAGCAGACCCATACCCACCTGATCCACCGCGGCGACTTCATCGACGCGCTTCTGGGCGTCCTCCCCGAGGGGATGGTGCACCTCGGCCACAAGCTCGAGAGCATCGAGGACAAGGGGGACAGCTCGGTCCTCACCTTCGCGGGCGGCAAGACCGTCGAGGCCGACCTGGTCGTCGGCGCCGACGGCATCAAGTCGGTGGTGCGCAAGGAGCTGTTCGGCGAGAAGGGCCCGGTGTTCTCGGGCGAGCACGCCTACCGCGCGGTCATCCCCGTCGGCGCCGCCCACGGGATGGTCGTCGACGACAACCTCCGGATGTACATCGGCAAGGGCACGAAGATCTACCTGCTGCCGCTGCGCCACCGGGGCCAGGTGTCGTTCGACATCACCGCCCTGTGCCCGGACGGCACCTGGAACCCGCAGGTCACCAAGGACGACATGCTGAAGACGGTGGAGGGCTTCGACGAGCGCCTCGTGAGCATCACGCGCGACCTCGACATGGACACCGTGAACGTCCGCGCCGTCTACGACATCGACCCGGTCGACACATGGCACTCGGACTCCGTCGTCCTCGTCGGCGATGCGGCCCACTCGATGCTGCACCACCAGGGCCAGGGCGCCAACTCGGCCATCGAGGACGGCGGCGCGCTCGCCGACGCCCTGCGGCAGGCGGACTCAGTGAAGGAGGCGCTGGCCCTGTACCAGGCCACCCGCAAGCCGGTGACCGACGAACTGCAGCGCATCTCGCGCCAAGGGTGGACCGAGGACGAGATCAACGACGTCTTCCCCGGCCAGAAGCCCGCCGCTGCCGGGCAGGAGTGAGTGACACCATGACGCTGCATCCCGAGATCGCCAAGTTCATCGCGAGCCTGCCCACCCCGCCCGAGGGCCCGCTCGACCCGGTCGCCATGCGCGCCGCGGACGAGGGGCACGTCGCCCCCCTGGAGGAGCGCCTGCCGCTCCACGCGGTCGACAGCGTGACGGCGAAGACGGCCGCCGGCGAGGTACCGGTACGGATCTACACCCCTGTCGAGGCCGACAGCTACGGCGTGCTGGTCTACTTCCACGGCGGCGCGTTCTTCCTCGGCAGCCTGGAGACCCACGACCACGTCGCGCGCTCACTGGCCAAGGAGACCGGGCTCAAGGTCGTCTCCGTCGGCTACCGCCTGGCACCCGAGGCGGCCTTCCCGGCCGGTCTCGACGACTGCTACGCGGTCGTGCGCTGGGTCGCCGAGGAGGGTACGGGCCTGGCCTGGGACGGTACGACCCTCGCCGTCGCCGGTGACAGCTCCGGCGGCACCTTCGCCGCCGCGGTCGCCGCCAGGGCGCACGACGACGGCTTCGACCGGATCACCCACCAGATCCTCTACTACCCCTCGCTCGACCTGGACTTCGACGTCGACCGCTACCCGTCGCTGCGGGAGAACGCGGTGGGCTACGGCCTGGAGACGGCCGGACTGAAGCCCTTCAACGCCTTCTACCTCGACAGCGGCGCCGACCCCGCGGACCCGCTGGTGTCGCCGATCAGGCGGACCGACCTCACCGGCCTGCCGCCCGCGCTGGTCGTCACCGCCGAGCACGACCCCATGCGCGACGAGGGCGAACTGTACGGCGAGCGGCTGCGCGAAGCCGGTGTGGAAGCGACGGTGAGCCGGTACGCGGGAGCGGGCCACGGGTTCGTCCAGCACTTCTCCTGGATCCCCGAGTACCACGCGGTCTTCACCCAGACACGCGACTTCCTCGGCCGCGGCTGACCGGCCGGCCCGTGCACGAGCGGAGTAGGAAAGCATGACGCACCCAGTCACCGTCCACCCCCTGGTCTCGCCCTGGGGCCGGTTCGGTCTCTACAGCTTCTTCATCGACGCGCCCGAGCCGGCGATCGTCGACACCGGCATCGCCTCGTCGCCCGCCCAAGGGATGGCTCCCGCGCTCGAGGCGATCGGACGCCGCATCGAGGACGTGCGCTGGATCCTGCTGACCCATGGTCACATCGACCACGTCGGCGGAGCGCACGCCCTGTGGGAGCTCACCGGGCGGCGCGCCCAGGTGGTCATCCACGAGGCCGACGCACCGATGCTCCGCTCGCGCCGGGCCCACGTCGAGGAGTACCTCGCGGGACGGGGCCGGTACCTGGACGACCCCGAGGGCGAGGCGAAGGTGACGGCCGCCACGGAGGCCGTCATCTCCGGCGAGATGGAGCCCTCCGTGCTGGTCAAGGGCGGCGAGACCCTCTCCCTCGGCGGTGATGTCTCCGTGTCGGTGCACTCCGTACCGGGCCACACACCCGGATCGGTCGCCTACGTCGTCGACGGACAGCGCTCGGTGTTCACCGGAGACGCCGTCCAGGTCCACGGGGCGGCGAACGGCTTCCCGGGCTACACGGACCCGGTCGCCTACCGCGCCGGCCTGGAGTACCTGCGGGACGAGATCCGCCCGCTCCACCTCTACCTGGGGCACCCCTACCGCCGCGTCGACGGCACACCGTACGGCGTCGAACTCGACGAGGCGCAGGCCCAGGAGGCAATCACCCAGAGCCTGGACATCGAGGCCCGTGTCGCCGCGGCCGCCTGCGGATGCCTGGAGGCGGGCCTGCGGGAGACGGATTCGCCGTACTCCCCGTTCGCCCGTGCCGCCGACGAGCTCGGCTACACCGGGGACCCCGTGCTCGAGCCGTCGCCGTTCTTCACCTCCATGGCCGGCTACCGCACACACCTCGAACAGAACGCGTGACACAGGAGCTTCACACCCATGACTGACCTTCACACGATCCGCGCGGGCGAGCAGTCGATCGCCGTCCGCAAGGATCTCCAGGTGCCGATGCGTGACGGCGTCACCCTGGTCGCCGACGCGTACAGCGGTGTGGACGGCACACCGCGGCCCGCGCTGGTGGCCCTGAGCCCGTACGGCAAGGAGCTCCAGGCCCTGGCCCTGACTACCCCGCCGCAGCGCCGGCCGAGCCCCATGTGGGACGGCTGCATCGAGGCCGGCGACATCGCGCGCGTCGTCCAGGAGGGCTACGTCCACGTCATCGGCGACCTGCGCGGCTCCGGCGCCTCCGAGGGCGAGCACATCGGCAACTACAACGCCGGTGGCGTCCCGCTCGGCCAGGACGCGTACGACTTCATCGAGTGGGTCGCCGCGCAGCCGTGGTGCGACGGCAACGTCGGCATGATCGGCATCTCCTACTTCGGCTCGATGCAGGTGCTGGCGGCGGCCGAGCGTCCGCCGAGCCTCAAGGCGATCTTCGTCAGCGGCGGCCACTACGACTTCTACGAGACCACCTACCACGGCGGCGTCATGTGGTTCATGCCGCGCGCCGCCCGTGAGGGGCGCGGCGGCGACTCCGGCTGGGCCTTCACCGACGGCGTCAAGTCCCGCATGCTCGAGACCTGCTCGCCCGAAGAGATCAAGAAGCGGGTCGCCGAGCGCCTGCGGGACCCGGACGTGGCCGCCTGGCCCAACCTGGTCCACGTGCTGAACTACCCGAAGAACCACGAGGCCTGGTTCGACATCGTGATGAACGAGGTCGACGGCGAGTGGTACGAGGAACGCAACCCCGTCACCCTCGCGCCCAACATCGACATCCCGGTCTGGCTCCAGATCGACCAGGGCCGCGGCTGGACGATGGACGGCACCATCGAGGTCTTCAACCGCCTCAAGGGCC
Source organism: Streptomyces sp. NPDC087787 (assembly GCF_044743035.1). NCBI lineage: Bacteria > Bacillati > Actinomycetota > Actinomycetes > Kitasatosporales > Streptomycetaceae > Streptomyces > Streptomyces sp. NPDC087787. The sequence goes on from NZ_JBIUVQ010000013.1 coordinate 256,715, forward strand.
CCAAGAAGCTGGACATCGGCCCGTACCCGCCCATGCAGTCGCGCCCCTTCATCGAAGAGCACGACAAGATGTTCCGCTGGTACGACTACTGGATCAAGGGCATCGACAACGGGATCATGGACGAGCCCGCCGTCACCGTGCACGTCGAGGGCTCACGCCAGTACGTCACCGGGGCGCAGTGGCCACCCAAGGACGTGGAGCACAAGCCGCTCTACCTCCGCCCGCGCCACAAGCTCTCCTTCGAGCCCGAGCCCATGGGCGCCGAGCACGCCGTCCCCGACGGCTTTTACCAGGCGCCGCTCACGGTCACCGACAAGGTGGAGACGCTCAGCTGGAGCACCGAGCCGTTCACCGAGCCCACCGAGATGATCGGCCAGGGCGCGGCGCACCTCTTCGCGGAGATCGACCAGCCCGACACCAACTTCATCCTGCGCATGTGGGACGAGGCCCCGGGCGGCAAGCGGCAGCTCATCACGACCGCCTACCTGAAGGCCTCGCACCGCGAGCTCGACGAGGGACGCACCACCGAGGGCGACCCCTACCACCCGCACACCCGCGCGGTGCCGGTCGAGCCGGGGAAGATCGAGGAGTACGTGCTGCGCGTCTACCCGTTCGCGGCGACGTTCCTGCCCGGCCACAAGCTGGTCGTGGAGCTCTCCAACGACGAGCCGCTGGCCGACGCGCACAACGCGCTGCTGCCACCGGACGCCTTCCACCTGCCGGTGGGCCGCCCCGTCACCCACAAGATCTACCGCGACGCCGCACACCCCTCCCGGCTGGTGCTGCCGTTCACGACGGGCACGGCGCCGGACACGACGCGACAGAGCTCTGCGCGCAACGAAGACGGAGACCGGCGCGGCGGCTCCTGACGAGGCCGACGCCGACCGGGGGACCGCCGTACCCCGGCGGCCGGCCTCGCCTTTCCGCCCGGCCGGCGTCCGGGCCTTCGCGCTCCCAGGCGCGTCGTCCCGGCCGCCGGCCAAGCAGCGGTCCGCCATGCCGGATCCTGCCGATCGGCCGATCCGGTCCGCGGTGGACCGGCTTTCGGCAAGGACAGAGTCTCTCCCCGGAGGAGACGCAAGGCGCCGCCGATGCCTCTCTGTTGTCACCAGCCGGCGTGGCCAGGTGACGCCGCATCACCCGCCCGAGCGACCCACGCGACGACCGACGAAACGTCGAAAGTGGAGAGTACGTCACCGCACCAGGCAGGGGCGTTTGCTGTCGAAGGCCCAGCCCTTCATCAGGTAGCGCATCCCGGCGGCGTCGTCACGGCCCGACAGCCGCTTCTCCAGGTAGAGCTCGTGGGCGGCGAGGAGCCTGTCCATGTCGAGCTCGACACCGAGTCCCGGTGAGTCGTCCACAGCGATCTCCCCGCCGGTGATCCGCGGGGGCCGGACCGTGAGGCGTTCCAGGCCCTCCTGCCAGATCCAGTGGGTGTCCAGCGCGTTGTAGTCACCGGGGACGGCGGCTCCGCAGTGCGCCATCATGGCGAGTGAGATGTCGAAGTGGTTGTTGGAGTGGCAGCCCCAGGTCATGCCCGCGTCGTGGCACAGTTGGGCCACCCGAACGGACCCCTGCATGGTCCAGAAGTGCGGGTCCGCGAGAGGGATGTCGACCGACCGCAGCGCCAGTGCGTGGGTGAGCTGGCGCCAGTCGGTCGCGATCATGTTGGTCGCGGTGGGCAGTCCGGTGGCCCGGCGGAACTCCGCGAGGATCTCCCGGCCCGAGTAGCCGTTCTCGGCTCCGCAGGGATCCTCGGCGTAGGCGAGCGTGCCGGTCAGTGGCCCGCACAGCTCGACTGCTTCGCGCAGGGACCAGGCCCCGTTGGGGTCGAGGGTGATCCGCGCCTCGGGGAAGCGTTCCTTCAGTGCCCGTACCGCCTTGACCTCCTCAACGCCCGGCAGGACGCCGCCCTTGAGCTTGAAGTCGCAAAAGCCGTAGCGCGCGTACGTCGCCTCGGCCTGCCGGACGATCGCCTCCGGAGTCAGGGCCTCCTGGCGGCGGATGCGGTACCACTCCACGGGGGAGCCCTCTTCACGGACGTAGTCCAGATCGGTCCGGTCGGGGTCACCGACGTAGAAGAGGTAGCCCAGGACCCGTACGGAGTCGCGCTGCCGGCCGTCGCCGAGCAGCGCGGCGACGGGGACCTCCAGATGCCTGCCCAGCAGGTCCAGCAACGCCGATTCGACGGCCGTGACAACATGCACGGCGGTGCGCAGGTCGAAGGTCTGCTCGCCCCGTCCGCGCTCGTCACGTCCGCCGAATCTCTCCCCCACGGACCGCAGGACGCGTTTGTAGTCGCCCAGCCGTGCGCCGACGACGAGGGACTCGGCTTCGCGTAGCGTCCGGGTGATGTCCTCACCGCCCGGTACCTCGCCCAGTCCCGTCCGGCCGTCCGAGTCCTCGAGGACGAGGAC
>NZ_JBIUVQ010000014.1:0-252857 GCF_044743035.1 Streptomyces sp. NPDC087787
GGGATCTGCGACTTCCGCGCGATCGTCGCCAACGCGTCCGCGTCGTCCTGCGTCGGACACGCCACCCGCACGATCTGGCACCCCGACGCCGTCAGTTCCGCGATCTGCTGCAACGTCGCACCGATGTCCGACGTACGCGTCGTCGTCATCGACTGCACCGACACCGGCGCCCCGCCCCCGACCGCCACCGGCCCGACGTCGATCCGCCGCGACACTCGCCGCTCGCCGATCGGCCGGGCCGGTACCTCGGGGACGCCCAGAGGAATGGCGGCCATGCCGTCAGTCCCGGTTCCCGGAGATGGTCTCGCGCATGGCGCGCAGGGACTCCTTCAGCGATCCCATGGTGGCCAGCACGGCCGTGGGTTCGTAGCCGCAGTGCGCCATGCAGTTGGCGCAGCGCGGGTCCTTGCCCCGGCCGTACTTGTCCCAGTCGGTGTCCTCGATGAGCTCCCGGTACGTCGGCACGTACCCGTCGCTCATCAGGTAGCAGGGGCGCTGCCAGCCGAAGAGGGAGTAGTTCGGGATCGCCCAGGCGGTGCACGGGAAGTCGACCTTGCCCTCGAGGAAGTCGAGGAACAGCGGGGAGTGGTTCAGCCGCCAGCGGCCCCTGTTTCCGCCCGCGAAGGCCTTCCTGAACAGCTCACGGGTCTGCTCCACGCCCAGGAAGTGCTCCTGGTCGGGCGCCTTCTCGTAGGCGTAGGCCGGTGAGATCATCATCTCGTCGACCTTGAGGTCGTCGTTGAGGAAGTTGAGCACCTCGACGACGGTCTGCGGGGTGTCGGTGTTGAAGAACGTGGAGTTGGTGGTCACCCGGAAGCCGCGCCGCTTGGCCTCCTTGATGGCCTCCACCGCCTCGTCGAACACGCCCTCCTTCGCCACCGACTCGTCGTGCCGATCGCGCAGGCCGTCGATGTGCACCGCGAAGGCGAAGTAGGGGGACGGCTTGAACTTGTCCATCTTCTTGCGCATCAGCAGCGCGTTGGTGCACAGGAAGACGTACTTGCGCTTGGCCACCAGCTGCCGGACGATCTCGTCGATCTGCGGGTGCATCAGGGGCTCACCGCCCGCGATGGACACCATCGGCGCACCGGACTCCAGTACCGCTCCCACCGCCTGGGCGACGGGCATGCGCTGCTTGAGCACTCCGGCCGGATGCTGGATCTTGCCGCAGCCCTCGCACTTGAGGTTGCAGGCGAAAAGCGGTTCGAGTTCGACGATCAGCGGGAACTTGTCCCGCTTGCGCAGCTTCTGTTCGGCCAGGTATGTGGCGACTTTGACGGACTGGCGCAGCGGCATGGCCATCTGGCTCACCTCCGGGGGAGCAGCACATTACGGTGCCATTCGAAAAAAGTCGGCAGGACGGAACGAAGAACACGGAAGGCTGATATTCCACCGCGCACCGTACCGATACGGACGAGTTCATGTTCTGGAGCGTCCACGACCACCCGCACGGCCGCAACGGGGCGCACGCCCGTGCGCACGGCGCTCAGAAGCGTGGCCGCCGACTCCATGTCGACAGCGATCGCGCCGGTGGCGCGCAGATCGGACCGCTCGGGGCCGCGCACGACGTGATCGGAGCCGGTGAGCGGCCCGGTGTGCACGGTGCGCCCGGGCAGGGTGCGGGTGAGTTCCTTGACGAGCAGTTCGGTGCCCACACAGGGGACGGTGCCGTGCGGGTCCCGGGTCTCCTCGGCGACGACGAGGTCGCCGGGGTGCATGCCCGGGGCGAGCCCCGCGCAGAAGCCGGTGGCGAGCACCGCGGCCCGGTCCAGCGGGGGGCCGGCGAGGACCCGGGTGACGGAGCGTTCCGCCGCCTTGGGCCCCATGCCCGTCCGCAGGACGGTGACCGGCCCGCCGGCTCCGCCGCGGTCGCCGGCGCGCAGGGCGAGACGCTCGATGCCGAGCGCGCAGGCGATCAGCAGCGGGGCCGGTCCGGGCCGTGTGCGCATCAGCTCCCCTTGGCCTCGGCGCCGGGCCGGCCGGCGAGGGCACCGGCGGGGCGTCGCCGGCCGGTGAGGGGCTCGCCGTGCACATACCGGCCGAGCGCGGTGAGCGGGAAGACCTGCCGGTACAGGTGGTAGTTGATGGAGAAGTCCCAGGGGAAGCCGGTGCCGGTGAAGTACGGCTCGTCCCAGGAGCCGTCCTCCTGCTGGGTGGCCGCGAGCCACTCGACGCCGCGCTCGACGGCCTTGGAGTCCTGCTCCCCCGCGGCCAGCAGGGCCATCAGGGCCCAGGCGGTCTGCGAGGCGGTGGAGGCGCCCCTGCCTCTCCACTCCCCGACGTCCTTGTAGGAGCGCAGGTCCTCGCCCCAGCCGCCGTCGTCGTTCTGCACGCTCTCCAGCCAGCTCACCGCGCGGCGGACGGCCGGATGGGAGCCGGGCAGGCCCGCGGCGGTCAGCGCGGGCACGACCGACCCGGTGCCGTAGAGGTAGTTGACGCCCCAGCGGCCGAACCACGAGCCGTCCGGCTCCTGTTCGGCCAGCAGCCATTCGATGCCGCGCCGGGTGCGCGGATCGTGGGTCAGGCCCTCGGCGGCGAGCATCTCCACGACGTGCGCGGTGACGTCCGCCGAGGGCGGGTCGATCACCTCGCCGAAGTCGCAGAACGGCAGCCGGTTGGGGAACAGGCTGGTGTTGTCGGCGTCGAAGGCTCCCCAGGCGCCGTCCTTCGACTGCATCCCGAGGTTCCAGCGCACCCCGCGCCCGATGGCCTTGTCCAGCCGCTCCGGATCGTGGTGCCTGACCCGGCGCAGGGCGAGGACGACCTCGGCGGTGTCGTCGATGTCCGGGTAGTTGTCGTTGTGGAACTCGAACGCCCAGCCGCCGGGCGGCAGTCCGGGACGGCGCACCGACCAGTCGCCGGGGCGGACGATCTGCTCGCCCAGCATCCAGTCGGCGGCCTTGACCAACTGCGGGTGGTCGGCGGGCAGTCCGGCGTCGGCGAGGGCGATGGTGGCCAGGCAGGTGTCCCACACCGGCGACTGGCAGGCCTCGATCATGCGGGCGCCGTCCTCGCGCCACACGGCGTAGCGGTCCAGAGACTTCAGGCCCGCCCGCATCACCGGATGTTCGAGGTCGTAGCCGAGCAGGTACAGGGCGATGACCGAGTACACGGCCGGCGGCTGGATGCCGCCCCAGCAGCCGTCGTTCTCCTGCCGCTCGATGATCCAGCGGGCGGCCGAGTTCATGGCGGCCTCGCGCACCTTGCGCACGGCGACGCCGCGGTAGCCGCGCACGACCATGTCGAGCCGCTGGAACAGTCCGTCCCAGGTGCGCGCCGGGGCGAGCGGCCGCGGCGGCCGGGGGCTGCCGGGGTCGGTGTGCAGTTCGTCGAGCGGGAACGGGGCCGGACGCACCGGGCGTTTGGCCGAGACGACGGTCAGGGGCACGATCGTCTGCCGCGCCCAGCACCCGAAGTTGTAGATGTTGAGCGGGAACCACTTGGGGAACCAGATCAGCTCGGGAGGCAGTTCCGGCAGGTCCTCCCACTTCCACCAGCCGAACAGGGCGAGCCAGATCCGGGTGAAGACACGGGAGGCCGCGATGCCGCCCTGCTCGCGCACCCAGGCGGAGGCCCGGGCCATGTGGGGTTCGTCCGGCGTGTCGCCGGCCAGCCGGAGGGCGACGTAGGCCTCGATGGTGGTGGAGAGTTCGCCCGGGCCGCCGTAGAAGGTGGCCCAGGTGCCGTCCTCGCGCTGCTCCCCGCGGATGAACAGCGCGGCGGCCCGGGTGGTGTCCTCCTCCAGGATGCCCAGGAACTGGCGCAGGAGCAGGTCCTCGGCGTCCATGGTGACGTTCGTCTCGAGGTCGCCCTTCCACCAGCCCTCGGCGTCCTGCTGGGCGAGCAGGAAGTCGGTGGCCCGCCGGACGGCGGCCGCGGCGGCTTCTTGTACCCCGGCCGCCTCGGGGGTGCTGAGTACGGTTTCACTGGCCGCGGCAGCACGGGTCGGCAGTGTCGCCCCGGTGCTTCCGTCGGTCGTCGCTGTCATGGCTTCCCCTTCGTGCAGTCGTGCAAGTCGTGCTGCTGTGGGTCCGCCGTCGGCCGGTGCCTGAAACCACCTTGCAGCACCGGCCGGCGACTACGCGAGGCTGGTTCGACCGATAGTGATCATCTCTCTCGTACGACGACGAAGTCGGCGAGCGCCGTGAACGCGGCCCGTACCCGCTCGGGCATGTCGACGGCGTCGAGGGCTTCGATGGCGATGGTGTGCTGACGGCGCGCCTCCTCGGCCGTCCACTCCCGGCCGCCCGCCTCCTCGATGAGGGCGGCGCGGGCCGCGAACTCCTCCTCGGAGAAGTTCGCGAAGTCGCTGCTCTTGGCGTCGGCGGCGAGGATCTCGCCGAGCCGCTCGGAGGCCGGGCCGCCCGCCGCGAGCGCGGCGACGACCGGCAGGGACTTCTTGCGCTGGCGCAGATCGCTCCAGGTCTGCTTGCCGGTGGCCCCCGGGTCGCCCCAGATGCCGAGGAGGTCGTCGACGGCCTGGAAGGCCAGGCCGAGGTGGTACCCGTACGTCTCCAGGGTGTCGGCGGTGCGGTCGTCCGCGCCGCCGAGGACCGCGCCGACGGAGGAGGCGCAGGCGAGCAGGGCGCCGGTCTTGTTGCCCTCCATCTCCAGGCACTCGGCGACGCTGACCCGGTCTCGGTGCTCGTAGGAGATGTCCTGCGCCTGACCGTCGATCAGGGCGAGGGTGGCGCTGGTCAGGCGGCGGGCGGCGCGCCCGGCCTCGGCGGTGCCCGGTTCGAGGAGCACCTCGTTGGCCAGCGCGAACAGGGCGTCGCCGACCAGGATGGCCTGGGCGGGGCCGTGCACCTTCCAGACCGTGTCGCGGTGGCGGCGCTGTTCGTCGCCGTCCATCAGGTCGTCGTGCAGCAGGGAGAAGTTGTGGACGAGCTCCACGGCGACCGCGCCGGGCACACCGGCCTCGGGCGCGGCCCCGGCGACCTCGGCGGAGAGCACGGCCAGCGCCGGGCGCACGGCCTTGCCGCCGTCCCCGGCCGCCGGGTTGCCCTGAGCGTCGATCCAGCCGAAGTGGTAGGCGGCGACAGTGTCCATGGGGGGCGCCAGGCGGTCGACGGCCGCCCGCAGTACCGGCGTGGCCAGGGTCCGGCCGCGCTCCAACAGCGCGGTCACGTCCACCGCGGTCCTCCGAGCGGCCGTCGAGGCCGGGGGCACAGTGGGCACAGTCTCTCCTCTTGTTGCGGTGCCGGAGGTGCGGGGGCCTGCCACGGGCTGCTGATCGAACGTCATGCCGCCGCCTCCTCGATGGCGAAGAGACGGCTCGGGCGGGGCCGGCCCAGGGCGCTCAGCGCGGCCTCGGCCGCCTTCACACCGCTGCGGACCGCACTCTCCATGGTCGCGGGCCACCCTGTGGCGGTCCACGCTCCGGCCAGGTACAGGCCGGGTGCCTTGGTACGGGCGCCGGGCCGCAGCCGTCCGACGCCGGGGGCCGGGGCGAACGTCGCCGTGCGCTCCCGGGTCACGAAGAAGTCCTTCACCTCGGCCCGGCGGGCGCGGGGCAGCAGCCGCCTCAGTTCGGGCAGATAGCGCTCGCGCAGCACGGCGACCGGCGCGTCGATCTCGTCCTGCGCCACCGACTGGGACACCGCGAGGTACTGACCGTGCTTCAGGCCGGCCGCCTCGGTGCGGTCGAAGACCCACTGCACGGGGGTGCCGATGGCCGCGAAGAAGGGCGCGTTGAGCACCGTGCGGTCGTAGACGACGTGGGCGTTGAGGATCGGCGCGGTGCCGATCCTGAGCAGCCGGTCCGGCGCGTCCAGGGCGCCGGACGGCAGCAGGCCGTGGGCCTCGCGCTGCGGTACGGCGAGGACGACCGCGTCGGCGAGCAGGTTCTCACCGGGAACCTGAACGTTCCAGCTCCCGTCCGCGTCGAGGGAGACGGAGGTGACGCGTGTTCGGACCTCGGTACGCACGCCCGCGGAGTCGAGCGCCCTGCGAGCCAGCCGGTCGTGCAGTTCGCCCAGCGGGACGCGGGCCCAGCCGATGTCGGCCGCTCCCGGGTCGGACAGCAGTCCGGTCTTGAACACCATCGCGGCGAGCCCGAGCGAGGCGTCGCCGGCGACCGCGTTGAGGGTGGCGACCCCGACCAGGTCCCACAGCGCCTCCACGGCGCGCGCCGACTGGCCGTGCTCGGCCAGCCAGGTGCCGAAGTTCTGTGCGTCCAGGGTCGGGTCGGACAGGTCGAGGCCCTTGAGCGCGAGCGCGGCGCGGCCCACCCGGGCCCGCTCGGCGAGCGAGAGGTGCGGGTAGGTGGCGAGGCTGCGCCCCAGGTGCAGGGGCACGGGCAGCGCGTCGCGCCGCAGCGTGCCCAGCCGCCGGCCCTCGGGTCGCGCCACGTCGACGACGGGCACCTCGAGGCGGTCCTGCAGCGGGGCGAGCTCGGCGCCGCCGATCCGGTCGAGGAACCAGCGGTAGGCGGTGCAGCAGCGCAGGTACACGTGCTGCCCGTTGTCGATGGTGAGGTCGCCGCGCTGGAAGGAGAAGGCGAGCCCGCCCAGGCGGGGTCTGCCCTCGAGGAGCGTGACGCGCATTCCGGCGTCGGCGAGCGCGAGCGCGGAGGTGAGGCCGGCCAGGCCGCCGCCGACCACGACGGCGTGCCGTCCGGCCGGTCCCGTGACGTCGTCGAGCGGTCCGTCGCGCCGTGTGCCGTCGGTCATCGTGCGCCCTCCCCTGTGCGTCCGCCGCGATGGGCGGGGACCTCGCGGGCGACCGTTGCCGTCAGGGACGCCGCCCGGCACCCGAGGGTTGCCCGCTTCTTCTCACCGGTGGCCCCACCGTGCGGTGACTTCGCCATCAGGCACGCCTCCTGACGGTCTGCCGGGACACGTACCGCGCGTCGAGGCCCGACAGGCCGCGCACGGCGACGTACGCCTTCTCGTGTCCGGGCAGCGAGACCCGGCCGCGCAGCACGGCCTCCGGCTCGCGCTCGATGCGGTCGAGCAGGCGGCGGTAGATGCCGGCCATGGCGGCGACGCAGGCGCCGCTGCGCCGGTCCAGCAGGGGCAGCAGCCGGTAGCCCTCGGCGAACAGGGCGCGGGCCCGTCGCACCTCGAAGTGCACCAGGCCCGCGAAGTCGGAGCCCTCCGGCGGCGTCGGGCCGTTGAACCCGGCCGAGCAGCCGAACTTGGCGAGGTCGTCGGCGGGCAGGTAGGTGCGGCCGCCCTCGGCGTCCTCGCGGACGTCTCTGAGGATGTTGGTCAGTTGCAGCGCGAGCCCCAGCGTGTCGGCGTACTCGGAGGCGCGTTCGGCGCCGCGCGCGCCCGGTTCGGTGCCGAACACGCCGAGGGAGAGGCGTCCGATGGCCCCGGCCACGCAGCGGCAGTAGACCTTCAGGTCCTCCCAGGTCTCGTAGCTCTCGCCGCGGACGTCCTTCAGGACGCCGTCGATGAGTTCGTCCAGGCCGCCGAGCGGGATCGGGAAGACCCGGGCGGCATGGGCGAGGGCGACGGCCACGGGGTCGGTGTCGTCGTCCTCGACGGCGCCGTCGCGGACCCGGCCGAGCAGCGCCCGCGTGTCCTCCAGACGGGTGATCTTCACGTCGTCGGGCAGCGCTCCGTCGCCGATGTCGTCGACGCGCCGGGAGAACGCGTACAACGCCGACATCGCCCGCCGCTTGGCCGACGGCAGCAGTCTGATGCCGTAGGCGAAGTTGCGGGCCTGCTGCCCTGTGACCGCCTCGCAGTAGCTGTAGGCGGCGAGCACCGGCGCGGACACGTGTTCCGACTCCACGGCCCGGATCACCCCTCTCCTCGCAGAGTCACGCCCACCTCGCGCAGCAACCGGGTCCTCCCGGGCTTGGGTGGGCCGGGAAGTACGTCGTATTCGGCGGCGGCGATCGCCTGGATCGCCGCCCTTCCCCCCGCCACGAACCCCGCGAGCAGCAGCTTCAGCCTGCCGTGGACGCTACCCACCAGGGGGGCGCCTTCATTCAGCAGACCGCGGGCGCGTTCCGCCTCGTACGCGACCAGTGCGCGCAACGACGCGCCCGCGGAGGCCGCGGCGAGATCGGACTCCTGCACGTGGAAACGTTTCATGTCGGCGGCGGGCAGATAGATGCGGTCCCGTCCGAGGTCCTCCCGGACATCCTGGAGGTGCTCGACGATCTGGAGGGCGGTGCAGACGGCGTCGGAGCGGCGGATCCGCTCGGGGGTCGAGGTGCCGGTGACGGCGAGGACGAGGCGGCCCACGGGGTTGGCGGACAGTTCGCAGTAGGCGAGGAGGTCGTCGTAGGTCTCGTACCGGGTGACGATTTGGTCCTGGCGGTTGGCGGCGATCAGACCGAGGAACGGCTCGGGGGTCAGCGAGCGGCGGCGGACGGTGGGCTGGAGCCGGCGCAGCAGGGGATGGCGCGGGGTGCCGTCGAAGACCCGGCGCAGATCGGCCTCGAAGGCGTCGAGGAGGACCAGGCGGTCCTCGGCCTCGTCGGGCGACACGCCGAGCAGCCGGGCGTCCGCGCCGCCGGGGGCCAGGTCGCCGTCGCCGATGTCGTCGACGAGGCGGGCGAAGCCGTAGACGGCCATCAGGTCGGCACGCCAGGCTCTGGGCAGGAAGAACGGTGCCACGGGGAAGTTCTCACCCGCGGCCTTGTCGAGAGTGGCGCGCTCGTGGTCGCGCGCCGTCGGTGTCCACGTCATCGTCCACTGCCCGGCACGGTGGCGGCACCTGCTGCGTTGAGCTGGGGAGTTTCCGTAGCCATTGCCGTCACATCTCCCGTTCTACACTGCCGACCCAACACACACTATTTCGGACACGCCGCCCGGCCGTCCGCCCGGCGGCGTCGGCGGAGGGTGTCGCGCATTATCTCCCCACTTGCCGCTTTCCGGGACCGGTACAGCTTACGTTGTACAACGCAGCGAGCCGCGCGGGGGGTGTCCGCACATCACAACAACACACCGATTGCCGTCAAGATTCCTCAGGACGGCGCGAGTTGACACATCCTTTGCGGACGGGAGCCCCGCCGGACACGTTCCGGCGGGGCCCTGGCGCCTGCGGGCTACTTGCCCGTGAACTTCTCGTACTCCTTGAGCACCTCGTCGGTGGGGCCGTCCATGCGCAGTTCTCCGCGCTCCAGCCACAGCACCCGGTCGCAGGTGTCGCGGATCGACTTGTTGTTGTGGCTGACCAGGAAGACGGTGCCGGCCTCCTTGCGCAGTTCCCGGATGCGCGCCTCGGAGCGCTTCTGGAACTTGCGGTCGCCGGTGGCCAGGGCCTCGTCGATCATGAGGACGTCGTGGTCCTTGGCGGCGGCGATGGAGAAGCGGAGCCGGGCGGCCATGCCGGAGGAGTAGGTGCGCATCGGGAGCGTGATGAAGTCGCCCTTCTCGTTGATGCCGGAGAAGTCGACGATCCCCTCGTAGCGCTCCCTGATCTGCTCGTGCGACATGCCCATGGCGAGCCCGCCCAGGATGACGTTGCGCTCGCCCGTGAGGTCGTTCATCAGCGCCGCGTTCACACCGAGCAGCGAGGGCTGGCCGTCGGTGTAGACCCGGCCCTTCTCGGCGGGCAGCAGTCCGGCGATGGCACGCAGCAGCGTGGACTTGCCGGAGCCGTTGGAGCCGATCAGGCCGATCGCCTCGCCGCGGTGGGCGACGAAGGAGACGCCCCTGACGGCGTGCACCTTGCGCACGCCCCGCGCCTCGTCGTCGGAGCCCCGCCTGAGGATGCGGCTGAGTGCGGCGGTGGCACTGCCCTTGCCGGTCCTGGTGCCGTTGACGCGGTAGACGATGTGCAGCTCGTCCGCGATCACGGTGGGCACCCGCGGCCCGTCGTCACGCGTGTCATGGTGGTGGTCCCGGTCAGCCACGGCCGTACCTCTCCTCAGCCTTCCAGAAGTACACGAAGCCGCCGACGAAGACGAGCACCGCCCAGCCGAGGGCGCCGGCCCAGACGTGCGGCGGCAGGTGCGAGGAGTCGTAGCCGTCGATCAGCGCGAAGCGGATCAGATCCATGTAGATGGCGGCGGGGTTGACCTGCATCAGCCGGATGACCCACTCGGGCTTCCCCGCGAGCATGCCGCTGAGGGAGAACATCACGCCCGACGCGTACATCCAGGTCCGCGTGACGAACGGCATGAGCTGGGCGAGGTCGGGGGTCTTGGCTCCCAGCCGGGCCATGATCAGCGCAAGGCCGGTGTTGAACAGGACCTGCAGCGCCAGCGCCGGCACGATCAGCAGCCAGGACAGGGCCGGGTAGCTGCCGAAGGCGATGACCACGATGAACAGCACGATCATCGAGTACAGCAGTTGCTGGAGCTGCTGGAGCGCGAACGAGATCGGCAGGGAGGCGCGCGGGAAGTGCAGCGCGCGCACCAGCCCGAGGTTGCCGGAGATGGCGCGCACGCCGGCCATGACCGAGGTCTGGGTGAAGGTGAACACGAACACCCCGGTCACCAGGAACGGGATGTACGTGTGCCGGTCGAGTCCCCGGGTGGCGTGGATGAGGACGCCGAAGATGAAGTAGTAGACGGCGGCGTTCAGCAGCGGTGTCGCCACCTGCCAGAGCTGGCCGAGCTTGGCCTGGCTGTACTGGGCGGTCAGCTTCGCCCGGGAGAAGGCCAGGATGAAGTGGCGCCGCCCCCAGAGCTGCCGGACGTACTCCCTCAGCGAGGGCCGGGCGCCGCTGACGGACAGCCCGTACTTGTCGGCAAGCTGGGCCGCGGTGAGGCCCTCGTCGGGCGACGGAGCCGCGCCGAGGGCGACGCCGCCGTCATGCGTTGTCTCACTCACAAGTGGAAACTTTCGTCTTCGAAATGCGCTGCCAGTGCGGATGTACGGGCGTGGCTGAAGCAGCGGCCGGGAGGGGCCCGGGTACCCGCGGGAACGAGCTTGTCAGATGACCGGCGGCCGGCCCAGCCGGGTGAGTCGCCACACCGTACGCCACTTCATGGGCCGCCGCGGACCGCAGGGTGTGGCCCAGCCCTCCCGGAAACCGCCCAACCAGGCCTTCAGGGCCGGACGCGAGGGGCGGCGGGCGAGGGTGAGCAGCAGCCAGACCCCCAGATAGACCGGGACGAGCGGCACCGGGAGGTTGCGGCGGGCCAGCCACACCCGGTTGCGGGCCACCATGCGGTGGTACACCGCGTGCCGCGACGGCGCGGTCGTCGGGTGGTACAGCACCATGTCGGACCGGTAGTCGATCATCCAGCCCGCGTCGAGGGCCCGCCATGCCAGGTCGGTTTCCTCGTGGGCGTAGAAGAACTCGTCCGGCAGGCCGCCGACTTCCGCGAAGACCCGGGTGCGTACGGCGTTGGCGCCGCCGAGGAAGGTGGTCACCCGGGAGGAGCGCATCGGGTCGGAGGCGCGCAGCCGCGGCACATGGCGGCGCTGGGTGACACCGGTGTCGGGGTCGGCGATGCGGAAGCTGACGATGCCGAGCCGGTCGTCGTCGGCGAAGGCCCGGCGGCACAGCTCGGCGGTGTCGCTCCGGGCGAGCAGGCCGTCGTCGTCGAGGAAGAGCAGGATGTCGACGTCTGCGCCGGCCGGGCCGAAGGCCTCGATGCCGACGTTGCGGCCGCCGGGGATGCCGAGGTTCTCCTCCAGCTCGATGGTCCGGACGCCCTCGGGGAGGTCCGGGACGGGCGAGCCGTTGCCGACGACCACCACCTCGACACGGTCGCCGTCCTGCTTGGCGACCGAGTCGAGCAGGGCGCGCAGTTCCTCGGGCCGGTTGCCCATGGTGATGACGACGGCGCCGACCTTGAGCGGAGCGTTCGAAGACGTCACGCCGCTCACCTCAGCCTGCTGGAGGCGAGGACGGACACCAGGTGCAGCAGGGTCTGCAGCAGCGCGATGCCGGCGAGCACGGCCGTGCCGAGCCGGGTGAAGAACAGGTCGCCCCTGACCGCGTCGGCGATGGCGAGGACCAGGATCAGCAGGGACGCCTCGATCCCGAGGATCAGGCGGTGGAACTTGAGGGCCGCGGCGGCCCGGCGGGCCAGCGCCATGCCGGAGGAACGCGGTTCGGCTGCGCTCTCCTTGACCGGCGGCAGCCCGGCCTGGTGGCGGGCGACGCCGACGAGGTCGGTCTCGGCCTTGATCAGGATCGCGCCGAGGGCGGCCAGGGTCCCGAGGAAGGCCCACAGCCAGTCGATCCGCCCGGACCCCCACAGATCGGCGGCGCGCAGCCCGAGCCCGACCAGGACCGCGGCGTCGGTGAGATAGGCCCCGACCCGGTCCAGGTAGACCCCGCCCAGCGAGAACTGCTGCTTCCAGCGGGCGATCTCGCCGTCGACGCAGTCCAGCAGCAGGTACAGCTGGACCATCAGCACACCGAGCACGGCGCCCGCGATCCCCGGCACCAGCAGGGCGGGGGCCGCGAGGACGCCGAAGACGGTCATCAGGTACGTGAGCTGGTTGGGCGTGACCCTGGTGCCCACCAGGTAGCGGTCCACCCGCAGGGACACCTCGCGCATGTAGAGGCGTCCCGCCCAGTGTTCTCCGCTGCGCCGGTCCTTCACCCCTGCCGGATGGACGACCGGTCTCAGTTCAGCTACCGATGGCCTTGACATAGTCGGCGTAGATGTCCTTGATCTGTTCGGTCTTGAGGTCGAGGTGTTCGAGGATCGTGTAGCGGCCGGGCCGGGTCTCCGGGGCGAACTCGACGACCCGGACGAACTCGTCCACCGTGAAGCCGATGTCCTTCGGCAGCACCGGCAGCTCGTGCCGGCGCAGCACCTCGGCCATGCCGGCCGACGCCTCGTGGGCCCCGCGCAGGTACATCGCGAAGGCCGCGCCCAGCCCGCACTGCTCCCCGTGGCTCGCGGCCCGCTTCGGGAACAGCAGGTCGAAGCCGTGGTTGATCTCGTGGCAGGCGCCGGAGGCGGGCCGCGAGTCGCCCGAGATCGACATGGCGACCCCCGTGAGGACCAGGGCCTCGGCGAGCACCTGGAGGAAGTCGCTGTCGCCGATGCCGCCCGGGTGCCGCAGCACCGCCTCGCCCGCCTGGCGGGCCATGGCCGCGGCCAGGCCGTCGATCTTCTCCCCGGTGACGCGGTGGGACAGCTCCCAGTCCGCGACGGCGGAGATGTTGGAAACGGCGTCTCCGATGCCGGAGCGCACGAAACGCGGCGGGGCCTCGCGGATCACGTCCAGGTCGATGAGGACGGCGATCGGGTTCGGCACACCGTACGAGCCGCGGCCCGCGTCGTTGTCGAGGGTGGCGACCGGGGAGCACAGGCCGTCGTGCGAGAGGTTCGTGGGCACGGCGACCAGGGGCAGGCCGACGCGTGCCGCGGCGAACTTGGCACAGTCGATGATCTTCCCGCCGCCCAGGCCCACGACCGCGTCGTAGCGGCCGGCCTTCATCTCGCCGGCCAGCCGGATCGCGTCGTCGAGGGTGCCGCCGCCGACCTCGTACCAGGTGGCGCCGGGCAGCGAGGGGGCGATCCGCTCGCGCAGCCGGGCGCCGGAGCCGTTGCTGACGGCGACGGCGAGCCTGCCGGAGTGCGAGATGCGCTCGTCGGCGAGCACACTCGCCAGGTCGTCGAGGGCGCCGCGGCGGATTTCCACCACCACCGGCGACGGGATGAGCCGGCTCAGTACAGGCACGCGATCCCCCGGCCCTTGGCGAGGTCGTCGTGGTTGTCGATCTCGACCCACTTGACGTCGCCGATCGGCGCCACGTCGATCGTGAAGCCGCGGTTGACGAGCTCCTGGTAGCCGTCCTCGTAGTACAGCTGCGGGTCCCGCTCGAAGGTGGTCTTCAGGGCGTCGGCCAGCTCGGGGGCGGCGTCGCCCTCGATGAGGGTGACACCGATGTACTCGCCGGTGGCCTCGGCCGGGTCCATGAGCTTGGTGATCCGCCGCACGCCCCGGTCGTCGGCGACGACCTTCATCTCCTCGTCGGCCAGCGACTTCACCGTGTCCAGGGCGAGGATTATCTTCCTGCCGTCGCCACGGGCGGCGAGCAGGGTCTTCTCGACGGAGACCGGGTGCACGGTGTCGCCGTTGGCCAGGATCACGCCGTCCTTGAGGGCGTCACGGCCGCACCACAGGGAGTAGGCGTTGTTCCACTCCTCGGCCTTGTCGTTGTCGATCAGAGTGAGCTTCAGGCCGTACTTCCGCTCCAGGGCCGCCCTGCGCTCGTACACGGCCTCCTTGCGGTAGCCGACGATGATCGCGGCCTCGGTCAGGCCGACCTCCGCGAAGTTGCCGAGGGTGAGGTCCAGGACCGTGGGGCCGTCCTCCGCGCCGTCGGGCCCCACCGGCACCAGCGCCTTGGGCAGGGTGTCGGTGTAGGGGCGCAGGCGCCGTCCGGCGCCGGCCGCCAGCACGAGGCCGATCATGCGGGTTCTCCTTCGTCGTGTACTGCGGGCGCGCCCCTCAGATGAGAGGCCACCCAGAAACGGATGCTCTCAACGAGCACCACCAGGGCGACGGCCACGGCGAGGACCGTGAGCGCGACCTGGAATTGCGAGGCGGTGAGCAGCGCGGCCAGCAGGGTGACGAGCAGCGTGCGCCCCTCCTGTCCTCCGAGGGCGCGCACCAGCCAGGCCGGCGGCGCTCCGGCGCTTCCGCGGATGCGGTACACCGTGTCGTAGTGATGGTAGGCGACGGCCGCCACCAGGCCGAAAGCCGCGGGAAGTGCTCCGTTCACGTCCGCTCGTGCCGCCAGCACCAGCACGGTGCCGTACTCGGCGACGCGGAACAGCGGGGGGACGAGCCAGTCGAGGGGGCCCTTGAGGGGCTGGGAGAGGGCCAGTCCCGAGAAGACGACGTAGAAGCAGGCGCCCATGAAAGGCATCCAGCGGTCGCCGTCGTACAGGCTCCCGGCGAGGAAGGCCACGCCGACCAGGGCGCGCAGCAGCGGGTGGTCCAGGTACCAGCGTGCGTTGGGATCACGCAGCTTGGCCACGAAGTCCGCGATCGGCCCGTTGTCCGCGAGGTCCGCCAGCGCCCGCGCGGCCCGGTCGGTGCGGCGTGCCTTGCGCGTCACCGACCGCAGGACGCGGCCCGCCGTGGTGTACGTCGCCGCCAGGGCGGAGCCGACGAGCAGCACGTAGAACGTGATGCGCGGGGTCGTGAGCGCCGTCAGGACCGCGATCATCGCCCAGCGCTCGCCGATGGGCAGGACGATCATCCGGCGCAGCCAGACCGTCCAGCCGAGGTTGTCGAGCCTGTCGGAGAGGGCGGCGGTGGGGCCGGCGTTGACGGTGGCGTCCGTGTCCCCGGCGTTCGCCTCGTTGAAGGAGAAGTCGACCACGTGCCGGCAGGTCTGGAGCACCATGGCGGCCAGGGCCAGGGCCCAGACGTCGTCGCCGCCGCGGGCGGCGCCCAGCGCGAGGCCGGCGTAGTAGGCGTACTCCTTGGCCCGGTCGAAGGTGGCGTCCAGCCAGGCGCCGAGGGTGGAGTACTGGAGCGAGTAGCGGGCCAGCTGGCCGTCGGCGGCGTCCAGCACGAACGAGGCGATCAGCAGCACGCCGGCGGCGACGAAGCCGGCGCGGGTGCCGGTGGCGGCGCAGCTCGCGGCTACGAGCGCGGTGAGCAGGGAGGCCGTGGTGACCTGGTTGGGGGTCAGGCCGCGGCGCGCGCACCAGCGGGCGACGTAGCGGGAGTACGGGCTGATGAAGAAGGTGGTGAAGAAGCCGTCTCGGGCCTTGACCGCCGACTTCAGGCGGACGGCCTCGTCGTCGACGGAGGCGACGGCCTGCCGCGCCTCGTTGCGGGTCTGGGGGTCTTCGGGCACGGCGGCGACGAGACTGCCGAGCGCGGGGCGGTGCACGTCGCAGCCGTCGGCGTCCAGGGCGGTGGAGATCCGGTCGGCGAGGCCGGCGACGGCGACCGCGGTGTGCCCGCCGTCGGAGTTCTCGCGGGCCATCGCGCGGGTCAGCGCCTGGCGGCCGGCCGGGCGGGCGGTCACCGCGCCGGGGACGGCGGCGAGCGGGAAGCGGGGGTCGGTCAGGCCCAGGCGCAGCGCGTGCAGATGGCCGACGAACCGGGCGTCGACGATGGCGACCCGCTGGTCACCGGGCACCTGGGCGAGCAGTGTCTCGGCGTCGGTGCCGTCCGAGGCGACCCGCACGTCGAATCCGAGGGACCGCAGATCGCCTTCGATCGACGATCCGGGGACCGGCTGGCCGGTCAGGATGGCGGTCGACAACCGAACTCACTCCCTGGGTGCCGACGTCTCCGCGCCGGTCGTGTGCATATGGGTGCGCCGCCTGCCTGTGGCGCCCGGGCGGCATGTCGGCAGAGGCTATCGGATGGCGGGAAGCCCTCGTTCACCGCCCGTTCACCGGCCCGACCGGCCCGGTCCGCGGCGGCCTGCGCCGCGATCATCATGGGTGATCCGGCCGCCGGGCCACAAACTCCGCACCAGAACGGACATTCGTCACATCCGGCTCCGCACGACGCCGGGGAGACCGCCCCGCGTCCCCGCTCCGGGCCCGTCGGACCAGCCCCTCCGCGGTGCGCCGCGGCGCCGTCGCGCACGCTGACCTGCGGTTCGTTTGCGCAGGTCAGGGGACATGACAACGGTGTTCAGTGCCGCGTTGCCCCATACCCCCGGCCCGTAGTTCACTGTGATCCCGGACGCAATACGGAAAGGGCGGTCATCCCATGGGGGCCGGTCACGACCACGGGCACGCGCACGGCGCCGGAGCGGGCGGCACGGCCGGCGCCGCGCACCGCGGCACGCTGCGCATCGCGCTGTCGATCACGCTCACCGTGATGGTGGTGGAGATCGTCGGCGGCCTGCTCGCGGACTCGCTGGCGCTGATCGCGGACGCCGCCCACATGGCCACCGACGCCCTCGGCCTCGGCATGGCGCTGCTGGCCATCCACTTCGCCAACCGCCCGCCGAGCGGGAACCGCACCTTCGGCTTCGCCCGCGCGGAGATCCTCGCCGCGCTCGCGAACTGCCTGCTGCTGCTCGGCGTCGGCAGCTATGTCCTCTACGAGGCGGTCGAGCGGTTCCTCACCCCGGCTCCCACCCAGGGTGGGCTGATGCTCGTGTTCGGCGCGATCGGCCTGGTGGCGAACTCGGTCTCCCTGATGCTGCTGATGCGCGGCCAGAAGGAGAGCCTGAACGTGCGCGGTGCCTTCCTTGAGGTGGCCGCGGACGCGCTCGGCTCGGTGGCCGTCATGATCTCGGCGGCCGTGATCCTGCTCACGGGCTGGCAGGCCGCCGACCCCGTCGCCTCCCTCGCCATCGGCGTGCTGATCGTGCCGCGCACCTTCCGGCTGCTGCGCGAGACCCTCGACGTGCTGCTGGAGGCGGCCCCGAAGAACGTCGACATGAACGAGGTGCGGGCGCACATCCTGGCGCTCGACGGCGTGGAGGACGTGCACGACCTGCACGCCTGGACGATCACCTCGGGTCTTCCGGTGCTCTCCGCGCACGTGGTCGTCCGCTCCGACGCGCTCAGCGCCACCGGCCACGAGAAGCTTCTGCACGAGCTCCAGGGCTGCCTCGGGGACCACTTCGACGTGGAGCACTGCACCTTCCAGCTGGAGCCGAGCGGGCACGCGGAGCACGAGGCGCGTCTGTGCCACTGACGGGCCTCTCCCCCGCGGCCCTGACCGGCCCGGGGCGCCCGGCGCGCACGGCGCCCGCGCCGCATCGCGGGGCTCGGCGTGCGCCCGCGTCCTCGCCGCAGGGAGTGTCCCAACGGTTCCGGGTGTGACCGGCCGGGCACGATCCCCAGCGGTGCCCGGCGGCTGTCGAGCCGCGGGACCACGGCGCCCCGCAGGACATGCGGAGTGCCGGGAAGTGCCGGGAGTGCCGGTTTCGTACGGCAGACTTGGGACTCGAGGACCGAAGTGAAGGATGGGTATGCCGACCACACCTGCCACCGCGAAGCACAGCTCGTCGAACGGCGCCGCGGAAGCGATCTTGCTGGAACTGGTCGACGAGGACGGCGTGACGATCGGCACCGCGGAGAAGCTGTCCGCCCACCAGCCACCGGGACGGCTGCACCGCGCCTTCTCCGTGTTCCTGTTCGACAACCGCGGCCGGCTGCTGCTGCAGCAGCGGGCCCTGGGGAAGTACCACTCCCCCGGCGTGTGGTCCAACAGCTGCTGCGGCCACCCCTACCCCGGTGAGGCACCCATGGCGGCGGCGGCCCGGCGCACGTACGAGGAGCTGGGGATCTCCCCGTCGCTGCTCGCCGAGGCGGGCACGGTCCGCTACCACCACCCGGACCCGGACTCGGGCCTGGTGGAGCAGGAGTACAACCACCTCTTCATCGGCCTGGTGCAGTCCCCGCTGCGGCCGGACCCGGAGGAGATCGCCGCCACGGCGTTCGTGACGCCCGCCGAGCTGGCGGAGCGGCAGGCGCGGGACACCTTCTCCGTCTGGTTCCCGACCGTGCTGGACGCGGCGCGCCCCGCGGTCAGGGAGCTGACGGGTCCCGCGGGCTGGTGAGCTCCGGGGACGGCGCCGGAAGTGCTGTCAGACCTGGTGCGCGGGCTTGAGCGGCAGGGCTGCCCAGATCACCTTGCCGCCGCTCGCGGTGTGCTCGACGTCGCAGACACCGCCGGCCTCCCGCGCGATCTCGCGGACCAGCAGCAGCCCGCGCCCGCCGGTGCGCGCGTGGTCGGTCTCCAGGGCGGTGGGGCGGTAGGGGTGGTTGTCCTCCACGGACACCCGCACCCACTCCGCGCCGACCGCGATCTCCACGGCGAGCATCGGCGAGAGCAGCGCCGCGTGCCGTACGGCGTTCGTGACCAGCTCGGACACGATCAGCAGCAGCCCGTGGAGCAAGTCGTCCGAGACCGGGACGCCCTGGCGCAGCAGCAGGTCCCGGACCGCGTGCCGGGCCTGCGGGACGGAGGCGTCGACGGCGGGCGCGGTGAACCGCCAGACGCCCTCGTACGGAAGCGGATCCGGCGGTACGTCGCCCAGGGGTGCCCTGGCGCCGCCCTCCGGGCGTGAGCCGTACCCGCGCCCGTGGTTGTCCATCGTCCGGTCGCCACCCTCGCGCTCGATTGTCACCACACGTCGAGTGTTGGTAACGCACCGCGCCCAGCCCAAGGACTGAACACAAGTCAGCGTGTTTCAAGCGCCTTGTGACCGTTGCCGCACGAATCGGTCAGGGACGGGACCGGTGCTGACCCGTCCACGCAGACATCGCGAACTTTTCGGGTTGTACGGTCCATGCGTCCCCCGAGCCCGCCCCGGCCGGGACGGCACCGCCACCGCTAGGCGGTGCCGTCGGAGACCATGCCGACGATGCGGCGGCCGCCGAAGCCGGTCGCGATCAGGCCGAGGCCGTCGAAGAGCAGGGCGAGGGAGAAGAAGGCGCCGATGACGTACTGGCTGCTGCTCGGCCAGGAGCCCAGTACCAGGACGCCCAGCAGCAGGTAGAAGGCGCCCAGCAGCAGCGTCCAGCCGAACTGGGGGCCGCGCACGACGAGGCTGCCGACCACCCGGAACAGGCCTCCGGTCAGGAACAGCAGGGCGGCGAACATGGTGAGCGCGGCGGCGGTCGCGTGCGGATGGCCGATGACCACCACGCCCGCCGCGATGTTCAGCGCGGCCACGATGACACCGAGCCAGAAGAAGCTCGAACCGCGCGCCTGGACCGCGTGCAGCAGCCCGACGAGACCGCCGATCAGCAGCAGCCAGCCGAACAGGAGCATGGAGGTCAGCGTGACGGCGGCCGTGTAGACGAGCCCGACAAGACCGGCCACCACCAGGAGCACCCCGAGTCCGGCGAGCCAGCCGAAACTCCGGCGCATCCTCGCCGTCTCACTGCGGGGCTTGGTCAACCTGGCCATCGGCGCCTCCTCGAAGCCGCGCGGGCCCCCCGTTTCCACGTTTTGTTCCCTTTGCCACCGTGTCGTAACTGTCCCCCGGCCCTTCTTGATCAAACGCTCGGCCGGGCGGATAGCATCCGGCGCATGGAGCCGCAGTTGCTGCACGACGTCACCGGCGCGGTGGCCACCGTCGTGGTCCACCACCCGGCCAAGCGCAACGCGATGACCGCCGCGATGTGGCGGGCGCTGCCCCCGCTCCTGGACGACCTCGCGGCCGATCCGGGCGTGCGGGCGCTGGTGCTCACGGGGTCGGGCGAGACGTTCTGCTCCGGCGCCGACATCTCCACGCTGCGCGGCTCACCGCGGGAGGCGCAGCGACTCGCGGGGGAGGCCGAGGAGGCGCTCGCCGCGTTCCCCAAGCCGACGCTGGCGGCGGTGCGCGGGCACTGCGTGGGCGGCGGCGCCCAGCTCGCGGCGGCCTGCGACCTGCGGTTCGCCGAGGCGGGGGCGCTGTTCGGGGTGACGCCGGCCAGACTGGGCATCGTCTACCCCTCCTCCGCCACCCGCCGGCTGGTCTCCCTGGTGGGCCCGGCGACCGCCAAGTACCTGCTCTTCTCGGGCGAGTTGATCGACACGGAGCGCGCGCTGCGCACCGGCCTGGTCGACGAGGTGCTGCCGGAGGGCGAACTCGCCAAGCGGGTCGCGGAGTTCACTGAAATCCTCGCCGCTCGCTCGCAGCTGACGCAGGCCGCGGCGAAGGAGTTCGCGGACGGCCGCACGGACCGCGACGCCCACTGGGCCGAGCAGGCGGGCGCGAGCGGCGACACCGCGGAGGGCGTCGCCGCGTTCCTGGAGCGCCGGACCGCCCGGTTCACCTGGAGCGTGCGGTAGCCGGCCGTCCACATCAGCACGAAGCGGCGGCTTCGCCGCGCCATGCGACCGATTCCTCGCGGGCCGGAGGACGGCCGCGATGACGGGTTTCCCACCTTTCCCACCTTTCCCGCCATTGCCGCCCGTTCCCGCCGGGGCGCGGGGTGGCGGGAACGCGCCTCGCCGGGCGGCGCCCTGCGGCCAGGTTGCCGGTGGGGCCTGCCACAATTGCGGCGCACACCGAAGTGGAGAAGGCGGTACGGGATCGTGACGACACCCCTCACAGCGTCCATCGAGGACAGGATCGCCGAGGAGCTCGGCGTACGGGAGCGGCAGGTCAAGGCCGCCGTGGAGCTGCTGGACGGCGGTTCGACGGTGCCCTTCATCGCCCGCTACCGCAAGGAGGCGACCGAGATGCTCGACGACGCGCAACTGCGCACCGTCGAGGAGCGGCTGCGGTATCTGCGGGAACTGGAGGAGCGGCGGGCGGCGATCCTCGAGTCGGTGCGCGAGCAGGGCAAGCTCACCGATGAACTGGAGGCGCGGATCCGCGGCGCCGAGACCAAGGCGCGGCTGGAGGACGTCTACCTGCCGTACAAGCCGAAGCGGCGGACCAAGGCGCAGATCGCCCGGGAGGCGGGTCTGGAGCCGCTGGCCGAGGGCCTGCTCGGTGATCCGTCCGTGGAGCCGCTCGCGGCGGCGGCCGCCTTCGTCGACGCGGACAAGGGCGTCGCCGATCCGCAGGCGGCGCTGGAGGGCGCGCGGGCGATCCTCACCGAGCGGTTCTCGGAGGACGCCGACCTGATCGGCGAGCTGCGCGAGCGCATGTGGGTGCGCGGGCGGCTGGCCGCCAAGGTGCGGGAGGGCAAGGAGGAGTCGGGCGCCAAGTTCGCCGACTACTTCGACTTCGCCGAGCCGTTCACCGAGCTGCCCTCGCACCGGATCCTCGCGATGCTGCGCGGGGAGAAGGAGGAGGTCCTGGACCTCGTCCTGGAGCCGGAGGAGCAGGTGGACGGCCCGTCGTCGTACGAGGGGATCGTGGCCCACCGGTTCGGGATCACCGACCGCGGCCGGCCCGCCGACAAGTGGCTCCAGGACACGGTCCGCTGGGCCTGGCGCACCCGGATCCTCGTCCACCTGGGCATCGACCTGCGGCTGCGGCTGCGCACGGCCGCGGAGGACGAGGCGGTCAACGTGTTCGCGGCCAACCTGCGCGACCTGCTGCTCGCCGCGCCGGCCGGCACGCGCGCGACCCTCGGTCTCGACCCCGGGTTCCGTACGGGCGTGAAGGTCGCCGTGGTCGACGCGACCGGCAAGGTCGTCGCCACCGACGTCGTCCACCCGCACGTTCCGGCCAACCGGTGGGACGAGGCCGTCGCCAAGCTGGCCCGGCTGGCCAAGGAGCACGCGGTCGACCTGATCGCGATCGGCAACGGCACCGCGTCCCGGGAGACCGACAAGCTGGCCGCCGACGTCATCGCCAGGCACCCGGAGCTGAAGCTCACCAAGGTGATGGTGTCGGAGGCGGGCGCGTCGGTGTACTCGGCGTCGGCGTACGCCTCGCGGGAACTGCCCGACATGGACGTCTCCCTGCGCGGCGCGGTCTCGATCGCCCGCCGGCTCCAGGACCCGCTGGCCGAACTGGTCAAGATCGACCCCAAGTCGATCGGGGTCGGCCAGTACCAGCACGACCTGTCCGAGGTGAAGCTGTCCCGCTCGCTGGACGCGGTGGTCGAGGACTGTGTGAACGGCGTCGGCGTGGACGTGAACACCGCGTCCGTGCCGCTGCTCGCGCGGGTCTCCGGCGTCACCTCGTCACTGGCGGAGAACATCGTGGCGCACCGGGACGCCAACGGGCCGTTCACCTCGCGGGCGCAGCTCAAGAACGTCTCGCGGCTGGGTCCGAAGGCCTACGAGCAGTGTGCGGGCTTCCTGCGGATCCGCGGCGGCGACGACCCGCTGGACGCCTCCAGCGTGCACCCCGAGTCCTATCCCGTGGTCCGCCGGATGGTGAAGACCACGGGCCAGGAGGTGGCCTCGCTGGTCGGCAACACCGGGGTGCTGCGCTCGCTCCGGGCGGCCGACTTCGTGGACGACACGTTCGGCCTGCCGACGGTGAGCGACATCCTGAAGGAGCTGGAGAAGCCGGGGCGCGACCCGCGGCCGGCGTTCAGGACGGCCACGTTCAAGGAGGGCGTCGAGAAGATCGCCGACCTGTCGTCCGGGATGGTCCTGGAGGGCGTGGTGACGAACGTGGCGGCCTTCGGCGCGTTCGTCGACGTCGGCGTCCACCAGGACGGTCTGGTGCACGTCTCGGCGATGTCGAAGCAGTTCGTGAAGGATCCGCGCGATGTCGTCAAGCCCGGTGACATCGTCAAGGTGAAGGTGCTGGACGTCGACATCCCGCGCAAGCGGATCTCGCTGACGCTGCGTCTGGACGACGAGGCGGCGCCGCAGGACCGCCAGGCTCAGGGCGACGGCGGCGACCGGCGCCGTCGCGGCGGCCGGCCTCCGCAGCAGCGCCAGGGCCGCGGCGGCGGTGGCGGTGGCGGCGGTTCCCGCCAGGCGCCCCCGCCCGCCAACAGCGCGATGGCGGACGCCCTCCGGCGCGCCGGCCTCCTCGACCGGAAGTAACGCCCGCCGCTGACGCCGCGGCCCGGACCCGCCTTCGGGCGGGTCCGGGCCGTTTCCCGTCGACGTGACCGGCGGCCGCGCGGACCCGTCGGGGCGGGGTCATCGCGGCGGGTGCTGGCCCGGGGGGAGCTCGGCGTGGGGGCGTGGGGCCGCGCCCGGGGGCGGCGGGCCCGGGGTGAAGGCGGCGTTGGGGTGCCCCGTTCGCATCACGTCCTCGAGCTGCCGCTGTATGGTCGTGGCCGCGTCACGCACGCGCGCGGGCACGTCCCCTCGTTCGGCTACGAGTTGGTGATAAATGGGGGCGTCTTGGAACATGGGTGACCATGCCTTCCGATCTGCGGTTTCGTTCCGCTGGGCAACGGTGACCGAGTGTAAGACCCCCTGTCCGGCCGTTCACCGCGGGTCCCCGCAAGGCGGGAAAGCGCTAATGCTCCGTCACCTTGCCCTCGGCCACCTCCAGTCGGCGGGTGACGTGCACCGCGTCGAGCATGCGACGGTCGTGGGTGACCAGCAGCAGGGTGCCCTGGTAGGAGTCCAGCGCCGACTCCAGTTGCTCGATGGCCGGCAGATCCAGGTGGTTGGTGGGCTCGTCCAGGACCAGGAGGTTCACGCCCCTGCCCTGGAGGAGGGCGAGCGCGGCCCGGGTCCGTTCGCCCGGGGAGAGCGTCGCGGCGGGACGCGTCACATGGTCCGCCTTGAGACCGAACTTGGCGAGCAGCGTCCGCGCCTCCACCGGCTCGGTGTCCGGCACCGCCGCGCAGAAGGCGTCCAGCAGGGCTTCGGTGCCGTGGAAGACGCGGCGGGCCTGGTCGACCTCGCCGACCAGCACGCCGGAGCCCAGCGCCGCGTGCCCGGCGTCCACCGGGATCCGCCCCAGCAGCGCGGCCAGCAGCGTCGACTTGCCCGCGCCGTTGGCCCCGGTGACCGCCACCCGGTCCGCCCAGTCGATCTGGAGGTTCACCGGGCCCAGCACGAAGCCGCCCCGCCGCACCTCCGCGTCCCGGAGCGTGGCGACGACCGCGCCCGAGCGCGGGGCCGACGCGATCTCCATGCGCAGCTCCCACTCCTTGCGGGGCTCCTCGACGACCTCGAGCCGTTCGATCATGCGCTGGGTCTGGCGGGCCTTCGCGGCCTGCTTCTCACTGGCCTCGCTGCGGAACTTGCGGCCGATCTTGTCGTTGTCGCCGCCCGCCTTGCGCCGGGCGTTCTTCACGCCCTTGTCCATCCAGGACCGCTGCATCTGGGCCCGGTCCTGGAGGGCGGCCCTCTTGTCGGCGTACTCCTCGTAGTCCTCGCGGGCGTGCCTGCGGGCGACGTCCCGCTCCTCCAGATAGGCCCCGTATCCGCCGCCGTAGAGGTTGATCCGCCGCTGGGCCAGGTCGAGTTCGAGGACCTTGGTGACGGTGCGGGTGAGGAACTCGCGGTCGTGGCTGACGACGACCGTCCCGGCGCGCAGGCCGGTCACGAACCGCTCCAGGCGCTCCAGGCCGGCCAGGTCGAGGTCGTTGGTCGGCTCGTCGAGCAGGAAGACGTCGTAGCGGGACAGCAGCAGCGAGGCGAGTCCGGCGCGGGCCGCCTGGCCGCCCGACAGGGATGTCATGGGCTGGTCGAGGCCGACGGCCAGGCCGAGCGAGTCGGCGACCTCGTCGGCGCGTTCGTCGAGATCGGCGCCGCCGAGGCCGAGCCACCGCTCCAGGCTGCTCGCGTACGCGTCGTCCGCGCCCGGCGCCCCGTCGACGAGCGCCTGCGTGGCCTCGTCCATGGCCCGCTGGGCCGCGGCCACCCCGGTACGCCGGGCGAGGAACTCCCGTACGGTCTCCCCCGCCCGCCGCTCCGGCTCCTGGGGCAGGTGCCCGACGCTCGCCCCCGGCGGGGACAGGACGACCTCGCCCTGTTCCGGGGTGCTCAGCCCGGCGAGCATCCTGAGCAGGGTGGACTTGCCCGCGCCGTTGGCGCCGACCAGCCCGATCACGTCCCCGGGCGCGACGACGAGGTCCAGTCCGGCGAACAGCGCGCGGTCGCCGTGCCCGGCGGCGAGGTTCTTGGCAACGAGGGTGGCAGTCATCAGGAGACCGATCCTAACGGCGGTGCCCCGGCGGCTCTCCGTGCGCCACCGCCGCCACCAGCACGCCCCCGGCCGTCCGCGCCACCACGAAGGACTCCCCCTTCACCGCCCGGGCGTCCAGCGCGAGCCGGTGCCGGCCCGGTTCCAGGACGCCGTCGAAGAGTTCCCGGGTGCGGGTGCGGTGCAGCCGGTCCAGTCGGTGGGCGGTGAGCCGGACCCGGCAGGCGGAGGTGACCTCGACGTCCGCCGCGCCGCCGGCGGCCGTCAGCCGGGTCAGCCGGCGCCGCTCGACGGGACCGGGGTCCAGGGCCTGCTCGATCCGGGCGACCAGGAGCGGCACGATCGGAGGAGTCCCGTCGACCCGGGCCACGTCGGCGCCCGCGCGCTCGAAGGCGCCCCGGACGGCGGCGCGTTCGGCCGGGCCGACGCCCGTGCCGAAGACGACGGCACCGTACTGGCACAGTTCGCCGGTGTGGATGTGGACCGTGTCGCCGGCGATGTCGGCGCCGATGCCGAGGGCGCGCAGGGCGGCGGCGAGCCGGGCGAGGGCGGCGGCCCGGGCCCCGACGAGCAGCACCCGGCGACGGGGCGCGCGGCCGTCGCCGTCGCCGTCGCCGTCCAGCAGCGATCGCAGTGCCGCGCGGTACTCGGCGCCGGCGAAGCGGAACGGACCGATGCCGTGGTAGCCGTCCCGTTCCAGGTCGGCGTGCGCGTCCGTCTGCCAGGCGAAGTCCCGCCATACGTAGTCCGCCCCGTCCGCCCCGTCCGTACCGGTGCCGCGCGCGTGGGCCCGCTCGATGACGGCGGTGACCGCGCCGCAGGCCAGGTCCTCGCACTCGGGGCAGCCGTAGATGAGGTACCGGCCGCCGGGCAGCGGCGCCTCGCTCTCCAGCAGCAGGCCGCGCACCTGGGCGGCGAGGATCGCGGGCGGCACGTCCGAGGCGAGCGGGGAGACCGCGTCCAGGTCGGCGAGCCGGAACAGCAGGGACCGTCCGTCCACGACGAAGTCCACGAAGTCACGGTGGAGCCGGTGGCCGCCGTCGGCGGCGATCTCCCCGGGACGCGTCGCCGGGGCCAGACCGAAGGTCGTGTACTCGGCAGGCATGCCGTGAGTATTCCCGCCCCGGGGCCGAGGTGAGCACGGTGTGCGCCTTCCGCTACCGTGCGCTGCGTGGACAGTGAGCCGGGTGCCGAGGTGGTGGTGGTCGGCGGCGGCGTCATCGGGCTGACGACGGCCGTCGTGCTGGCCGAGCGCGGCCGGCGGGTGCGGGTGTGGACGCGTGAGCCCGCCGAACGCACGACGTCGGCGGTCGCCGGGGCGCTGTGGTGGCCGTACCGGATCGAGCCGGAGTCGCTCGTCGGGGAGTGGTCGCTCGAATCCCTGGCGGTGTACGAGGAGTTGGCGGTGCTTCCTGCCGAGACGGGCGTACGCATGGTCGAGGGGGTGCACGCCGGGACGCGGCTGGACTCGCTGGGGCCGTGGGCGGCGCGGGTGCCCTCGCTGCGCCCGGCGCACGCCGGGGAGTGGGCGGCGGGAACGGCGCTGTGGGCAAGGCTCCCGCTGATCGACATGTCGGCACATCTGCCGTGGCTGCGCGAGCGGTTGACCGAGGCGAGCGGGGTCGTCGAGGAGCGGACGGCAACCGATCTGGCGGCGGTCGACGCGCCGGTCGTCGTGAACTGCACCGGCCTCGGCGCCCGTGAGCTCGTCCCCGATCCCGCGGTGCGTCCCGTGCGCGGTCAGCTCGTCGTCGTGGAGAACCCGGGGATCACGACGTGGCTGACGGCGGTCGACCCCGCCTCGGAGTCCTCCACCTATGTCTTCCCGCAGCCGGGCGGGCTCGTCCTCGGCGGCACGGCCGAGGAGGACGACTGGTCGCAGGTACCCGATCCGGCGGTGGCCGACCTGATCGTCGAGCGGTGCGCGGCCCTCCGGCCGGAGATCGCCGGGGCGCGGGTGCTGGGGCACCGGGTGGGGCTGCGGCCGGTCCGGCACGCGGTGCGGCTGGAGCGCGAGGAGCTGCCGGGCGGGCGGGTGCTGGTGCACAACTACGGGCACGGCGGGGCCGGGGTCACGGTGGCCTGGGGTTGTGCGCGCCGGGCGGCCGGGCTGGCGTATCCGGCTGCCTGAAATCGGGGGCGCTCCTGGCGGCACGTCCAGTGCACGGGCGTGGCTCGAAAGGTCCCTGAGCGTGTTCCGCTCATGACGGCCGAATGGCGATCGTGTGACAGGGGTGGGCATGGACACGTCTGTGGCCACCGGGACTCAATAGGCTCCGAACCAACCTCGTGCCCCTACGACTTGGAGCTGACGTGCACCGCAGAATGATCGCGCCGGGCGCACTGGCGGCGGCCACCCTGCTGCTGGCGATCCCGGCATCGGCCGCGAGCCACTCCCCCGGCGCACCGGGCATCGGCGACCCCTATCACCCGTACTACGGCAACGGCGGATACGACGTCTCCCACTACGACCTCAGACTGAAGTACCAGCCGGCCACGGACGAGCTGGAGGGCACGGCGACGATCGAGGCACGGACCACGCAGGACCTGTCCAGCTTCGACCTGGACTTCCTGCTGGACGTCAGCGAGGTGCGGGTCAACGGCGCCACGGCCGCCTACGCCTCCTCCGGTCAGCACGAGCTGGTGATCACCCCGAAGAAGCCGCTGGCCAAGGACACGCCGATCACGGTGGTGGTCCGCTACAGCGGCGTGCCGTCCACGAAGAGCGCGTACGGCTTCACCACCTGGCACCGCACCCCGGACGGCGGGATCGCGGCGGACGAGCCGGAGGCGGCCTGGTGGTGGTTCCCGAGCAACGACCACCCGAGCGACAAGGCCACCTACGACGTGTCGGTGGCCGTGCCGGACGGCACGCAGGCGATCTCCAACGGCACTCTGCAGTCGACCGGTTCGCAGCTCGGCTGGACCCGGTACAACTGGCGCCAGAACAAGCCGCAGGCCACGTATCTGGCGACGCTCGCGATCGGGAAGTTCGACATCACGACAAACACCTCCGAGGGCGGTGTCCCCGTCCTCAACGCCTACAGCAGGGACCTCGGCGACAACGCCGGGGCGGCCCGCGCGAGCGTGGAGCGCACCGGTGAGATCGTCGACTGGCTGAGCGGCTTTTTCGGGCCGTATCCGTTCGGCTCGGCGGGCGGCTATGTGCCGAACACGACGACCGGCTACGCGCTGGAGACGCAGACCAGGGCGTACTACAGCCCGAAGCAGTTCGCAGGCGGCTCCAACACGTCCGTCGTCGTGCACGAGCTGGCCCACCAGTGGTACGGCGACAGCGTGTCGCTGAAGGGCTGGAAGGACATCTGGATCAACGAGGGCTTCGCGCGCTACGCCCAGTGGCTGTGGTCCGAGCACGAGGGCGAGGGCACCGCGCAGGAGCTGGCGGACTGGGTGTACGCCTCGCACCCCGCCGGCGACCCCTTCTGGACGGTCGCGCCGGGCGATCCGGGTCCGGACGACCAGTTCGACATCGCGGTCTACGACCGGGGCGCGCTCGCCGTGCAGGCGCTGCGCAACGAGATCGGCCACAAGGCGTTCTTCGCCCTGCTGAAGGGCTGGCCGCAGAAGCACGCCTACGGCAACGCCTCCGTGGCCGACTTCCGGAAGTACGCCGAACAGGTCTCCGGCAAGCCGCTCGCGGCCCTCTTCGACACCTGGCTGTTCCAGCCGGCCAAGCCGGCCGCCCCCGCGGCACGCGCGGCGTCTCTGACGAAGGCGTCGGCTCCCACCGCTCCGCCGAGGTCCTGGAAGAAGATCGAAGCGACGAACGACGTGCACACGAGGTGACCCACGGCCGGGCGACCCACGCGGCCGCCCGGCCTCACCCACTCGGAGTGAGCGGGGTGGGGACGTTACTCCGTGATCTCGGAGAGCTCCCGGTCGGCCGTCCGGGAGACGCGGTGGCGGACGCCGAACCAGCCGGCGACCAGGAGGGCCGCGATCAGCGGGATCAGCAGGAGGGTCTTGCGGCCCACCTCGGGGTCGTTCCACATCATGCCGAGGCAGCCGATGAAGAAGGCGATCGTGGCGATCTCGGTGAACGGGCTCCAGGGAAGGCGGAAGTGCGGGCGGGTGAGTCGGCCGGCCTTGGCGCGGCGGACGAAGACCAGGTGACAGATCATGATGGTCACCCAGGTGCTGACGATGCCGAGGGAGGCGATGTTCAGCACGATCTCGAAGGCCTGGGCGGGCATGACGTAGTTCAGGCCGACGCCGAGCACGCAGACCGCGCAGGTCAGGAGGATGCCGCCGTAGGGGACCCGGCTGCGGCTCATCACGCCGGTGAACCTCGGAGCGGAGCCCGCCGCGGCCATGGAGCGCAGGATGCGGCCGGTGGTGTACAGGCCGGAGTTCAGCGACGACATGGCGGCCGTGAGGACGACGAGGTTCATGACGTCGCCGGCCGCCGGGACGCCGATCCTCGACAGGACGGTGACGAAGGGGCTCTCCCCGGCCGAGTAGACCGAACCGGGCAGCAGCAGGGCGAGCAGGATGACCGAGCCGACGTAGAACAGGCCCACGCGCCACATGATCGAGTTCACCGCGCGCGGGATGATCTTCTCCGGCTCGGCGGTCTCACCGGCGGCGACACCGATCATCTCCAGGGCGGAGTAGGCGAAGATCACGCCCTGCATGACGAGGACGACCGGCATCACGCCGTGCGGGAAGAACCCGCCGTGGTCGGTGATCGAGCTGAGGCCCGGGGTCCGGCCGCCGACGTCGTGCTGCGTGGCCAGCAGGAAGACGCCGATCAGCATGAAGCCGACCAGGGTGGCGACCTTGACGATCGCGAACCAGAACTCCATCTCGCCGAAGATCCTGACCGAGATCAGGTTCACGGCGAGGACCACGGCGAGGGCGATCAGCGCGAGCACCCACTGCGGGACGGACGTGAACATGCTCCAGTAGTGCGTGTAGAGCGCGATCGCCGTGATGTCGGCGATACCGGTCGTCGACCAGTTCAGGAAGTACATCCAGCCGGCGACGTAGGCGCCCTTCTCGCCGAGGAACTCGCGCGCGTACGACACGAAGGAGCCGGACGAGGGCCGGTACAGGACCAGTTCGCCGAGGGCCCGGACGACGAAGAACGCGAAGATGCCGCAGACGAGGTAGGCCAGCGCCAGGGCGGGGCCCGCGTTGTGCAGGCGACCGCCCGCTCCTAGAAAGAGCCCGGTTCCGATCGCCCCACCGATGGCGATCATGTTGACGTGACGGTGCTTGAGGTCCTTGCTGTATCCGGCGTCGCCCGCGTCGGCGGGCGTCCCGGTCGCCTGGTGGGAGGCGACCTGTGCCGTGGGCACGGCGTCCTTGCTCAAGGGTGGTTCCACTTTCTGGTGCCCGGGCGCCTGCGCCCGGGTGTCCGTACGTGATCCGGCCCGCACCACCCGTGTCGCGGTACAGACCAGGGCAGCAGCTTCCCCGGCGGCTGGTTCCCCGGCGATGGCGTACGTCACAGAGCGGAACTTCTCACACAGAGCGTTCACTCATCGGTAACCGGCCGTACACCGCAGGTCAGGGCTTTCACAGCACTGGTGGGACAGCGATACTGCTGCGATGACGACCGACTCCGACGAGCCGACCCTCACGATCGACGAGCTGGCCGCGCGGGCCGGCGTCACGGTGCGCACGGTCCGCTTCTACAGCGGCCGGGGCCTGCTGCCGCCGCCGGTGCTCGGCCCGCGCCGCGTGGGCCGCTACGGCCAGGAGCACCTGGCACGGCTGGCGCTGATCGAGGAGATGCAGCTGCGGGGCATGACGCTCGCCGCGATCGAGCGCCATCTGCGGCAGCTTCCGCCGGACCTCAGCCCGCACGACCTCGCCATCCACCGCGCGGTGGTCGCGTCCTGGGCACCGGACACCGTGGAGTCGCTGTCCCGGCGGGAGCTGGAGCGCCGGGCCGGCCGGGCGCTCGGCGAGGAGGACGTCCGGCGGCTGGCCGCGATGAACGTCGTCGAGGCCGACGGGGACTGCTTCCGCGTCGACTCCGGTCTGCTGCGGCTCGGCGTGGAGCTCCTCGACGTGCCGCTGTCCCAGGAGACGATCCTCGCCGCCCGCACGGTGCTGACCGAGCACGCGCGTACGGCCGCCCACGAGCTGTCGAAGCTGCTGCGCGACGCCGTCGCCGAGCGCGACACCCGGGACGTGAGGTCCCTGTCCGCCCTGATGCACCCCCTGGTGGTGCAGGCCCTGCTCACCACCTTCCAGCGCTCGCTGAAGGAGGAGCTGCGGGAGTGGCTGGCCGCGGCCGGACGGGAGGGCCCCCGGGGGGCGGATCCCCGGGGGACGCAGGAGCCGCCGTCCGGCTGAACGGCTTCTAGTGCTGCGACCGGAAAGGTTCACCGGCTCGCGACGCCCGGCACGGCACCTCGCCGCGTTGTCGCATCACCCAAGTACATCCAGTACGCGGGCGATGCTCCGCCTTGCGATGCACCGCACCGGACGCCGCGAGCTTTCCGGCAAACCTTCCCGGCCACAGCACTAGCGCGCGTCGGTGAAGGTCTCCCCCCTCTCCGCCTTCGCCACCAGCAGCGCCGGCGGGGTGAACCGCTCGCCGTAGCGCCAGGCGAGTTCCCGCGCGCGTGCCACGAAGCCGGGCAGACCTCCCTCGTAGCCGTTGATGTACTGCAGCACCCCGCCGGTCCAGCCCGGGAAGCCGATGCCGAGCACCGAGCCGATGTTGGCGTCGGCGACGGAGGTCAGGACGCCCTCCTCCAGGAGCCTGACGGTGTCGAGCGCCTCGGCGAAGAGCATGCGCTCCTGCATGTCCCGGAACGGGATCTCGTATCCGGGCTTCGAGAAGTGTTCGCGCAGCCCCGGCCAGATGCCGGTGCGGGAGCCGTCCTCCGCGTAGTCGTAGAAGCCGGCGCTGCCGCCGCGGCCCGTGCGGCCGAACTCGTCGACCATCCGGTCGACGACCGCGTCCGCGGGGTGCGGGGTCCAGGTGCCGCCCGCCTCCTCCACCGCCCGCCGCGACTCGGCCCGGATCCTCCGGGGCAGGGTGAGGGTCAGCTCGTCCATCAGGGACAGCACCTTGGCCGGGTAGCCCGCCTGGGCCGCCGCCTGCTCGACCGACGCGGGCTCGATGCCCTCGCCGACCATGGCCACGCCCTCGTTGATGAACTGGCCGATGACCCGGGAGGTGAAGAAGCCGCGCGAGTCGTTGACGACGATCGGGGTCTTGTTGATCTGCCGGACCAGGTCGAAGGCGCGGGCCAGTGCCTCGTCGCCGGTGCGCTCACCCCTGATGATCTCGACCAGGGGCATCTTGTCCACGGGTGAGAAGAAGTGCAGCCCGATGAAGTCGGCCTGGCGCTCCACGCCTTCGGCGAGCAGGGTGATCGGCAGGGTGGAGGTGTTGGAGCACAGCAGCGCGTCCGGCGCGACGACCTGCTCGACCTCCTGGAACACCTTGTGCTTGAGCGCCGGGTCCTCGAAGACGGCCTCGATCACCGCGTCGCAGCCCGCGAGGTCGGCCACCTCCGCGGTGGGCGTGATCCGGGCGAGCACCGCGTCCGCCTTCTCCTGGCTGGTACGGCCCTTGGCGACGGCCTTGGCGCACAGCTTCTCGGAGTAGCCCCTGCCCTTGGCGGCGGCCTCCGCGGACACGTCCTTCAGGACGACCTCGATGCCCGCGCGGGCGCAGGCGTAGGCGATGCCCGCGCCCATCGCCCCGGCCCCGAGGACGGCCACCTTGCGCACCTGGCGGGGTTCGACGCCCTGGGGCCGGCCGGCGCCGGAGTTGACGGCCTGGAGGTCGAAGAAGAAGGCCTGGATCATGTTCTTCGAGGTCTGCCCCGCGGCCAGTTCCACGAAGTAGCGGGCCTCGATGACCTGGGCGGTCTCGAAGTCGACCTGGGCGCCCTCGACGGCGGCGGCCAGGATGTTGCGCGGAGCCGGGTAGGGGGCGCCGTTCGTCTGCTTGCGCAGACTGGCCGGGAAGGCGGGCAGGTTGGCGGCGAACTTCGGGTTCGCCGGGGTGCCGCCGGGGATGCGGTGTCCGGGCTTGTCCCACGGCTGCCCCGACTCGGGGTTGGCGTCGATGAAGGCGCGCGCCTTCGCCAGCAACTCCTCCTGGGAAGTGGCCACTTCGTCGACGAGCCCGTTCTCCTGGGCGCGCCGCGCGTTGTACTGGGTGCCCTGGAGCAGCACCTTGAGCAGGGCGTCGGTGATGCCCAGCAGCCGTACGCTGCGGACGACACCGCCGCCGCCGGGGAGCAGGCCGAGGGTCACCTCGGGGCAGCCGATCTTCATGCCGGGGGTGTCGAGCGCGATCCGGTGGTGGCAGGCCAGGGCGAGTTCATAACCGCCGCCCAGGGCCGCGCCGTTGATGGCGGCGACGACCGGCTTGCCCAGGGTCTCGATGCGGCGCAGGTTCCGCTTGAGCGCGAGGCCGCCGTCGAACAGGTCCTGTGCGGTGTCCGGGGTGACCCGGATCAGGTCGCGCAGGTCTCCGCCCGCGAAGAAGGTCTTCTTCGCGGAGGTGAGGATGATGCCGCGGACGGATTCCCGCTCCGCCTCCAGCCGGTCGGCGACGGCGGCGAGGGAGTCGCGGAACGCCTGGTTCATGGTGTTCGCGGACTGGTTCGGGTCGTCGAGGACGAGGGTGACGACGCCGGTGTCGTCCTGCTCCCAGCGGATGGTGGTGCTCTCGGTCATGTCGTGGTCTCCGTTGAGGTCCGGGTTCTGAGGTCGCCGCTGGGGGCGGGTCAGACGCGCTCGAGGATGGTGGCGATGCCCATGCCGCCGCCGACGCAGAGGGTCGCGAGGCCGTAGCGCTTGTCCTGGCGCTCCAGTTCGTCCACGAGGGTGCCGAGGATCATCGCGCCGGTGGCGCCGAGCGGGTGGCCAAGGGCGATGGCGCCGCCGTTGACGTTGACCTTGTCCAGGGACAGGCCCATGTCCTTCACGAAGCGCAGCACGACCGCCGCGAACGCCTCGTTGATCTCGACGAGGTCGATGTCGTCGATGGTCAGGCCGGCCCTGGCGAGCGCCTTGCGGGTGGCGGGGGCGGGCCCGGTGAGCATGATGGTGGGCTCGGAGCCGGAGACGGCGGCGGAGACGATCCGCGCGCGGGGGGTGAGTCCGTACCGCTCGCCGATTTCGCGGGAGCCGATCGCGACGAGCGAGGCGCCGTCGACGATGCCCGAGGAGTTGCCCGCGTGGTGGACGTGGTCGATCTTCTCCACCCAGTGGTACTTCTGCAGGGCGACGGCGTCGAAGCCGCCCAGGTCGCCGATGTCCGCGAAGGACGGCTTGAGCGCCGCCAGCGAGTCGGCGGTGGTGCCGGGGCGGGGGTGCTCGTCGTGGTCGAGGACGACGAGCCCGTTGCGGTCCCTGACCGGGACGACGGAGCGGTCGAAGCGGCCCTCCTTCCAGGCGGTGACCGCGCGCTCCTGGGACAGGGCCGCGTACTCGTCGACGTCCCGCCGGGAGAAGCCCTCGATGGTGGCGATCAGGTCGGCGCCGATGCCCTGGGGCACGAAGTTGACGGCGAGGTTGGTCATCGGGTCGTTGAACCAGGCGCCCCCGTCGGAGGCCATCGGCACCCGGGACATCGACTCGACGCCGCCCGCGAGGACCAGGTCCTCCCAGCCGGAGCGCACCTTGGCGGCGGCCAGGTTGACGGCTTCGAGGCCGGAGGCGCAGAAGCGGTTCTCCTGCACACCGGCCACCGTGTCCGGCAGTCCCGCGGCGATGGCGGCGATCCGGGCGATGTCGGAGCCCTGGTCGCCGATGGGGCCGACGACGCCGAGCACGATGTCGTCGACGGCGGCCGGGTCGAGTCCGGGGAAGCGGTCGCGGATCTCGTGGATGAGGCCGACGACCAGGTCGATGGGCTTCGTGCCGTGCAGCGCGCCGTTGGCCTTGCCGCGCCCGCGCGGGGTGCGGATCGCGTCGTACACGTACGCTTCGGTGCTCACTGACAAGCCTTTCGACGAGGGTGGTGTCCGGGGGGCCGGGGCGGGTGGTGGGGCCGGGGGGCGGGTCGCGGTCGTGGGTCCGTCAGGAGCCGGCCTCCCCGGCTCCGTTCTTCCCTTCGGTTCCGTCCTCCGGGTGGGCGGGCAGGTCCCAGTCGCGGGCCACGGCCGCCGCGCCCTCGCCGGGCCGGGCGGGGGCGGTGCGCACGGCGGTGGGCGTGGCGGAGAAGCGGGGCGCGGGGGCGGGCTGGATGACGCCGGCGTGCTCCGTGAAGGTGCCGCGGGCGGCGAGGTGCGGGTGGCGCGGGGCCTCGCCCAGCGACAGCACGGGGGCCACGCAGGCGTCGGAGCCCTCGAAGACCTCGGTCCACTCCCGCTGGGTGCGGGACTTGAAGCGGGCGGCGACCGCCTCGCGCAGTTCCCCCCAGCGGGTGCGGTCGGTACGGGCCCCGGCGTGCTCGTCCAGGCCGAGCAGTCCGGCGAACTCGTCGTAGAACCGCTGCTCCAGGGCCCCGACCGCCATGTACCGGCCGTCCGCGGTCTCGTAGGTGCCGTAGTACGGGCAGCCGCCGTCCAGGAGGTTGGCTCCGCGGCGGTCCTGCCAGACCCCGGCGGCGAGCATGCCGTGGATCATCGCGGAGAGGTGGGCGGTGCCGTCGACGATCGCGGCGTCCACGACCTGGCCGGTGCCGGTCGCGCGCGCGTGGTGCAGGGCGGCGAGGACGCCGACCGCGAGGTAGAGGGAGCCGCCCGCGTAGTCGCCGAGGAGGTTCGCGGGGACGGCGGGGGGCGTGTCCGGTTCGCCGATCATGCCGAGGGTGCCGGTCACGGCGATGTAGGCGATGTCGTGTCCCGCGCGCGGGGCGAGCGGTCCGTCCTGGCCCCATCCGGTCATACGGGCGTAGACCAGCCGCGGGTTGCGGGCGTGGCAGGCCTCGGGGCCCACGCCCAGGCGCTCGGCGACGCCGGGGCGGTAACCCTCGACGAGGACGTCGGCGCGGGCGGCGAGATCGAGGACGCGGGCGGGGCCGTCCGGCGACTTCAGGTCGACGACCACCGAGCGCTTGTTGCGGTTGGTGAGGTCGTGGGCGGGGTCGATGCCGAGTCCGGCGCCGCCGGGGCGGTCCACCCGTACGACGTCGGCGCCCAGGTCGGCCAGCAGCATCGCGGCGAACGGGCCGGGGCCGATGCCGGCCAGCTCCACCACCCGCACGCCGGTCAGCGGGCCGTGCCGCCCCGCCGCCTCTGCCGTTGCCATCAGGCCCCCTCACTGTGACACAACCGATGTAACACCGATGATGCTAAGAACGGGTTCCAGCGGATACAAGCCCTCGGCGAGCAAGCGCTTAGCCAAGGCGTACGGAAGACGTACCCGCCGGCCCCGTGGCCGTACCCGGTGGCTTCGTGGCCGTACCCGCGCCGCCGGACGGTCGCCACAGGGCCCTCGCCGCCGTGGACCGCACTCCTCACGCTAGCCTCGGCCACCGACAGCGGCGCGGGCTGCGAGAGCGAGGAGTGTCATGAGCAGGCTGAGGAACTCCGACCGTCCGTACGACATCGTCCTCTTCGGGGCCACCGGCTTCGTGGGGGCGCTCACCGCGGAGTACCTCGCGGCACACGCCCCCGAGGGGCTGCGCTGGGCGATCGCCGGGCGCAGCGGGGAACGGCTGCGGGAACTGCGTGAGCGGCTGCCCTCGGGTGCGTCCGTCGGAGTGCTGCGCGCGGACGTGGCCGACCCGGACTCCCTGCGCGACCTCGCCCGGCACGCGCGCGTGCTGGCCACCACCGTGGGCCCGTACACGGCCGTGGGCGAGGAACTCGTCGCCGCCTGCGCCGACAGCGGCACGGACTACCTGGACCTGTGCGGCGAGCCCGAGTTCGTGGACCTGGTGTACGTACGGCACGACGCACGCGCGCGCGAGACCGGGGCGCGCCTGGTGCACGCCTGCGGCTTCGACTCCGTCCCGGCCGACCTGGGCGTGTACTTCACCGTGCGGGAGCTGCCGGAGGGCGTACCGCTGACCGTGGACGGATTCGTCCGGGTGGACGCCACTTTCTCGGGCGGGACCCTCGCGTCGGCGCTCAGCCAGTTCGCGCGGCCCCTGCGGGTGCGGGCCGCCGCGCGGGACCGGGCGCGGCACGAGCCGCGGCTGCTGGGCCGGCGGGCGGTCACGCCGACGGGCGCGCCGCGGTTCGCCGGGGAGGTTGGCGCGTGGGCGGTGCCGCTGCCGGTCATCGACTCGCAGATCGTGCGGCGCTCGGCGCGCGTGCTGGAACGTTACGGCCCGGACTTCCGCTACCGCCACTACGCGGCCGTACGGCATCTGCCGGTCGCCTTGGGCGGTGCCGCCGCCCTCGGCGCGGTCATGGCAGCCGCGCAACTGCCGCCCGCCCGGCGCTGGTTGTCCGGGCGGCTGCAGCCCGGTACGGGACCGGGCGAGGAACGGCGGGCCAGGAGCTGGTTCTCGCTGCGGTTCGTGGGCGAGGGCGGCGGACGGCAGGTGTTCACCGAGGTCGCGGGCGGCGACCCCGGGTACGGCGAGACGGCGAAGATGTTCGCCGAGTCGGCGCTCGCCCTGGCCCTGGACGACCTCCCGCCGACGGCGGGCCAGGTCACCACGGCGACGGCCATGGGTGACGCCCTCATCGACCGCCTGCGCCGCGCGGGCCTCACCTTCCGGATCGCGGCGAGCCGCTGAGCCCGGCCGCCCCGGCCTCGCGCAGGGCGCGGCGGCACAGTGCGTCGGCGCCGCGGGTCGTCTCCGGGAGGCGGTGGGCCGGGGTGAGGGCGAGGGTGTGCGCGCAGGCGTTGTCCAGGCTCGTCCGGTGGCCGACGGAGACGAAGACCGGCTTGACGCCGTCCCTGGTGCGCAGGGCCCGGCCGACCTCGTCCCGGCCGGCGAGCAGCGGGGAGGTGCTGCCGCGCGGGGTGTCCGGATCCTCGTGGGTGAAGGTGAACGGGTTCTTGGCGACGCCGATCGTCGGCAGTCCGGTCAGCACGCCGAGGTGGCTCGCCAGGCCGAAGCGCCGGGGGTGGGCGAGGCCGTAACCGTCGCAGACGACCAAGCCGGGCGGGCAGGGCAGGGCGTCCAGCGCGGCGAGCACGGTGGGGATCTCACGGAAGGCCAGCAGCCCGGGCACGTACGGGAAGGAGACGCGCCCGACGGCGGTGGTCTCGGCGACGACGCGCAGGGTGGCCGCGTCCAGGACGACGGCCGCCGCCGCGACGAGGTCCCGCTCGTCGTCGTAGGCGACGTCGACCCCCGTGACGTGGCCCGTCCCGGGCGGCGGTCCCGGCTCGTCCCGCACCACTCGTCCGCGCAACTCGTCCTGGACGGCGCGGGCCTGCCCCTCGGTGGCGGGCCAGCCCGCCGGAATGCGTACGGTCGTCGTCATGACGGCCGAGCGTACGGCCCCGCGGGCGCCGCACGGCCGGGCGGGCCCGCGTCCTGTCCGGAGGCGGGCCCGCCGGGCTGTGTGCGGGGGGGGTCAGCCTTTGTCCAGGGCCTGCCGCAACTGCTGCTTGTTCATGTCCGAGCGGCCGTGGATGTTGCGCCGCTTGGCCTCCTCGTAGAGCTGGTCGTAGGTGGGCCCCTCGGAGCCCCGGCCCGAGCGCTGCCCGCCCCGCCTGCCGGAGGACATGTCCTGGGTGGAGGTGCGACTGGCGGTCTTCGACTCGCCGGTGCGGGCGCGCTCCTTGTTCACCGTGCGCGCGGCGATCTCCTTCGCGCGTTCGGTGCTCTCCCCCCGGTCCTGCGCGCTCTCCTTGATGTGCTCGTACTGGCGCTCGCGCTTGGAACTGGAACCGCGTGGCATGCCGTTCACTTCCTCTCTGTGCAAGGAACGGATACCCGCAATTCTGGATCGATTCGCCATATCGGGCGATCTCCAGTCCTCCAGTCGAGCGACACGCGAGTCGTGTCGCTTGCGCGCATGAAGGCGGTGACGGAGGTCACTCGCCCCTCGTGTGCACGGATCGGCGGCTTCCGTCGTCTCTTCCAGTGCCCGGCCTCATCCGACCGGAGGTTCGTCCAGCCGTCACAAGGGAGCAAGGCCTTGTCCACCGACATCGAGCAGTTCGTGGAGGCGCGCCTGGTCTCCGCCACGCCACGGATGCACAGCATTCCGGCCACGCTGCACTATGACCGGCGCGACCCGTTCGCCGTCCGTATGACCTTCCCGGCCCCGGCCACCCTCGAAGGCGTGGAGGTCTGCTGGATCTTCGCCCGTGAGCTGCTGGCGGCAGGTCTGCGGGAGCCCGAGGGCGACGGCGACGTACGGGTTCGCCCGTACGGCTACGACCGTACGGTCCTGGAGTTCCACGCCCCCGAGGGCACGGCCGTGGTGCACATCCGCAGCGGTGAGATACGGCGCTTCCTGGAATCCACGAGCGAACTGGTGCCGCTGGGCCTGGAACACCTCCAGCTCGACCTGGACCACGACCTGGCGGAACTGATGCGCGACGCCTGCTGACGGCTCCCGTCCGCCCCGCGGGCGCGCCGGCCCGCGCCCGGTCGCGTTCAGCCGGCCGCCGTGGCGGCGGCCGTGGCCGCCACGATCACCGCCGCGTTCACCTCGCGTACCACCCGGCGCAGCGCCGGGGCCGCGGCTCCGCTGCGGTCGGTCAGCTCGTCGATGCGTGCCTTGTGGCGCCTGCGGTCCTTGGCGGGTACCAGGGTGCGCAGTTCGGCGGCGGCCGCGAGGGCGACGACGGCCGCGTCGCGCTCGGGGACCTCCGCGGCCGGCGACGGGCCCTCCAGCACCCGGCGTGCCCCCTCCCGCAGCGCGTCGACGGCGGCGACGCGCTCCAAGGCGTAGTCCACGGACGGGAGGACACCGAGGACCCGGCGCCGCTCGGCGCTCAGGAACCCCTCGGCGGCCAGCTGCTCCCGTACGGCGTCGAGGGTGGTCCGTGCGTGCAGCGTCACCCAGGTCCTCCAGCGGCGGGGCCGGGACTCCTGGACGAGTTCGAGCAGCCCGTCGAGCACGGGGTCACCGGTGCTCGCGTCCAGTCCGACGGGGACGGCGATGCCGTCGTCGTCGACGAGCAGCCCGCGCTGGGCCAGCTCGGTGAGGGCGCCGGCCCGGACCAGGAGGTGCAGCTGAGCGGTGCCGGTGATCTTCAGCCGTCCGGTGTCCCAGGCCAGCAGGTAGAGCCGGGCGGGCAGCGAGAGCGAACCGTCGGGCACGGGTGCCTCCTTCCGGGAGGGCTCGGGCCACCCGTTATTCCGTTGACAGGTGTCCCGGCCCCTCCTACCTTTTGCAACGGTTCTGTTGCCGTCGATTGGAGAGGGACGTTGCTCGTCTGAGGTCCTGAGACACCGCGTCACACCGGTCAGGTGTGTACGTGGCGTGCGACCTCGGCGTCCGAGCCGTCCCGAAGGAATTCCGGCCCAGGGCTCTTCTCCTGCCCCGTGGCTCCCCTCCTACACGGTGACCTCGCCCCGCGGTGTCTCACACGCGTCCGACACTGACCGCACCCAGCCACCGCGAGGCGCCCATGTCCGCATCCATCACCTGCACCTCCCTTTCCTTCGCCT
The DNA here is from genome assembly GCF_044743035.1 of Streptomyces sp. NPDC087787. Classification (NCBI taxonomy): domain Bacteria; kingdom Bacillati; phylum Actinomycetota; class Actinomycetes; order Kitasatosporales; family Streptomycetaceae; genus Streptomyces; species Streptomyces sp. NPDC087787. Next base: position 40,760 of record NZ_JBIUVQ010000014.1, read on the forward strand.
GGCCCGACGGCAGCCCCGTCCTGCCCGGCCTCGACCTCGCCTTCGGTCCCGGCAGGACCGGCCTGGTCGGCGTCAACGGCTCGGGGAAGTCGACCCTGCTGAAACTGATCGCCGGCGAACTCGGGCCGACCGGCGGTTCCGTCCACGTCACCGGCGAGGTCGGACACCTCCCGCAGAACGTCACGCTCGACACCGCGCTGCGGGTCGACGAGGCGCTCGGCATCGCCGCGCGGCGGGCCGCGCTGCACGCCATCGAGGCCGGTGACGTCGCCGAGGAGCACTTCGAGACGGTCGGCGACGACTGGGACGTGGAGGAACGCGCCCTGGCCACCCTCGGCGAGCTCGGGCTCGGCCGCATCGGCCTGGACCGCACCGTCGGCGAGGTCTCGGGCGGCGAGTCGGTGCTGCTGCGGCTGGCCGCACTGCTGCTGCGCCGGCCGGACGTGCTGCTGCTCGACGAGCCGACCAACAACCTGGACCTGTACGCGCGCCGCCGGCTGTACGCGGCCGTCGAGTCCTGGCCGGGCGTGATGGTCGTGGTCAGCCACGACCGCGAGCTCCTTGAGCTCGTCGACCAGATCGCCGACCTCAGCTCCGGCCGGGTCACCTGGTACGGCGGGAACTTCTCGGCGTACGAGGAGGCCCTCGCCCTGGAGCAGGAGGCGGCCGAGCGCATGGTGCGCGTCGCCGAGGCCGACCTTCGCAGGCAGCGGCGCGAACTGGCCGACGCCCAGGTCAAACTGGCCCGGCGCAAGCGGTACGGCCAGAAGATGTGGGACCAGAAGCGCGAGCCGAAGATCGTCATGGGGGCCCGCAAGCGCGCGGCGCAGGAGTCCGCGGGCAAGCACCGCATCATGCACGAGGAGCGGCTCGCCGAGGCCAGGGAACGGCTGGACGAGGCGGTGGAGGCGGTGCGGGACGACGACGAGATCCGCGTCGAACTGCCGTGCACGGCCGTACCGCCGGGCCGGACCGTGCTCACCGTGCGGGATCTGGAACTGGCGTACGGCGCACGCGTGGGCGCGGGCTTCGACCTGCGCGGTCCGGAGCGGGTCGCGCTGATCGGGCGCAACGGGGCGGGCAAGACGACGCTGCTGCGCACCGTCGCCGGGGAGCTGCCGCCGCTGTCGGGCGAGGTGGCCGCGCACGTGCCGGTGCGGTTCCTGCCGCAGCGGCTGGACCTCCTCGACGACGAGCTGAGCGTCGCCGGGAACGTGGCCCGTCTCGCGCCGGGCGCCACCAACAACCGGATCCGGGCCCAGCTCGCGCGCTTCCTGTTCCGGGGCGCCCGCGCCGACCAGGTGGCGGCGACGCTGTCCGGCGGGGAACGCTTCCGGGCCGCGCTGGCCGCGCTGCTGCTGGCGGAGCCCGCGCCGCAGTTGCTCCTGCTCGACGAGCCGACCAACAACCTGGACATGGCGAGCGTGCGCCGGCTGACGACCGCCCTGGAGTCCTACGAGGGTGCCCTGATCGTGGCCAGTCACGACCTGCCGTTCCTGGAATCGATCGGCATCACCCGGTGGCTGCTGCTGGAGGAAGGAGAACTGAGGGAGACCACCAGGGAGTCCGTCACGGATCCCGATTGACGTCCGGTGGGCTTTTGTCCGGGCGGGCGCTTGGCGCATGATGGCGGCCCGGCGCGGTTTCGGCCGTGCCGGGAACCGCACGCACGCAGCCACGAAAGGCCCCTCGTGCCCAGCAAGAAGGCCCTCGTCCGCCGTCCCGGCCCGCGTCTCGCCGAAGGGCTGGTGACCCATGTCGAACGGCAGACGGTCGACGTCGGGCTCGCGGTGCGGCAGTGGGAGGCGTACGTCGAGGCGCTGCGCGAGCACGGCTGGGAGACGGTCGAGGTCGAGCCGGCCGACGACTGCCCCGACGCGGTGTTCGTGGAGGACACCGTCGTCGCGTACCGGAACGTCGCCCTGATCACCCGCCCGGGCGCCGAGACCCGGCGCGCCGAGACCGCCGGGGTGGAGCAGGCCGTGGCGCGTCTGGGCTGTTCGGTGAACTGGGTCTGGGAGCCGGGCACGCTGGACGGCGGGGACGTGCTGAAGGTCGGCGACACGGTCTACGCCGGCCGCGGCGGGCGCACCAACGCGACCGGTGTGCAGCAGTTGCGGGCCGTGTTCGAACCGCTCGGGGCGCGGGTCGTGACCGTACCGGTGAGCAAGGTGCTGCACCTGAAGTCGGCGGTGACGGCGCTGCCCGACGGGACGGTCGTCGGGTACGTCCCGAAAGTGGACACGCCGTCACTGTTCCCGCGTTTCCTGCCGGTACCGGAGGAGTCCGGCGCGCATGTGGTGCTGCTCGGCGGCGACCGGCTGCTGATGGCTGCGAGCGCGCCGAAGACGGCGGAACTCTTCGGCGATCTCGGCTTCGAGCCGGTCGCGGTGGACATCGGCGAGTTCGAGAAACTCGAAGGCTGTGTGACGTGCCTCTCGGTGCGGCTGCGGGAGTTGTACGTCTGAGGAGGTGGGCGGTGCCTGCGCCGGCCCCCCGGACCTGCGATGCTGGGTTGGTTCTGGGAACCCGTCAACTCCGGCGCGCACCCCTCTGATCAGCCACCTTTACAGCGAACTTAACCTACGGATTCGTAACCTACGGATTCGTAGCCTACGATCCCGTAGGTTCCCGTGCACCGCTCGCCGGGCCCGTTGCGTTCCGCCCTTGCCCGCCCCCGCTTCTTCACGCGTCCCCCTGGAGTTTCCGTGACCCTTACCTCTCCTCACCTCGGCAGCCCGTCCGCATGGACCGACGCGCGGCTGCTCTACGCGCTGGAGGAAGTGGTCGAGCAGGAGCTGAACCGGCATCTGAAGGTCGCCAAGGACTGGATGCCGCACGAGTACGTGCCCTGGAGCGACGGCCGCAACTTCCCCGGGCTCTTCGAGGACGGCGAGGCCTGGGACAAGGAGCAGTCCAAGGTCACGGAGGTCGGCCGGATCGCCCTGGTGGTCAACCTGCTGACCGAGGACAACCTCCCCAGCTATCACCACGAGATCGCCACCCTGTTCGGCCGGGACGGTGCCTGGGGCACCTGGGTGCACCGCTGGACGGCCGAGGAGGGCCGGCACGGCATCGTGATGCGCGACTACCTGCTCACCTCGCGCGCGGTGGACCCGGACAAGCTGGAGCAGTTCCGGATGGCGCACATGAGCGAGGGCTTCGAGTCCGACAACCGGCACTCGATGCTGCACTCGGTCGCGTACGTCGCCTTCCAGGAGCTCGCCACCCGCATCTCGCACCGCAACACCGGGCACCAGTCCGGCGATCCGGTCTGCGACCGCATGCTGTCGCGCATCGCGACGGACGAGAACCTGCACATGGTCTTCTACCGCAACCTGCTCAAGTCCGCGTTCGAGATCGCGCCCGACCTGACGATGCAGGCGGTGCGGGACGTGGTGGTCGACTTCCGCATGCCCGGCCACGGCATCCCCGGCTTCGAGCGGGCGGCGGCGCAGATGGCCATCGGCGGCGTCTACAACCTGCGCATCCACCACGACGACGTCCTCCAGCCTGTGCTCCGCTTCCTGAAGGTCCTGGAGATCGACGGGCTCGGCCCCGAGGGCCTGCAGGCGCAGGAGGAGCTGGGGATGTTCCTGGGCGGCCTGGACGCGGAGGCGGCGAAGTTCGACGAGCGGCTCGCCGCGCGGCGGGCCCGGATGGCGGCGCGGGCCGGCGCCTGATCAGCCGCCGGCGCACGGGGCGGCCCGTCCGGTCCGCCCGAGGGCCTGCCGTTCCTTCTCGGACAGTCCGCCCCAGACGCCGAAGCGCTCGTCGTTGGCGAGGGCGTACTCCAGGCAGGCCGGGCGCATCTCGCACATCCCGCAGATGCGTTTGGCCTCACGCACGGAACTGCCCGGCTCGGGAAAGAAGAAGTCGGCCCCGGTCTGCGCGCACAGGGCCAGGTCCTGCCAGGCGATGTCGTCCGGGGCGGTCGTCTCGAAGTGCATGCACGACATCGTGCCGACCGCCGCGAAACATCCGCTCAACGCCGGATCAACGCGGACACCCGTGCCCGCGCGACGTCCCGATGATGGCCGCACACCCGCCGCGAACGCACGACGGCGCGCGGAACACCCTGAGGGACGCCGAGACCGCCACCGGCCCCCTGGGCCCCGGCCGGGGCCCAGGGGGCCGGTGGCGTGGGGGGGGGTCGTGTTGCGGCGGCGGTTGTCAGTGGGGGGTGACAGACTCGGCAGTGCATGGATTCGGGCACCTTCGAAGGAGGGCAAGGATGCTCACCACCCGTTTCGTCAACGGCGCTCCGAACTGGATCGATGTCGGTGCGCCCGACATCGACGGCGCCCGCTCCTTCTACGGCGCTCTCTTCGGCTGGGAGTTCCAGTCGGCCGGCCCGCAGGCCGGCGGGTACGGGTTCTTCCAGCTCGGCGGGAGGACGGTGGCCGGCGGGATGCAGACCTCGCCGGAGCACGGGCCGCCCTCCTGGACCGTGTACTTCCAGAGCGCCGACGCGGCGGCGACCGCCAAGGCCGCCGAGGAGGCGCACGGCACCGTGCTGGTCCAGCCCATGGACGTGATGGGCGAGGGCCACATGGCGGTCCTCGCCGACAAGGCGGGCGTGCCGTTCGGCCTCTGGCAGCCGGGGCGGATCAAGGGCGTGGACGTGGCCGGCGAGGCGGGCTCGCTGTGCTGGGTCGAGCTGTACACGGCGGACATCGCCGCGGCGGCCGCGTTCTACAACAAGGTGCTGGGCCTGGAGACCTCCGGCGTGCCCTTCCCCGGCGGTACCTACACCTGCGTGAGCCCCGCCGAGGGCGGCGAGGACGCCATGTTCGGCGGCATCGTGGCCCTCTCGGACGACCCGACCGAGGCGAAGACGGGCGCGTACTGGCTGCCGTACTTCGAGGTCCCGGACACGGACGCGACGGTGGCCAGGGCCGAGGAGCTCGGCGGCACGATCCGGGTGCCGGCCACCGACGTCACGGGAGTCGGCCGCATCGCCAGGCTCGCCGATCCCTACGGCGCCCGCTTCGCGGTGATCAGGAGCGCCCCGTCCCAGACGTGAGGCCACCACTCCCGCGGCCTGGAGAAGGCTCTCACGCGGAGGCGCGCCGTACGAGTGTGGTCGGCAGGATGACACTGCGCGGCGCACCGGCCACCCCGGCCCCGGCACCGTGCCCGTCGAGGCCGCGCAGCAGGAGGCGGGCCATCAGCCGGCCCATCCCCTCTATGTCCTGACGCACGGTCGTCAGCGGCGGCTCGGTCTGCTCGGCCACGGGCAGCATGTCGTCGAAGCCGACCACGGCGACGTCGTCGGGGACCCGCAGCCCGCGCTCGCGCAGCACGCGCAGGGCACCGGAGGCGGTGAGGTCGTTGGCGGCGAACACCGCGTCCAGGTCCGGGCAGCGGTCGAGGAGTTCGCGCATGGCGCGTTCGCCGCCGGCCGGGGTGAAGTCGCTCTCCACGATCAGCCGCGGGTCGGCGTCGGCCATCACGTCCCGGAAGCCGTCGAGCCGGTCCGCCGCCGAGGTCTGGTCGAGGGCGCCCGTGATGTGCCCGATCCTGGTCCGGCCGAGGCCGGCCAGATGCCTTACGGCCTCCCGCGCCCCGCCCCGGTTGTCGCAGTCGACGTAGACGACCGCGGGGCTCCCGCCCTCCCGCGCGGAGTCCGCGGCGCCGGGGGCGGTGTCGTCGCTCCAGCCGGGCCGCCCGCCGAACACGGTCGGCACCCCGGCGCGCCGGATCAGCCCCGGCAGCGGGTCGTCGAGGTGCAGCGAGAACACGAGCGCGCCGTCCACGTGGCCGCCGGCGAGATAGCGCCCGACCCTGGCGTGGTCGTCCCGCCCCTCCGTCAGCAGCAGCACGAGCTGCGAGTCGTGGGCCGTCAGCTCCTTGCTGATCCCCCTCAGTTGCAGGGCGAAGAACGGGTCGGCGAAGACCCGGGTCTCCGGTTCGGCGATGACGACGGCGACTGCGTCGTGCCGCTTGGTCACCAGGCTGCGGGCGGCCTGGTTCGGCACGTACCCGAGTTCCTCCACGGCCCGCCGCACCCGCTCGGCCAGCGGCTCCCGCACCCCGTCCCCGCCGTTCACCACCCGGGACACGGTGGCCCGCGACACCCCCGCACGCGCGGCCACGGCCTCCAGCGTGGGACGCGACGCTGTCTCGGACACTTCTGGGCTCCTCACCGGCGGTTGCGGATCAGGATAACCGCGCACGGGCCCCGTCGTGAGAGCGCTCTCGTCCGGCCTCCCACCGGGGGTGCCGGCGGACTCAGCCGGCGGCCGGACCCTGCTTCCTCGCCCGGCTCGGCTGGACCCGTTTCGGCTCGCCGGGCATCTTCGGATACTCGGGCGGGTAGGGCAGATCACCGAGACCGTGGTCGCGTTCGTCCTGGGCGGCCAGTTCCAGCAGGGCCTCCAGGGAGAAGGCGTGGTCGTCCATGTCGGCGTGCACGTCGCCGACTTCGGCGAACCGGGCCGGCATGGTGGCCACGTCGAAGTCCTCGGGCCGGGCGACACCGACCTCCTCCCAGCGCAGGGGCGCCGAGACGGGGGCGTGGGGGCGGGGGCGCACGGAGTAGGCGGAGGCGATGGTGCGGTCGCGGGCCGTCTGGTTGTAGTCCAGGAAGATCCGGGCGCCGCGCTCCTCCTTCCACCACTTGATCGTCACGCGCTCGGGCATCCGGCGTTCCATCTCCCGGCCCACGGCGATCGCGGCGCGCCGCACCTGGGTGAAGGTCCAGCGCGGCTCGATCGGCACGAACACGTGCAGGCCGCGGCCGCCGGAGGTCTTCGGCCAGCCACGCAGGCCCCCGAACTCCTCAAGTACGGACCGCAGTTCGTGGGCGGCGCGCACGGCGTCGGTGAAGTCGGTGCCGGGCTGCGGGTCGAGGTCGATGCGCAGTTCGTCGGGGTGGTCGACATCCTCGCGGCGCACCGGCCAGGGGTGGAAGGTGAGCGTGCCGTACTGGGCGGCCCACACCACGGCGGCCTCCTCGGTGGGACACATCTCGTCGGCGCTGCGTCCGCTGGGGAAGGTGATGTGGGCGGTGGGAATCCATGAGGGCATCCCCTTGGGCGCCCGCTTCTGGAAGAACCACTCGCCGGTGATGCCGTCCGGGTAGCGCTCCAGGGTGGTGGGACGGTCGCGCAGGGCGCGCAGGATGCCGGGGGCGACGGACTGGTAGTACCGGGCGACGTCCAGCTTGGTGAATCCGGGCTCGGGAAAGAACACCTTGTCCGGGCTGGACAGCCGTACGGTCCGGCCGCCGACCTCCAGTTGCACCGCATCGCCCATGCGAGCCACGGTAGGGGCAGCGCGCGCGCCTCGCACACCGGGCGGGCATGCGCGCGGGCGCGCAGAATCTAGGCATGGACCTGCCGGTGATGCCGCCCGTGAAGCCGATGCTCGCCAAGTCGGTGGCGAGGATTCCGCCGGACATGCAGTACGAGGCGAAGTGGGACGGGTTCCGGGCGATCGTGTTCCGCGACGGCGCCGAGGTCGAGCTCGGCAGCCGCACCGGAAAACCGCTGACCAGGTACTTCCCCGAGCTGGTCGAGGCGCTCAAGGAGCGGCTGCCCGAGCGGTGCGTGCTTGACGGGGAGATCGTGATCGCGCGGGAGGGCCGGCTGGACTTCGACGCGCTGACCGAGCGGATCCACCCGGCGGACTCCCGGGTGCGGATGCTGGCCGAGCGGACCCCGTCCTCCTTCGTGGCCTTCGACCTGCTCGCCCTGGACGGCGAGTCCCTGCTGGACGTGCCGCTGTCCGACCGGCGCGCGCTGCTGGTACGGGCACTGGCGGAGACCACCGCCCCGGTGCACGTGGCACCCGCGACGACGGACATCGAGGTGGCCCGGCGCTGGTTCGAGCAGTACGAGGGCGCGGGCCTGGACGGTGTCGTCGCCAAGCCGCTGGGGCTGCGCTATCTCCAGGACGAGCGGGCCATGTTCAAGGTCAAGCACGAGCGCACGGCGGACGTGGTGGTCGCCGGGTTCCGTCACCACAGGAGCGGCCCGGTCGTCGGCTCGCTGCTGCTCGGCCTGTACGACGACCGGGGCACCCTCCAGCACGTCGGCGTGTGCGCCGCGTTCCCGATGAAGCGGCGCGCCGAGCTGATCGAGGAACTGGAGCCGCTGCGGATGGACGACGTGGCGGGGCACCCGTGGGCGGCCTGGTCGGACGAGGCGGCCCACGAGTCGGCCCGGCTGCCGGGCGCGCCCAGCCGCTGGTCGGGGAAGAAGGACCTGTCGTGGGTGCCGTTGCGGCCGGAGCGGGTGGCCGAGGTGGCCTACGACCACATGGAGAACGGGGCGCGGTTCCGGCACACGGCCCGCTTCCGCCGCTGGCGTCCGGACCGCGCGCCAAAGAGCTGCACCTACGCCCAGTTGGAGGAGCCGGTCCGCTACGACCTGGCGGAGGTCTTCGGCTCCCGCGCCTGAGCCGGTGCGCGTGTGGGGCGGCGGCGGTCCGGGAGCGCGCCGCGGGCCGCCGCGGGCCTCATGGCCGCATGACGACCTTGACGGCGCCTTCCTGCTTGCGCTGGAACATCTCGTACGCGTGGGGGGCGTCGGACAGCGGCAGCCGGTGCGTGGCGAAGTCGTCGACGCCCAGCGGGTCCTCGTCCGTGAGGTAGGGCATGATCTCGTCGGTCCAGCGGCGGACGTTGGCCTGGCCCATGCGCATCTGTATCTGCTTGTCGAAGAGCGTGAGCATCGGCATGGGGTCGGCCGTGCCGCCGTAGACGCCGCTCAGGGAGAGCGTGCCGCCGCGGCGCACCAGTTCGATGGCGGTGTGCAGCGCGGCGAGCCGGTCCACGCTGAAGCGTTCGGCGAGCGGTCCGCTCAGCGCGTGCGGCAGCGCCGCCGCGGCCTGCTGGATGAGCCGGGCTGCCGCGCTGCCGTGCGCCTCGGTGCCGACCGCGTCGATCACGGCGTCGGGCCCGCGTCCCTGTGTCTCGTCGCGGATCGCCGCGATGAGTTCCTTCTCGTTGTCGAAGCCCCGCAGGTCGTACGTCTCCACGCCCCGCCTGCGCGCCCGGGCGAGCCGTTCGGGGACCAGGTCCACGCCGAACACCCGCTCGGCGCCGCGCGCCTTGGCGATCCGGCACGCCATGTCGCCGATGGGGCCGAGGCCGAGTACGGCCACGCTGCCACCGCGCGGCACATCGGCGTAGGCGACCGCCTGCCAGGCGGTCGGCAGCACGTCCGAGAGGTAGAGGAACCGGTCGTCGGGCGGGCCCTCGGGGAGCTTGATCGGGCCGAACTGCGCCTGCGGGACGCGCAGGTACTCGGCCTGGGCGCCCGGCACGGCGCCGTACAGGCGGGTGTAGCCGAACAGGGCGGCGCCCATGCCCTCGCTGGTGACCTGGGTGGTCTCGCACTGGGTCGTCAGGCCCGCGGAGCACATGAAGCAGTGGCCGCAGGAGATCTGGAACGGTACGGCCACCCGGTCGCCGGGCTTGAGGTTCGTCACCTCGGCACCGACCTCCTCCACGATGCCCATGGGCTCGTGACCGAGGATGTCGCCCGGTGTCATGAACGGCGTGAGCACCTCGTAGAGGTGCAGGTCGGAGCCGCACAGGCCGGTCGAGGTGATCCGGATGACGGCGTCCGTCGGCTCCTGGATCTTCGGATCGGGGACCTCGTCCACCCGAACGTCGCGTTTGCCCTGCCACGTCACTGCCTTCATCGCGGCGCGCTCCCTCCGTCGTTCTGCGTCCCCCGTGCCGCGCCCGGGTACCCGGGGCCCGACCCGCCGAACCGCCGGTCGCCTCATCGGGCCGTTCGGCGCACTGGGTCGCGCTCGAAGGGCCGGTCGCCCCGGCGTATCACGCCCGATCAGAAACGTGCGGGTATGGCCACCGATGAACGGATAAACAGACAGTCAAGGGACAGCCAGACAGTCAAGGGACAGTGGCACGGAGACGGGGGCTGACGGTGGGCATGGGAGGAAGCACGCGCATGCGGTGCGCCGCCTCGGCGGTGGCGCTGTTGGCCGCCGTGACGACGGCCACTGTGATGACGGGCTGCACCGCACGGCACGGCACCGTCGGGGACCAGCAGGACGGAAAGGGACACACTCCAGCGCCCGCGCGGGAACTGCCGCGGAGCCAGGCACCGAGTCCGGAGCACGCCGGCCCCGTCCTCGCCGTCAAGATCGACAACGTGCAGGCGGCACGCCCGCAGACCGGCCTCGACGCCGCCGACATCGTGTACGCGGAGCAGGTCGAGGGCGGGCTCACCCGGCTGATGGCGGTCTACGCCACCCGCCTGCCCCCGGTCGTCGGACCGGTGCGCAGCGCGCGCGAGTCCGACCTCGAACTGCTGCGCCAGTTCGACCACCCCACGCTCGCCTTCTCCGGCGCCCAGCACAGACTGCTGCCGCTGATCGACGCCGCGCCCCTGACCGCCAGGACACCCGACGACAAGCCCGACGCGTATTTCCGGGGGGCCGCCAAGCCGTCACCGCACAACCTGTACCTGCGCCCCGGCAAGCTCCTCGGTCCGGCCCCGGGAGCGGACGCGCTGACCACCGGCTTCCACTACGGCCCGGCGCCCGCGGGCGGCCGCGCCGAGACCTCGCGCACGGTCCACTACCCGGCGGCCCGGTTCACCTTCACCTGGTCGGCGGGGCGGCACGGCTGGCAGGTGGCGATGGACGGCCGGCAGACGGTCACGACCGACGACCGGAGGGTGGTGCCCGCGACGGTGGTGGTGCAGCATGTGAAGGTGCGCACGTCGGACCTGCACGACGCGCTCGGCAACTACACCCCGTACACCGAGACCGTCGGTTCGGGGAAGGCGGAGGTGCTGCGCGGCGGGCGGGTGTACGACGCCACCTGGAAGCGCCCGAGCGCGGCGGACGGCACGCGGTTCACGGCCGCCGACGGCACGGACGTGAACTTCGCCCGGGGCCAGGTCTGGGTGGTGCTGACCCCAAGACCGTGATCCGCGGACGTGACCGGGAACGGCGACGGGCGTGATCAGGGCTGCGCCGCGACGGGTTCCGCCGGATGGCGCAGCCCCTCGGCCGCGTCCGCGACCCGCCGGATGAGGTCGAAGAAGAGGGTCTGTTCCTCGGCGCTGAGCGGCCCCAGGAAGACCTGGTTCATCCGGGCCGTCCGTACGGTGAGCTTCCGGTGAGTGCGCTCCCCCTCACCGGTCAGCCGCAGCAGGAAGCGGCGGCCGTCCCGCGGGTCGCGCACCTTGTCGAGCAGTCCGCGACGGCCCAGGCGGCTGATCACCTCGGCGATCGTGGACCGGTCGAGGCCCACCCGCTCCCCCACCGTGCGCTGATCGAGACCCGGCTCGGCGACGAGCACGTTCAGGACCGCGAACTGCGGCGAGGTGATCTCCTCGGAGACCATCGTGTTCCACAGCAGGTAGTGCGCCTGCTGCAACCGCCGGGCCAGATGCCCTGGGTGGGTCGAGAGGTCCACCGCGCCCATGTGCGCTCCTCGCGTCGATCCGTCGTATCGGCTGTGACTTTTGTAGGTGCACTGAACGATACCGCCGACGGACACCTCTCCACCATGGATTGCCGGATACGTCGGCCACCCTGCCCATCCTGGTCAGGCGGGTATTGACTGGGCGCGCGCCAAGTGGCAGCGTGAGGGAACCGCCAAATAGTCAGTGCCCTGACTATCTGCGTTGCTGGACGCTCGGCAGAGATGAGGCTTGATTCGATGGACAAGGTGGTCGCCACAGCCGCTGAGGCCGTGGCCGATGTGCCGGACGGCGCGTCGCTCGCGGTCGGTGGTTTCGGGTTGAGCGGGGTGCCGAATGTGCTGATCGGCGCGTTGTACGACCGCGGGGTGGGCGGGCTGTCGGTCGTGTCCAACAACTGCGGTGCGATGGAGTCGGGTCTGGCGGTACTGCTGGCCGCGGGCCGGATCGGTCGTGTGACGGGCTCCTACATCGGCGCGAACAAGGAGTTCGCGCGGCAGTATCTGGCCGGTGAGCTGGAGGTGGAGCTCATTCCGCAGGGCACGCTGGCCGAGCGGCTGCGCGCGGGCGGGGCGGGGATTCCCGCCTTCTACACGCCGGCGGGTGTGGGTACGCAGGTGGCCGAGGGAGGGCTGCCGTGGCGGTACGACGGGCAGGGCGGGGTGGCACTGGCGTCCCCGCCGAAGGAGGTGCGGGAGTTCGACGGCACCGAATACGTGCTGGAGCGCGGAATCCGGACCGATTTCGCGCTGGTGCGCGCGGCGAAGGGGGACCGGCACGGCAACCTGGTCTTCAACAAGTCCACCCGGAACTTCAACCCGCTCGCCGCGATGGCCGGCAAGGTCACCATCGCCGAGGTGGAGGAACTGGTCGAGCCGGGTGGGATCGATCCGGACGCGGTGCACCTGCCGGGCATCTTCGTCCAGCGCGTGGTGGCCCTCACCCCGGAGCAGGCGGCGGACAAGAAGATCGAGCAGCGGACGGTGAGCAGCTGATGGGCTGGACACGCGAGGAGATGGCCGCCCGTGCCGCGCGGGAACTCCGCGACGGCCAGTACGTCAATCTGGGCATCGGCCTGCCCACCCTGATTCCGAACCATCTGCCGGAGGGCGTGGAGGTGGTCCTGGAGTCGGAGAACGGCATCCTGGGGACCGGCCCCTACCCCACCGAGGACGCCGTCGACCCGGACCTGATCAACGCGGGCAAGGAGACGGTGACGGTCCTGCCCGGTGCCTCCTTCTTCGACTCGGCGCTGTCGTTCTCGATGATCCGCGGCGGACACATCGACGTCGCCGTGCTGGGCGCGATGCAGGTGTCCGCGGGCGGTGACCTGGCGAACTGGGCGGTCCCGGGCAGGATGGTCACGGGGATCGGCGGGGCGATGGACCTGGTCCACGGGGCCCGCACGGTGATCGTGGTGATGACCCACACCGCCAAGGACGGCAGCCCCAAGATCGTCGAGGAGTGCGTGCTGCCGCTGACCGGCAGGGCGTGTGTGGACCGCATCATCACCGACCTCGGCGTCCTCGACGTCACCGGCGACGGACTCGTCCTCGTCGAGACCGCACCCGGCGTCGGCGTCGAGGAGATCGCCGCCAGGACCGACGCCGAGCTGACCGTCGCAAAGGACCTGCTGTGAAGACCGTCTACCTCGTCGACGCGGTCCGTACCCCGATCGGCCGCTACAACGGCGCCCTGGCGAGCGTCCGTCCGGACGACCTCGCCGCCCACGCGATCCGTGAACTCCTCGCCCGCACCCCCCGCCTGGACCCGGCCCGGATCGAGGACGTCCACCTCGGCAACGCCAACGGCGCCGGGGAGGAGAACCGCAACGTCGCCCGCATGGCCGCGCTGCTGGCGGGCCTGCCGGCCTCGGTGCCGGGCGTGACGGTGAACCGGCTGTGCGCCTCCGGCCTGGAGGCGGTGATCCAGGCCGCCCGCGCCATCGCCGTCGGCGACGCCTCCATCGCCGTCGCCGGCGGTGTGGAGTCCATGACCCGCGCCCCCTACGTGCTGCCCAAATCCGACCGGCCCTTCCCTGCCGGGCACGCCGAGCTGTACTCGACCACCCTGGGCTGGCGCATGGTCAACCCGAGGATGGACCCGCAGTGGACCGTCCCGCTGGGCGAGAGCGCGGAGTTGATCGCCGAGAAGCACGGGATCAGCCGCGAGCGGCAGGACGAGTTCGCGCTCGCCTCCCACCGGAAGGCGGCGGCCGCACAGGAAGAGGGCCTGTTCGACGCCGAGCTGGCGCCGGTGGCCGTCCCTCGGCGCAAGGGCGACCCGGTGGTGTTCGCCGCCGACGAGTCCGTACGCCCGGACGCGTCCCTGGAAGCCATGGCCAGGCTCAAGCCGGCGTTCCGCACCGAGAGCGGGACGGTGACCGCCGGGAACGCCTCCCCGCTGAACGATGGTGCCGCCGCCCTGCTCCTCACCGACGAGGAGGGTCTGAAGGCCACCGGCCGCGAGCCGTTGGCCCGGATCTCCGCCAGCGGGCTGTCCGCCGTCGACCCGCACTGGTTCGGACTGGCCCCCGTCGAAGCCGTCAACCGGGCTTTGGCGAAGGCCGGGAGGACCTTCGCCGACCTCGACACCCTGGAACTCAACGAGGCGTTCGCCGCCCAGGTCCTCGGATGCGTCGCGGAGTGGCCCGAGTTCGACCCGGCCGTCCTGAACCCCCAGGGCGGTGCCATCGCCCTCGGTCACCCGCTCGGCGCCTCCGGCGCCCGGCTCGCCGGCACCGTCGCCCACCAACTCGCCCGCAAGGGCGGGGGAGTCGGCGTCGCCGCCCTCTGCATCGGCGTCGGTCAGGGCCTCGCCCTCGTCCTCGAACGCTAAGGAAGGGTTAGGAAACCCCCATGGCTCTCACCCAGCACGACATCGACCAGGAGATCGCGGCCGAGCACGCCGCGTACGAGAAGCGTGTCGCCGAAGGCGCCCCGGTCGAGCACCACCCGCGCCGCGACTACGCGCCGTACCGCTCCTCGGTGCTACGCCACCCCGAGCAGCCGCTGGTCGCCATCGACGTCAGCAAGGACCCGGAACTGGTCGAGCTGTCCTCGCCCGCGTTCGGCGAACGGGACATCACCGGGATCGACAACGACCTCACCCGCCAGCACACGGGTGAGCCGATCGGTGAGCGGATCACCGTCTCCGGGCGGCTGCTCGACCGCGACGGGCGGCCCGTGCGCGGCCAGCTCGTCGAGATCTGGCAGGCCAACTCCGCGGGCCGCTACGCCCACCAGCGCGAGCAGCACGACGCGCCGCTCGACCCCAACTTCACCGGCGTCGGCCGTACGCTGACCGACGCGGACGGCTTCTACCGGTTCACCACGATCCAGCCGGGCCCGTACCCGTGGCGCAACCACGTCAACGCCTGGCGTCCGGCGCACATCCACTTCTCGGTCTTCGGCACGGCGTTCACGCAGCGGCTGGTGACGCAGATGTACTTCCCGAACGACCCGCTGTTCCCGTATGACCCGATCCTCCAGTCCGTGACGGACGACGCGGCCCGGCAGCGGCTGGTCGCCACCTACGACCACAGCCTGTCGGTGCCGGAGTTCTCGCTCGGCTACCAGTGGGACATCGTGCTGGACGGCCCGCACGCCACCTGGCTCGAAGAAGGGCGCTGACCTGCCATGACGAAGATCGACACGAGCAGCCCCGAGAACGTGCTGCCCACTCCGTCGCACACGGTGGGCCCCTTCTACGGGTACGCGCTCCCCTTCCGCGGCGGCGAGGAGATCGCGCCCCTGGGACACCCGGACACCGTCACCGTGCACGGGTACGTGTACGACGGCGAGGGCCGGCCCCTGCCGGACGCCCTGGTGGAGGTGTGGGGGCCCGACCCCGACGGCAACGTGCCGGCCGTCGACGGCTCGATGCGGCGCGACCCCGCCTCCGGCGACCACCTCGGCCGCAACGGCGTGGAGTTCACCGGCTTCGGCCGCATCCAGACCGACGTCGACGGCCACTGGTACGTGCGGACGCTGCGGCCCGGCGCGCGCGGGCACAACGCCCCCTACCTCAGCGTGTGCGTGTTCGCGCGCGGGCTGCTCGTGCACCTGTTCACCCGGATCTACCTGCCCGGTGACGAGGCCGCGCTGGCCGCCGATCCGCTGCTCGCACAGTTGGACGAGGAGCGGCGCGACACGCTGATCGCCGCGCGGGAGGGCAGTGGGGCCTACCGTTTCGACATCCGCCTTCAGGGCGAGGGCGAGACGGTCTTCCTGGAGTTCCGGTGACACCACCTGCCGCTGATCCCGCCGCCGTGGGACTCGACGTCGGTCTGCTCGGTCCGGGCTGGGCCGGCTCCCCCGCCGCGTCCGCGACGAGCGATTCCGCCTGTCTGCGGGCCCTGCTCGACGCGGAGGCGGCGCTCACCCGCGCCCAGGCCGCTCTCGGCCTCGCCCCGGACCGGGCGGCCGAGGCGGTGACCCGGGCGGCCGATCCGGACCGCTTCGACCTGCGCGGGCTCGCGGAACGCGCCCGCGGCGGCGGCAACCCGGTCATCCCGCTGGTCGCCGACCTCACCCGCGCCGTGGGCGAGGAGTACGGCTCCTACGTCCACCGGGGCGCGACCAGCCAGGACATCATGGACACGGCGACGATGCTCGTCGCCGTGCGCACCCTGGACCTGGTCCTCGCCGATCTGGCCCGCATCGGGCAGGCGCTGGCCCGGACGGCCGCCGCGCACCGCGACACGGCGATGCCGGGCCGGACGCTGACCCAGCACGCGGTGCCGACGACGTTCGGCCTGAAGGCGGCCGGCTGGCGGTCGCTGGTGCTGGACGCCAGGGACCGGATCATCCGGGTGCGGGACTCCCTGCCCGCCCAACTCGGTGGCGCGGCGGGGACACTGGCGGCCTTCTCCGCGTACGGCGCCGCGGACCCGACCGCGCTCGTCGCCGCGTACGCCCGTGAACTGGGCCTGCGCGAGCCGCTGTTGCCCTGGCACACACTGCGCACCCCGATCGCCGATCTCGCCGGATGCCTCGCCTTCGCCGCCGGGGCGCTGGGCAAGATCGCCGCGGACGTGCTGGTGCTGACCCGTACGGAGACCGCGGAACTTGCCGAGGGCAGCGGCGGCGGTTCCTCCGCCATGCCGCACAAGGCGAACCCCGTGCGGTCCACCCTGATCGCGGCCGCCGCCCAGCGCGCGCCGCACCTCGCGGCCGGCCTCCACGGGTCGCTGGTGGCACAGGACGAACGGCCGCCCGGCGCCTGGCACGCGGAGTGGGAGCCGCTGCGGGAGCTGCTGCGCCTCGTCGGCGGGGCGGCCCGGGATGCCGCGGAGCTGACCGAGGGCCTGCGGGTGGACGCGGACGCGATGCGCGCCCATCTGGGGCTGACCCATGGACTGATCGTGTCCGAGCGGCTGTCGGCCGAGCTGGCCCCCGTGCTCGGCCGGGCCCGCGCCAAGGAGCTGCTCACCGAACTCGCCCGGCGCGCCTACGCGGAGAACCGAAGCCTCGGTGAACTCCTCGCCGATCAGCCCGAGTTGGAGGACGTGAACGTGGATCTGGGCGAGCTCACCGACCCGGCCCGTTACACCGGCTCCGCCGGAACCCTCACCGACCTTGCCCTGGAGCGACGTTGACTCTGCACCACCTCCTCGAAGGCCCCGCCTCCGCTCCCCCGCTGCTGCTCGGGCCGTCCCTCGGCACGTCGTACGCGCTGTGGGACAAGGTCGCACCCGAGCTGGCGATCTCCCACCGGGTGGTCCGCTGGGACCTGCCCGGGCACGGGGGTTCACCGGCCGGGCTCATCGGGCCGGGCGCGACCGTCGGCGACCTCGCCGGCCTGGTGCTGGCGCTCGCCGACTACCTCGGCATCGAACGGTTCGCGTACGCCGGCGTGTCGCTGGGCGGCGCCGTGGGTCTGCACCTCGCCGTGCACCACCCCGAGCGCGTCGACTCGCTCGCCGTGATCTGCTCGTCGGCCCACTTCAACGGCGCCAAGGCATGGCAGGAGCGGGCCCGGCGGGTCCGGCGGGACGGCCTCGAGTGGCTGGTCGAGAGCGCCGGCGCCCGGTGGTTCGCCGGTGACTTCACCGTGCCCGACCTGGTCCGGGACCACCGGGAGGCCGACCCGGAGGCGTACGCCGCCTGCTGCGACGCGCTGGCCGCCTTCGACCTCACCGACCGGCTGCCGGAGATCGGCGCACCGACGCTGCTGGTCGCGGGCCGTGAGGACCCGGCCACCCCGCCCGCACATCTGCGGCAGATCGCCGACGCGGTGCCCGGCTCCGCGCTGGCCGAGATCCCCGGCGCCTCGCACCTGGCGCCCGCGCAGTGCCCCGAGGCGGTCCTGGCGGTGCTGCGCACCCACCTCGACGGTGCTCCCCGGCGGGGCATGGAGGTGCGCCGCGAGGTGCTCGGCGACGCGCACGTCGACCGGGCGCAGGCCCGGCAGACCCCGCTCACGGCCCGCTTCCAGGACTTCATCTCCCGCTACGCCTGGGGCGAGATCTGGACCGACCCGACGCTGAGCCGCCGCGAGCGCAGCCTGATCACCCTGACGGCGCTGATCGCGCACGGCCACTACGACGAACTGGCCATGCACGTACGGGCGGCCCGCCGCAACGGGCTCACCCCCGACGAGATCGGCGCGGCGCTGCTCCAGAGCGCCGTGTACTGCGGGGTCCCGGCGGCCAACTCGGCGTTCGCGGTGGCCCAGCGGGTGCTGGCGGAGGAGCCGGACGAGGGGTGACGGGAGCCGCGGGCTGCCGGCACGCGAGCGAGCACCGGGGGCCGTCGACCGGCTGCCGGATGTGGACCAGCTCCTGTGCCGAGGAGTGACCTGGCAGCCCGCTACCGCCGGCCTCCGACGCGGACGCCCGCCGGCCGGCCTGCGGGTACGGACCGAGGCCCGTACGGCGCATCGCGTCGCCGGGTCTCGGCGGTCGTCGTCGGCCAGGGTGAGCGGGACGTGGGTCGCCCATTCGCGAGCCACGGCGGGGCGTACCGAACCCGTGCCCCCGCGCGGTCCCCGGGAACGGCCCTACGCCGGGGCCTGGCTCAGCCCGTGTTCCGACTCCAGCAGTCGTGCCGCCCGCCGCGCCAGGCCGTCCGCGCCGCACGAGCGTGCCAGGGCCAGGCCACGGCCCAGTTCGGCGGCCGAGCGCGAGACGATGCCGAACTCGACGCGGGCGACGGCGTGTTCGTACTGGCAGGGGGAGGCCTCCAGGTAGGTGACGGCCTGGGCGGCCAGCCGGACCGCCCGCTGGCCGTTCTCCAGGGCCGCGGCGCAGCGCAGGGCCTCTCCTATGGCGGTGTCGGTGCCGAACCGCTCGGCCTGGCGGCGGAGGTCGGCGACGAGCCGCCCGGCCCGCTCGGGGTCCTCGGTGGCGAGCGCCCGGGCCAGGTCGGCCGCCCAGGGCACCGTCACCGGGTTCTGGTGGCCGCGGGTGGCCGCCGCCTTCTCGGCCGCCTCCAGTTCGCCCAGGCCGTCCTCGGTGCGGCCGAGGGCCAGCAGCAGCCGGCCGCGCACGCTGTGCGGATCGGGCAGCACGATCGTGGACGGGTAGGGCGGGGCGAAGCCGTGCTGTTCGGCCACCTCCCAGGCCCGCTCGACATGGCCGCGGGCGAGCAGGGTGTCGACGAGGTTGCAGGTCGCGGTCCAGTACAGGGGCAGCCCGCGGCCGACCCGCTCGGCCAGGCGCAGCGATGCCCGCAGGGCCTCCTCGGCCTCCCGCAGCCGACCGCGCCTGCGGTGCCCGAGGCCGACGTAGGCGTGGGCGAGGGCGAGGTGGCCGCCGCTCCAGCCGGCGGTCTCGTAGGCGCGCAGGGCCTCGGTGTAGAGGGTCTCGGCGCGGTCGAGGCGGTCGCAGTAGGCGTACGCGGTGGCGAGCATCAGCAGCAGTTCGATGCCCCACTCGGTGTCGGTCCAGCCGAGTCCGGGTGCGAGGCGGCCGTTGACGAGGGCCCGGTCGCACAACTCCACGACCTCCTCGGCGCTCTCGCCGCGGGTCATGGCGTCGAAACCGCGCAGGATCAGCAGGGCGCGCTCGGAGTTGTCGCGTCCGGTGCAGCCGGAGGCGAGCGCGGCGAGGCGCTCGGAACGGTCCGGGGAGCTGGTCCCGCTCGTGTACAGGCCCTCCCACATGTACTGCACGGCCTGCAACCGCATCCGGGTCGGCCCCGGTTCGTGGCGGGCGGCCTCCGCCTCGACCGTGCGGACGGCCTCCTCCAGCTGGTCGTTGTGGAGCAGGGCCTGGGAGAGCCGCCACACGGCGTCCACACGGGTGGGACCGTCGAGGCCGGGCATGGCGAGCGCCCGCTGGAGGTGCTCGATGGTGGTGGCGGGCGCGGTCAGCAGCGTGGCGCAGCCCAGCTCGTAGAGCACACGCGCGTGGGTGCCGGGCGTCGGCGGCTCCAGCAGGGCCCGCTCCAGGCACTGGCGGGCCGCGTCGGACGCGCCGACGGCGAGGTGTTCGCGGGCCGCCTCGCGCAGCTCCTCGACGAGTTCCTGGTCGTCGTCCGGGTGGACCCGCAGCAGATGCCGGGAGGCCGCCGCGGCGCCGAACCCGGAGTCGGTGACCACCTGGGCGGCGATGCCGTGCATGGCGGTGCGCAGGGCGTCCGGGATGGAGTTGTAGACGTCGGTGGCGATCAGCGGGTGCACGAACTCCAGCTCCCCGCCGCCGCCCCGGCCGGTCGCCGGGTCCGGCTCGGTGAGGATGCGGGCGCGGCGCAGCAGTCCGGCGCAGCGCTCGGCGTCGTCGCGGGTCATGGTGGCCAGCCGGGCGACGAGCTCCACGGAGATGCCGGTACCGAGGACCGCGGCGGCCCAGGCGAACCGGGTGGCGTCTATGCCGAGTTCCTCCAGGCGGGCGACGAGGCCGCCGCCGCGGGCGGAGCGGTTCAGGGCGCGCAGTTCGGCGGCCCGGGACTCGACCGGTTCGAGTTCGCTGTCGCGCACCTTGGCGAGCAGTTCGACGGTCTCGTACGGGTTGCCGCCGGTGACCGCCCACACCTCGCGGCAGAACGGGGCGTCGGCGTGCGGGCCGAGGGCGGTGCGGGTGAGCCCGGCGGTCGCCTCGGGGGTCAGGGCGTTCAGGGCGTGGACGCTCGCGGCGGCGACGGCCGCGTCCAGGCACTGTGCGTCCTCGCCGCCGATCTCGCCGGGCCGGCGGGTGACCACGAGCAGTACGGGCAGGTCGTCGAGGCGTTCGGCGAACGCGGCGAGCCAGCGCAGGGTCTCCGCGTCGGCCCAGTGGGCGTCGTCGATCAGCAGCACCAGCGGCCACTCGCGCTCGGCGAGCCGGCGCACGGCGGCGACCAGGCCGTCGCACACGCCCTGCGGGTCGGCCTGCCCGTCCCGGGGTTCGGCGATGCCGAGGGCGGGGCCGGCGATGTGGTACCAGTCGCCGAGGTACTCACGGGCCTCCTCGGGCATCAGCGACAGCAGCGCGGGCTGGAGCAACTGCCGTACCACGTTGAAGGGGACGGAGCGCAGGGTCTCGCCGCCGCGCGCCGACCACACCGCGCAGCCGCGGTCCTGGGCGATGCGGCGGGTCTCGGTCAGCAGGGCGGTCTTGCCAAGACCGGCCTCGCCCTCCAGGACCATCAGTCCTCCCGAGGACGCGCGGTCGGCGCACAGGACGTCGATCGCGCGTACGACGGCGGTGAGTTCCTCGTCGCGCTCCCACAGCGAGTCCGAGGCGGCCGTGCCCGGCCGTACCTCCGTCATCCCGCTACCTCCCCAAGTCGCCCGACGGCATGCAGGCTTCGAGCGTAGCCCCCGAGCGCCCGATGCGGCGGGCCCGCCCCTGCAGCTGTTGCCGTTGTCGGGTGACCTGCGGTAGAGGGGCGCCGCGGTGAGCGGGAACGGGGTCCTCTCATCGGGCTTTCACCGACGCCTCATACGGTAGGCACATGACGCAGGTGACTCCTCCCGGGTGGTACCCCGACCCCGGGCAGACAAGTGACGGCCCCGCCACCGAGCGCTGGTGGGACGGCAGGGCATGGACGGACCAGACCCGGCCCGCCGGATCGGCGGCCGTGTGGGGTCCCCCGGCACAGCAGGCGGCCCCGGGGGCGTACCCGGCCTCTCCGGGATACCCGGGGTATCCGGGCTATCCGGGGCACCCCGGATACCCCGGCCGGCCTCCCGCCCCCGCGCGGCGCGGGCTGCGGATCGGCATCGCCGTCGGAGTGACGGCAGCGGTGCTGGCGAGCATCGGCGTCGGCGTGTTCGCGCTGGTCCACGGCGCGGGCGGCAAGGACGGCCGTGCCGGGTCCCGGCAGGGGCAGGACGGCCGGGGCGGCAGCGGCGAGGAACGCGGCCCGGGCGGTTCGGACGGGTCCGGCGGGTCCGGTGGCGGGCCGTCCGAGGCGCCGAAGATCAAGAGCGGCTCGGTGACCGACGCGGTCAGCGGCATCAGCCTGCCCATACCCGACGGCTGGTACGGCCAGGAGCTGGGGGTGGGCGCCCAGGTCACGTCGGACGACTCCTACAAGTGCCCCGGCGACACCTCCAAGAGCTGCACCAAGGGCGGCGCCTACTCGGCTCCCGCGCTCGTGCTGGGCCTGCGCGGGACCACGCCCGAGGAGGTCGCCAAGGCCGACATCGCGGCGAACGCCGAGGACTCCTACGGGGGCGAGGCCTACGGCCGGATCACCTCTCACGAGGTGCTGGCCTCCAAGGCGGTGACCGTGGCTGGGCAGGAGGGCTACCTGGTCCGCTGGAAGGCCGTCACCAGCAAGGGCGCCGACGGGTACGTGGAGTCGCTGGCCTTCACCTCGCCCGGCGCCTCACGGCAGCTGATCGTCGTCCGCTTCGGCGTCGACGTCGGGGAGCCGCAGTCCGTGATCGACGACATCACCCGGGGCATCAAGGCGGCCTCGGGCGGCGGCAGCGGCCAGAGCGTCTGAGCCGCCGTACGGGCCGTACCCGGCCATACGCGGACCCGCCGGCCCATGGCGGACGGGCGGGCCACCTCTCCGCTCCAGAGGCACCCCGCCCGTCCGGGGGTGCGCGCCGCCCCCGTCCCCACGGTGCGGCGCGGGCAGGTCACCGCCCGGTCATCCCGGGGACGGTGGCCTGAGTCGTGAACCGAGGCCCAGCGCCGGCAGCACCGCGGCCTCCACGAACCGGACCAGGTAGTCCGGGTCGGCGTACTCCCCCTCGAAAAGGGGCCGGACGCGCAGGACGCCGAACAGCTGCGCGGGTACGAACTCCAGCGCGGGATTGTCCGCGAGGACCTCGCCGCGCTCCACCCCGCGCCGAAGGATCTCCCGCAGCGCGGCGAGCTCCGGCTCGACCAGCGTCTCGCGCAGCGCCCGCTGCAGCTCCAGGTCCAGCGTGATCGCGTGTCCGAGCGCCTGGAGGAGGCGGGTGTCCCGGCCCGACCACTCGCCCGCGGACCGCGCCACCCGCCGCAGGTCCGCGGCGAGCGAGCCGGTGTCGATGCCGGCGAAGCGGCAACGGCCACTGGACCGCAGGGCGGCCGCCACGAACTGCGGCTTGGTCCGCCACTGCCGGTAGAGCGTCGACTTGCTGCACCGGGTGCTGGCGGCGATGCCCTCCATGGTGACGGCGTCGTAGCCGTGCTCGCGGATCTGTTCGAGCACGGCATCGAAGAACTCCTGCTCACGCTCCGGCGTGAGCTTGGAGCGGCGCGAGGCGACAACCGTCTCCGGCTCGTCCGCGGCCTGCGATGTCATCGCTGCGCTCCTCACTGCGTGTTCCGGAGGTTCAGGCCTGGCTCGGGGCCCGCTCTCCAGTGTGGCGAAGGACCATCGATACGGCAGTGTACCGGTACGCCTGCGTATCGGTACACTGCCGTATCGGTACGCTGCCGTATCGATGCACGGTACATCCACACCGGTGCCGAAGCGGGCACCGGCACCGGTGACGACACAGGTGCGGACAGCGTCACCGGCATCACCCCACGCACCACCGTCACGAGAGGTCCGGGCATGACATCCCGAAGCGAGGCCGCCGAAGCGGAGCCCGCCGGACCGGCGCGGCGACCGCTCGCCGCCGCGTCCCGGCCGGCCGGGGAACACGCCCCGGCGGGGGCGGCCCGGTGAATGCCACCCTGACGGCCGTGGTCCTGTCGCTGTTCTCGGCCGTCGCCTACGCGACCGCCGCGGTCGCCCAGGAACGGCTCGCCGCACGCAACCGCGGAATCGGGGTGCGCGGACTGCTCCGCGCCGGCGCCTGGTGGTGGGCCGTCGCGCTGAACGGATCGGCGGCCCTGCTGCACGTGGCGGCCCTGAAGTACGGCCCGCTCACCGTGGTCCAGCCGCTCGGCGCGCTCACCCTGGTGGCCGCCGTGCCGCTGGGGGCGCGGATGGCCGGACGGCGGGTCGTGGCAGCCGAGTGGCGGGGGACCGCGTGCACGCTGCTCGGCCTGGCCGCCCTGCTCCTCGCGGCTTCCGGACCGGCCCCGGTACACGTGCTGAGCCCCGTGGAGGCACTGTCGGTCGCGGGCGCCACGGCCGTACTGATCGGCGCGCTGTCACGGCCGGGGGCGCGGCCGGGACTGCGGCACGCGACCGCGTCGGGGATCGCCTCGGGCGTGGCCTCCGCGCTCACCCAGACGGTGACGGTGGCCGCCACGGACCACTCCGGACCCCTGCTCAGCGCCCGCGTGATCCTGGTGGCGCTGCTCGTCGCGGCCTTCGCCACCGGTGGCCTGCTGCTGTCGCAGACCGCCTACCGGGACGGGCTCGGCGCCCCGCTCGCGGTGCTGACGCTGACCAATCCGGCGGCGGCCGCCCTGATCGGGCTCACCCTGCTCGGCCAGGGACTGAAGGGCGGCGCGACGGGCGTGCTGCTGGCGTCGGCGGGCGCGGCCCTCGCCTCCTGGGGGGTCGTGACTCTCTCGCGGGCCACTCCGAGGCCCGCGGACGCGCACCCCGGACCGGGTCCGGAGCGCACCGCGCGGGGCGACGACCCGGACCACCCGGTGGCCGCCGTACTCGCCCTGGAGACGGAACCGCCCGCCCAGGAACCGGCGCTGCCGTCCCGGCCGTTGGGGCCGGGACACCTCACCCCGCTGTAATCGCCGGTCAGTTCCAGCCGCGCGAGTCCTGCTTGAGCGCCGTGTCGACGGTGAGCGCGGTGGCGACCACCAGGCTCAGCAGCGGCTCGGGCAGCTGGTAGTGGATCTGGAGCACGTAGTTGTCGGCGGTCGTGAACATCGTCTTAGCCAGGCCCTCCCAGGTCTTGGTGATC
The DNA here is from genome assembly GCF_044743035.1 of Streptomyces sp. NPDC087787. Lineage (NCBI taxonomy): Bacteria > Bacillati > Actinomycetota > Actinomycetes > Kitasatosporales > Streptomycetaceae > Streptomyces > Streptomyces sp. NPDC087787. The sequence continues at coordinate 65,359 of NZ_JBIUVQ010000014.1, forward strand.
CGGGCGACCTCGTTGTCGGCGTGGTCGACGATGGCGAAGTTCCAGGCCCGCCAGTTCTCCGCCTTGATGGCGCCGACCTGCTGCCCGTTCGCGTTCATCGCGAAGTTGATCTTGCCGAAGACGTTCTGCTGGACGATCTCGCCGACCTCGGAGCCGTCCGGACGGGACACCACCACGCGCGACTTGAACACCTTCGCCGGCCGGGTGAGCACCAACTGGGGCGTGCCGTAGGCGTCGCGGATCTCCAGCCTGTGCGTCATGAACTGGTCGAGGCTGGAGACGAACCGCATCGCCTTCTTCAGCGCGCTCTGCCCGATCTCGGTGACCGTGCCGATCCGGCTGCCGTGCTGGTCGAAGACCTCGTACTCGTTGGTCAGCTCGATCAGTTTGGCCTTCTGGTTCACCACGAGCACCGGCTCACTGAACAGGGAGCCGCCCCCCTGCGCGCCCGGAGCGACCCCGGCCTGGTGCTGGACCTGGCGCTGCACGCGCGGATCCGGGGCGGCCTGCTGCTGCGGCATCTGCGGCGCGGCCTGGGCCTGCGGGTCGGCGTGGGTGTGCTCCGTCCACTGGGAACCGTCCCAGTAACGCAGCGTCCGGGCCGCTCCATGCGGGTCCGGGTACCAACCTGCCGGTGTGTTCGCGTACGTACTCACCGGCGCACACTACCGCCGGGCAGACCGGCCCCACGTCCGCGAGTGAGGCACGTCACACATTGACTTCGCGAACACCGGGCAACCTTTCACCGCTCCCGGCGATCTCCTCTGCGCACACATCGACCACTTCTGTTTTTCGAGGTTCGCATGAGGATCCGCCGCTCCTTGGCTCTCGCAGCAGCCACGGCAGCCATCGCACCGGCCGTGCTTCTTGCGGCCCCCGCCGCCTTCGCCTCGGTGCCTCCGTCCCCGACGGCCACCGAGACGACCGCCGGTGAGAACGAGACCGACTCCAACGAGCCCAGCGACCCCGGCAAGACCGCCGAGTCGACCGAGTCCAACGAGTCGAACACCTCCAACAACGAGGAGTCGAACTCCGAGGAGGCGGACCCGGCCGGTAAGAAGCCGGCGTCCGGCGAGGAGGAGAAGTCCGGCGAGGAGGCGCCTCCCGCCGGCGGTGAGGACGCGGCCACGCCCACCGCCACGGCGCCCACTCCCTCCGCCTCGCCGTCGCGGGGTCCGCAGCCGTGCAAGGACGCCAAGGCGAAGTCCGACAAGAACCTGCGCACCAGTCTGACCGGCCTGCCCTCGAAGGTCGTCGCGGGCAGCGGGTTCCACGACTTCAAGCTGAACGTCGAGAACACCGGCGACAACTCCTACAAGCGCGTCGACATGGGCGTGGCCGCGGCTCTCATCGACGACAAGAGGTTCACCGACCAGACCCGCCACCTCACCCTGCAGTACAAGGACCCGGTGTCCGGCACGTGGGAGAACATCTCCCAGGACGCGAAGGACCCGGCCTACGCCTACGTCGCCTACACCGACATCAAGGCCAAGGAGTCCTTCTCCGTCGACCTGCGGCTCAGCGTGGACAAGACGGCCCCGGCCGGGCTCGGCATCGCCATCACGATCGGCATGTACGCCGACGACAAGGGCAACTGCGTCTACGCCACCGACAAGGACTACTACCAGTTCGACGTCCTCGCGGCCGGCACCAGCGCGGGCAACCCGCCCGACGCCAAGCCGCAGGGCGGCAGGAAGGAACTGCCGGCCAAGCCCGTCGGCGACCGGCAGATCGTCCCGCAGGGCCACCTCGCCGAGACCGGCTCCAGCTCGGCGCTGCCGATGATCGCGCTAGCGGGCGGCGCAGCGGTCGCCGTCGGCGCGGGCGCCGTGTTCGTCGTGCGCCGCCGCAAGGCCGGCAGCGGAGCCGCCGCCGCCTGATCCGCGTCCCTGACGCACTGAGGCGAGGCACGAGGGCCGCACCCGCAGCAGCGGGTGCGGCCCTTCGCCGTCGGCGGGCCGGGCGGACAGGGCGCCGCGCCGGCGAGTCCGCCCTACCCGTAGGACAGGTTGGTGCACAGGTCGTCGTCGGCCGAGCGGGCGTCCGCCGCCACCGCGGTGGGCATGGAGGTCGGCTCGGCCGAGGCTGTGTCCGGGGCGGCCGCGAAGTCCTCGCCGAGGACCACGTTGATGCCCGGTCCGGTCAGTGCCTGGAGCTCGGCCCCGGGGAAGAGCCCCGCGACCGTCTCGGCCTGGGCCTGCCGGCCGGGCCCGTACTGGATGAGGGTGGTGGCGTGGTTCTGGCTGCCCGCGTTCGCAGTGGAGGTGACGGTGAAGCCGCGGCCGGTGAGGGTGGCGGCGCCCCGCGTGGCGAGGCCTGGGGTGGTGGTGCCGTTGTAGACGCTGACGTCGATGCCCTTCCCCAGGCCGTCCCGACCGGCGCCGGGGGACGGGGAGGCGCCCGCCTTGCCCTTCTTGCCCTTCTTGCCTCCGGCGTCCTTGCCGTCGATGGTGCGGTCGGCCCTGAGCGCGGCCCACAGCTCCGAGGCGTCCGGCTCCACGATGGCCACCCGCGCGCCCTGATAGCGCCACGGGACGGTGACGAACTTGGTGTTGTGCAGGTCCACGTTCTTCAACGACAGCACGAACGACAGCAGCTTGTCGGCCGAGCCGAGCCCGGGGTCCACGGTCAGGGACTTGGTCGCGGCGTCGGCGAGGGGCAGCAGCTTGCCCGGGGTGAGTCCGTCGTCCTTGACCTTCTTGATGAGACTGGCGACGAACGCCTGCTGGCGCTTGATCCGGCCTATGTCGGAGCCGTCGCCGATGCCGTGCCGGATGCGGACCCAGTCCAGCGCCTTCTGCCCGGCGACGGTCTGCTCGCCCTTGGCGAACAGCACGGAGCCGCGGGTGGCCCGTTTGGGGTTGAGATCCTTCTGGTACACGTCCTGCGGCACGCACACCGGCACCCCGCCCACCACGTCGGTCAGCGCGGCGAATCCCTTGAAGTCGACGACGACGGTGTGGTCCACGCGCAGCCCGGTGAGGTGCTCGACGGTGTTCTGACTGCACGCGGGGTTGCCCTCGGCGGTGCTGCCCACGGAGTAGGCGGCGTTGAACATCGTGTTCGGCTGCGGCTCGGTCCAGCTGCCGTCGGGAAGCTTGCAGGGCGGGATGGTGACCAGGGTGTCCCGGGGGATGGACACGGCGAGGGCGTGCTGGTGGTCGGCGTAGACGTGCAGCAGGAACGCGGTGTCGGAGCGGCCGATGTCGTCCTTGCTGCCGCCGCCGAGGGCGTCGTTGCCGCCGACGCGCGCGTCGGAACCGATGACCAGGACGTTCTCACCCTTGGACGAGCCGGCGTCGGGCCGGTCGTCGGACACGCCGTCGGCGCCGAAGGTGTTGATGTTGCCGTTGAGCTTCAGATAGAGCCAGCCCATCCCCGCCGTGCCGAGCACCAGCAGGGACAGCGCCACGATCACGGCGGTGCGTGCGCGGGCGCGTCCGCCGCCGCCGCGGGAGGCGCGGCGCGAACCGCCCCGGCGCTGGGGCGGGACTCCCCTGCTCCGGCGGCGCGAAGGAGCGGTCTTGTGGCTGGTCGTCATGCGCGCACCCTCATCCGTCGTACTCATACAGAGGGGACGACTGACCCCACCCAATGGTTGTACGGTTGCGCAATGTAGCAACAGTCGATGAGGTGCCTGCGCGACGGGGCACGCGACCGGCCCGAAGCCCGACCGGGCGGGAGCGGTCAGGGGCTGGCCGCGTCGAATCCGTACCGCAGGGGCTCGCCCTTCGCACGCGCGTCACGGCGGTAGATGTAGACCGCCTCCACGCGTGCGTCGTCCCGCGGCGCCTCCGCCCGGCAGGGGAGCGCCACCTGGAGCACCCACGGCCGCCCGGCGACCTTGACCCGCATCCCGTCCGCCGGCCCGCCCACCAGGACCGCGGCATCCTGCCCCATCACGCCACCACCAGGTTCCATGGGGACAGTTTACGGGTTGCGCAATCGTTGACCCGAGCAGATCTCCCGCCCGCCGGGACCCGGGCCGAGGTGCCCTCGGACCCATGATTTCGCCATCCTCCTCGCCCGGCTGGCGAATTGGGGACCCGACCGGGGAGGATGGGCACGTGAACCATCCTGCCGACCTCGTCCTGGTCTTCGACCGGGACGAGGAACTTGCCGTCCTCCCCTCGCTTCCGGCCACGGAGGCCGGCCTCGAGGCCATCGACGTGGCGGACGGGGAGTTCGCGGCCTTCACCGCCGAGGGGCGTCTCGTCGACCTGCGCGCCCCGGAGGGCGCGCAGGGCCCGGTCCTGGTCGCACGCACCGAGGAGGACGGCCGGGATGACCTGGAACGCCACCTGACCCGCTTCCGGTCCCGCCGTCCCGGCCACGCTCCCCTGGGCCCCGAGGACACCGCCCGCCTCCTCCTGGACGGCGGGCCGCGGGCCGCGCGTCGCGGACCGCGGCGTTTCCGGAACCCGTTCCGGCGCCGTCGTGCGCCGCGCTCCTGACGGGACGGCGGCCGATCACCATGGCGACTGGCCCCGCGCGGCCGGGGCCGCGCGCCCACATACGCGTGCCGCGAAGCGGCGATGCGCCACCGGCATCGGAGCGCCGTACCCGCGGGGAGCACTCCCGCACCTCTACGGTTGCACACATGCGCAATTCACAGAGTGTCCGCGTGGAGAAGCGCGCGCCTGGCGCGCAGGGCGCCAAGGCTGCGCCCGGACGCCGGCCTGCCCCGCCGCGGGCCCCGGAGAAGACGTCCCCGCGGCGGGCCCCCAAGGCGGCGGCCCGGCCGCGCGGCGGGCGTGCGGGACGTACGCCCGGACACAGCGCGCTCGACCGCGCCCGCGCGCGGCTGCGGCGGGCCTGGGACAGGCCGCTCACCGGCTACTACCTGGTGGCGGGCAGTGCGGCGCTGATCGCCGGCCTGGGTCTCGTGATGGTGTTCTCCTCCTCGCAGATCCAGGCGCTGCGCTCCGGTCTGCCGCCGACCTACTATCTGCGCCGGCAGATCATGGCGGCGGTGATCGGCACGGCGCTGGCGCTGCCGGCCGCCCGTATGTCCGTGAAGGCACACCGGTTACTGGCCCTTCCCCTGCTGGCCGGGTCCGTGCTGCTGCTGGCGCTGGTGCAGGTGCCGGGGCTGGGCCGGACCGTCAACGGCAACACCAACTGGCTGGACCTGGGAGGGCCGTTCGTGCTCCAGCCCAGCGAGTTCGCCAAGGTCGCGTTCGTGGTGTGGGGCGCGGACCTGCTGGCCCGCAAGCGGCAGCACAAGCTGCTGGACCAGTGGAAGCATCTGCTCGTGCCGCTGGTGCCCGGTGCGCTGCTGCTGCTGGGACTGATGATGCTCGGCGGGGACATGGGTACCGCGGTCATCCTGTGCGCCGTGCTGTTCGGTCTGCTGTGGCTGGCCGGTGCGCCGCCGCGGCTCTTCGGGGCCGCCCTGACGGGCGCGGCACTCCTGGCCACCTTGCTGATCATGACCGCGCCGCACCGGGTGTCCCGGTTCGCCTGCCTCGGTGCGAGCGACCCGGGCCCGAACGACCAGTGCTGGCAGGTGGTGCACGGCCTCTACGCGCTGTCGACGGGCGGCCTGTTCGGCAACGGCATCGGCGCCAGCGTGGAGAAGTGGGGCCAACTGCCCGAGCCGCACACCGACTTCATCTTCGCCATCACCGGCGAGGAGCTGGGTCTGGTCGGCACCCTGTCCGTACTGGCCCTGTTCGCGGCGCTGTTCGCGGGCGGCCTGCGCATCGCCGCCCGCCACAACGACCCGTTCGTCCGCCTGGCGGCCGGCGGCATCGTCACCTGGCTCGGGGCGCAGAGCTTCATCAACCTCGGCGGCGTCCTCGGCCTGGTGCCCGTCGCGGGCGTACCCCTGCCGCTGTTCTCCTACGGCGGCAGCTCCCTGATCGCCACCCTGTACGCGGTGGGGATCCTGCTCGCCGCCACCCGCAGCGAACCGGCGGTCCGCGCGGCGCTGGACGGCCGAGGCCGGCGGATGCGCACGGCCCTGCTGCGCCGGCCCGGGCGCCGCCGCTGAGGCGCCGGGGTCAGGCGGACAACGGGCGTTGCAGGCGGATGCCCTGGAGGATGCCGACGGCGACCCAGCCGGCGAACATCGACGAGCCGCCGTGGCTGACGAACGGCAGCGGCAGTCCGGTGACCGGCATGATGCCGAGGTTCATGCCGATGTTCTCGAACGCCTGGAAGGCCAGCCAGGCCACGATGCCGGTCGCGACCACCGTTCCGTACAGGTCGGGGCAGGCGCGGGCGATGCGCAGCGCGCGCCACAGCACCACGCCGAGCAGGGCGATCAGCGCCCCGGCACCCAGGAAGCCCAACTCCTCCCCCGCCACGCTGAAGACGAAGTCGGTCTGCTGCTCGGGCACGAACTGCCCCGTGGTCTGCGCTCCGTGGAACAGCCCCTGGCCCAGCAGGCCGCCGGCCCCGATGGCGATCCTTGCCTGGCTGGTGTTGTAGCCGACCCCGGACGGGTCGAGGGCGGGATCGGCGAACGCGGCGAACCGGTTGAGCTGGTACTGGTCCAGCAGATGCAACTGCCACACCGCCAGGGCACCGAGGACGCCGGCCGCGAGCAGTCCGGTGACCCAGCGCGCCGAGGCACCGGAGGCGAGCAGCACTCCGAGCACGATCACCCCGATGCCCATGAACTGCCCGAGGTCCGGCGTGAGGAGGACCAGCAGGGCGGGCACACCGGCCACCGCGAGGGACTCCAGGACGCTGCGGCTGTCCGGGCTCGGCCGGTCGCCCGTGTCCACCTTGGTGGCCAGCAGCACGGCCATGGCCAGCACGATGGCGACCTTGACGAACTCCGCGGGCTGGACGGACATTCCGCCGATCATGATCCAGCGGCGCGACCCGTTGATGGTGGCGCCCAGCGGAGTCAGTACCGCGAGGACCAGCAGGAGCGTCACGCCGTAGAGGACGGGGACGAGGTCCCGCAGTCCGCGCGGGCCGAGCCACATGGTGCCGACGGCCAGGGCGATCCCGATGGCGAGGTTGACCAGATGGCGGGTCAGGAAGGCGTGCGGGTCGCCTCCGGTCAACTGGGTACGGCCGCGGGTGGCGGAGTACACCAGCAGCGCGCCGAGCACGGACAGCGCCAGCGCGGCACCCAGCAGCGGCCAGTCCAGCCGCCGCAGGACCGTACCGAACGCCGTGCGCGGCCGCGGCCCTGCGCGCAGGACCGTCGCCCGCGAGGCGCCCGGCTCCCTGAGCCTGCTCCCGACCTCCATCGCGACTCTCCTTCGCTCTGGTTCGCCTTGTTCATCGCGTTTCGACCCGGCAGGTCGTCCCGGATCCCTCGCGGCGCGGGACGCCATCATCGCCCACTTGCGCAATCCGTTGATTGAAGCACGCCGGGGAACGACGTGATCACCAGCCCCGCCCGTGGTCACACCCGCTCAGCAGGCTCTACGCTGGCCCCTCGTGAAGGACTCCGTGACCACCGACGAAGGCGCCTCGCGGAACCGTCTTCGCGCCGCCTACCACCGCGTGCCCACCGTGGCCGGCTACCTGTGCCTGCTCGTGGGCGTGCTCGACGTCGCGGGGGCGATCTCCCCCCGTATGCGGCACGGACGGGTGCAGACCCTGGCCGGGGCCCTGCCCGGGGCCGTGTCGTCCCTGGCGACCGCCGCCTCGCTGATCGTGGGCGTGCTGATGGTGATGCTCGCGCACGCCCTGCGGCGCCGCAAACGGCGGGCCTGGCGGGCGGTGATGATCCTGCTGCCCACGGGAGCGGCGCTGCAACTGCTGCGCTGGCACCAGCACGTGCCCGGCGCCGTCACGGTGCTGCTGTTCGTGCTGCTGCTCGTCGCCCGCCGGGAGTTCTACGCGCTGTCCGACCCGCGCACCCGGTGGCGGGCGGTGTGGAACTTCCTCCTGCTGAGCGCCTTCAGCTTCGGCGCCGGACTGCTGATCGTCGGCGCGCACCCCAGGAAGGTCGTCGCGGCCTCGCTGTCCGACCGTATCCAGCACGTCGCCTACGGTCTGATCGGCATCGAGGGACCGGTGCACTACTCCAGCGAGCGCACCAGCGACCTCGTGTACTTCTCGCTCGCCGCGCTCGGCCTGCTGACCGCGGCCACCACCCTCTACCTGGCGCTGCGCCCCTTCACGCCCGTACCCGTGCTGGGCGACGACGAGGAGCGACGGCTGCGCGCCCTGCTGGAACGGCACGGTGAGCGGGACTCGCTCGGCTACTTCGCCCTGCGCCGCGACAAGAACGTGCTCTTCTCCCCCACCGGCAAGGCGGCGATCGCCTACCGGGTGGTGTCCGGCGTGATGCTCGCCGGCGGCGACCCGATCGGCGACGTGGAGGCCTGGCCGGGCGCCATCAAGGAGTTCATGGACACCGCCGCACGGCACGCCTGGGTTCCCGCGGTGATGGGGTGCAGCGAGACCGGCGGCGAGGTGTGGACCCGCGAAGCCGGTCTGAACGCGCTGGAGATCGGCGACGAGGCCGTCGTCGACACCGAGGCCTTCACCCTGTCCGGGCGGCCGATGCGCAATGTCCGGCAGATGGTCAACCGCATCGAACGGGGCGGCTACAGCTGTCGCATCCGCCGTGTGCGGGACCTGTCCGAGCAGGAGACGGAGCAGATCCGCGCGGCGGCGGCCGCCTGGCGCGGCACCGAGGTGGAGCGCGGCTTCTCCATGGCCCTCGGCCGCTTCGGCGAGGCCGGCGACGGCGACTGCGTGGTCGTCACCGCCCACAAGGAGCCGGACGCCGGCACCTCCGCCCCGGGCGGGGACATCCGCGCGGTCCTGCACTTCGTGCCCTGGGGACCGGACGGGATCTCCCTGGAGCTGATGCGCCGCGACCGCACCGCCGACCCCGGGCTGAACGAACTCCTCATCGTCAAGGCCCTCCAGCAGGCCCCCGGCCTCGGCATCGGCCGGGTCTCGCTGAACTTCGCGATGTTCCGCGCCGCCCTCGCCCGCGGTGAACGCCTGGGCGCGGGACCGGCCCTGCGCGCCTGGCGCGGGATGCTGCTGTTCCTCTCCCGCTGGTTCCAGATCGAGTCGCTGTACAAGTTCAACGCCAAGTTCCAGCCCCGGTGGGAGCCGAGGTTCCTGATCTACCCCACGGCCCGGGACCTGCTCCGCATCAGCCTGGCCGCCCTCCAGGCCGAGGCGTTCCTCAACCTGTCCTGGCCCGTCCCGTGGCGGCGCGGGCCGCGGCGGCCGGAGACCGTGCCCGCCGGGGCGAGGCCCGCCGCGTTGGAGCCGCCCGGGGAACCGCCGGTACCCTAGTTGCATGGATACGCAAGCACAGGGGTGGGACGCCGAGGCGGCGGACCGGGCGGTGGCGGTGCTCAAGGCGGTGGCGGACCCCTCCCGCTACCGGCTGCTGTGGGCGCTCAGCCACGGCGAGCAGCCGGTGAGCGAGCTGGCGCGGATGCTGGGTGCCCATGTGGCCGCGACCTCCCAGCACTTGGCCAGACTCCGGTCGGCCGGTCTGGTGACCACACGCCGCGAGGGCACGCGCATCTACTACCAGGCCGCGGGAGTGCGCCCCCTGCTGGAGGCCGCCCACCTCGCGGTCACCGAGGGCGGCGGGCCGGGAGGCGGTGGCCCCGGCGGCGAGGAGAGCGCGCCCGCACCCCGGCGGGCCACCACCGCCGGCCCGGCCCTCTCGCGCCGTCCGGCCCTGGGCGGCACCCCCTGAGGCGGCGGACCCGCAGTGCTCGGGCGGACTACGGGGTGCCCGTGACTCCGGCCGCGTCACCGGCGTCGTCGCGGCGGTACTCCCCGGGCCCGGCGTCGTAGGCGTACAACTCGCCGTAGCGGCCCCAGTCGGTGGCCGTCTCCAACTGCTGGTCGACCTGCTCGCTGGTGTAGTGATGGGCCAGCAGATCGCGGAAGAACCCGGCCCGCGCGGTGCCGTCGGCCTTGCCGCGCACGCTGCTGGTGATCACCTTGACCAGCGGCAGCTGGATCGCGGCCCTGCCGAAGATGGTCTTCGACTCCTGGACGTCGGCCCCGAGCACCACGATCCGGTCCGCCATCAGGACGGCTTCCCCGATGTTGCGGGTGACCAGCACGATGGCCCGGGTGGGGAACTGGCCGGACTCCCACAGCCCGGCGGTCGACAACCCCGGGCCAGGGTGTCAGGCGTCGCGCCGGCGCACCGCCCACCAGCCGGCCAGCAGCGCCGCCGTCACCCACAGCGCCATCACCGCGAGGCCCGTCCAGGGCCCGAGGCCGCCCGCCGCCTCCTGGTGCAGGATCTGCTGTCCGGCCCGGTCCGGCAGATAGCGGGAGGCGCCGTCGGCGACGTCCCCGACCACGAAGGACACGATCAGGATGAACGGGATGAGCAGGCTGATCACCGCGACGGCGCTGCGCAGCAGAAAGGTCAGTCCCGCGGCGAGCAGGGCCATCAGGGCGAGGTAGATCCCGGCGCCGACGCAGGCCCGCAGCGCTCCCGGTGAGCCGAGGCCGACGGCGTACTCCCCCAGGAACGCCTGGCCCACGAGGAAGGTGGTGAACCCGGTCGCGAGGCCGACGGCGAGGGCGACGGCACCCACGACCGCCGTCTTGGCCGCGCAGAACAGGCCCCGGCGCGGCACGGCCGACAGGGAGACCCGCAGGGCCCCGCTCGCGTACTCGGACGAGACGGCGGTGGCCCCGAAGGCGATGGCGGCGATCTGCGCGAAGTTCATCGCGTAGAAGGCTCCGAAGAGGAGGTCCTCGCTGCCCTCCGCCTCCGCCCGGCCCACGGTGGAGTAGACGAGCAGCGTGATGGCCAGGGTGGCGGCGAAGACCGCGACGAGCGAGCCGAAGCTCGCCCGGACCGACCGGATCTTGATCCACTCGGAGTGGAGAACGGCTGTGACGGACATGGTCACACCTCCTGCGCGGTGGTCGGGGACACGGCGGCCGCGGCGGCGAATTCGGCCTCGCCGGTCGTGAGGGCGAGATAGGCCTGCTCCAGGGAGGCCCGTTCGTCGGTGAGTTCGAGGACCGGGATGCCTTCGCGGGCGGCGACGGCTCCGACCTGCTCGGCTCTGGCGCCTTCGACCACCAGCGGGCCGCCGTCGCCCTCCGCCACCGTGTATCCCTCGGCCAGCAGCACGGCCCGCAGCCGGGCGGGGACGCCGGCACGCACCCGGACGCGCGGGTGGCTGTGCTGCTCGATGAAGTCCTCCATGGGGGTGTCGGCGAGGAGCCGGCCCCGGCCGAGCACGACGAGGTGGTCGGCGAAGGCCGCGGTCTCGTTCATCAGGTGGCTGGAGACCAGGACCGTGCGGCCTTCCCCAGCCAGCCGGCGCAGCAACTCGCGGATCCAGACGATCCCTTCCGGGTCGAGGCCGTTGGCGGGTTCGTCCAGCATGAGGACGGGCGGGTCCCCGAGGAGCGCGGCGGCGACGCCGAGGCGCTGGCGCATGCCGAGGGAGAAGGTGCGGATGCGGCGGCCGGCCACGGAGGCGAGACCGGTCTCCTGGAGCACCTCGTCCACGCGGCGGGCCGGGATGCGGTTGCTGACGGCGAGGAAGCGCAGCTGGTCGCGGGCGGTACGGGAACCGTGGGCCGCCTGCGCGTCCAGCAGCGCGCCGACGGTGCGCAGGGGCTCGCCCAGGGCCGTGTAGGCGCGGCCGCCCACGGTGGCGGAGCCGGCGGTGGGACGGTCGAGGCCGAGGACGAGCCGCATGGTGGTGGACTTGCCGGCGCCGTTGGGGCCGAGGAACCCGGTGACCCGGCCCGGTTCGATGGTGCACGTCAGACGGTCGAGGGCCCGGGTGCCGCCGTACTCCTTGGTGAGGCCTCGCACTTGGATGCTGTTCATGGCTTCAGCGTGGCCGCGCGGGCGGGGTCCTGGCCTCCCCCGCCGGAGGAGACCGTCTCCCCCGTGCGGGGGAGCCGACGGTTCCGCCCGCTCTGCCAGGATGGCGGCATGCCTGGCCTGCTGTCGCCGCTGACACGTGCGGTCACCTACACCCGTTGGCTCCACGTGCTGGTGGGGGCGATCCTGCCGATCGTCTGCGCGTTGGTCTATCCCGGCCTGGTCAAGCCGACGCCCGCCGACTGGGCACTGATCGCTGTCCTTCCCGTCCCGCTGGTCCTGGCCGCGGCCATGGTGCCCTCGATCCGCCGTGCGGAGGGGCTCCAGGCACGGCTGATGCTGTTCCCCGGACCGCACGCGCGGGTGCGGAGCGAGGAGGATCCGGGGGTTTCCGCGGCGCCGTCCGCCTCATGGAGCGACCGGGCCAGAACGGGTGCCTGGATGGTGCTGCGCATGGAGGCGGGACTCGCGCTCGGGCTGGTGTCGGACCAGTTGCCGGCGCTCTCGCTGTCGCTGGCCGGGGCTGCCGCCGGGAGCCCCGGCGGCACCGACTCGCTTCTGATGCTTCCCGGGTCCCATTGGTGGTACGCCCTCCTCGTCCCGGTACCGGTGCTGGTGCTGCTCGCGGTGGTCGCCGTGGCGGGTGCCCTCATGGCCCAGGCCGCCCGTCGCCTGCTCGGGCCGTCGGTCAGGGAGCGTCTGTCGGAGTTGGAGCAGCGCACCGAGCGGCTGCTGGAACGCAACCGGATCGCACGGGAGTTGCACGACTCCCTCGGCCACGCGCTGACTCTGGCCGTGGTCCAGGCGGGTGCCGCACGGGCGGCCGCCGACCCGGAGTTCACCGACCGGGCGCTGGAGGCCATCGAGGAGACCGGCCGGGCCGCGCTGGAGGACCTGGAACAGGTGCTGCTCATGCTGCGGGACACGGGACGGCCGGCCGGCCCCCGTCCCGCCCTCGGCGAGGCGGACCGCTTGCTGGAATCCGCGCGGTCCTCGGGCGCACGGGTCGACGCCGAGGTGACCGGGCCGTTGGAGGACGTGCCCGGTCCCGCCTCCCGCGAGGGCTACCGGATGCTCCAGGAGGCGCTCACCAACGTGCTGCGGCACGCGGGGCCGGTCGACGTCCGGGTACGCATCGCCGTGGAGCAGGCACGGTTGCGGCTGGAGGTGCGCAACCGACTGGGCGGGGCGGCGGCCCCGGCGGCCGGCGCGGGTGGCGGCCGCGGGCTGCGCGGGATCCGGGAGCGGGCGGCGCTGCTCGGCGGCGCTGCCAAGGCGGGGCAGGACGGCGACTGGTGGCTGGTGCGCGTCGACCTGCCGCTGCGGTGATCTACGCTGACCGGATGCCGATCACCGTTCTCCTCGTCGACGACGAACCGCTCGTACGGGCGGGCCTGCGCGCCGTGCTGGAGGCTCAGCCGGACATCGGGGTGGTGGGCGAGGCGGCCGACGGGGCCGCCGTGATCCCCCTGGTGCGGCAACTGCGCCCCGACGTCGTGGCGATGGACGTGCGGATGCCGCTGATGGACGGCATCGAGGCCACCCGCGCCGTGCTGCGCACCGTGCCGGACCCGCCGAAGATCGTGGTGGTGACGACCTTCGAGAACGACGAGTACGTGTACGGGGCGCTGCGCGCGGGCGCCGACGGCTTCCTGCTGAAGCGGGCACGCCCGGCGGAGATCGTGCACGCGGTACGGCTGGTGGCCGCGGGCGACTCGCTGCTGTTCCCTTCGGCGCTGCGCGAGTTGGCCGCCCGGTACGGCGAGGACCACGGCAACGCCGCGGCCCGGACGGCCATGGAGCGCGCCGCGCTCACCGAACGGGAGCAACAGGTGCTGCGCCTCGTGGCCCGCGGCCTGTCGAACGCGGAGATCGCGGCACGCCTGGTGGTGGGCACCGAGACCGTCAAGTCCCACGTCAGCGCGGTCCTGACGAAACTCGGCGCCCGCGACCGAACCCAGGCGGTCATCGCGGCATACGAGTCCGGGTTCGTCGCGCCGGGTTGAGGCCGGGCGGGCGGGAGGGACACGGGGGCGGGGCCCCGCGCTTCGCCGGGCTGTGGGCACGCGTGTACGAGCCGGTCCGGTCGGCGAAGCGCGGGACACCGGCGGTCACGGGGTGAGGTAGGCCTCCACTTCACTGAACTGGCCTGCCGGCCAGCCGGTGTTGGCGCTGACGGTCAGGCGGAGCCAGCGGAGGTTGGTGTCGCCCGGCAGGGACACGGTGGCCGTGTTGCCGGTGGCCGGGTCGAAGCGGTAGCCCTGCGAGCCGACGACGGTGGAGTAGGACGAGCCGTCGGTGCTGCCCTGGACGGTGATGGTCTGGGTACGGGCGCCCCACGCCGACGACGGCGGCAGCTTCAACACGAGTCGGCGTACGGCCTGGCTCGAGCCCAGGTCGACCGTCAGTGACTGCGGGAAGGCGTTGTTGGTGGACTCCCAGTAGGTACTGGCGTTCCCGTCGACCGCGTTGCCCGGGGTGTAGACGTCCTGCGAGCCGGTGGCGGTGGCCGGGCGGCCCTTGGCGAGGTTGCGGCCCGGGTCGGGGTCGGGGTTGCCCTGGCCGGGCTTGGGCCAGGTCGAGCAGTCCGACCAGGTGGTGTTCCAGCCGGAGTTGCCGCCGCCGTCGGTCAGCGCGAAGCTGCCCGAGCCCGCCGGGTAGGGGCAGTTGTAGATGCCCGCCGCGCCCACGCCGGTGGCGGTGACGCCGCGGAAGGTCGCCGCGCCCTGCGCCTCGGCCTGGACGACGACCGTGCCGGTGTTCCTCACGGTCGCGCCGTCGACGGTGACGCCCTTGACCGGGTACCCGTAGCCTCCGCCCGACACGAACTCGAAGGCGCTGTACGGGCTGTCGGTGATCGTGGTGTTGGTGATGCGGACGGTGGCGTTGATGGCGCTGTCGTAGGAGTCGACACGCAGCGCGCCCATCGGGTGGTTCCAGTTGGGGTTCATCGCGCCGGCCCGCACCAGCGTGTTGCCGTCGACCGTGATGGTGCCGGCCAGCGGGGAGAAGGGGTCGAGGAACTTCTGGTTGGAGACGGCGATGCCGCTGCCGAGGGCGTTGGTGTCGGAGATCAGGTTGTCCTTCACCGTGATGTCCGTGCCGCCGTAGATCGCGATGCCGTTGGCGAGGTTCGGCTGCGAGATGGTGTTGCTCTCGAAGCTGCTGTTGGTGTCCGGACCGTACAGCGACCACATGGCGAGCGAGTCGTCGCCCTGGTTGCGCAGGAAGTTGTTGCGGACCTTCACGCCCTTGGCGGTGCCGTTGAGGTTGAGGCCGTCGGCGGTGGTGTCGAGGATGCGGCTGTTCTCGACGACGAGGTTGTCGTTGTTGCCGGTCAGCCACAGGCCTACCTTCAGGTGCTGGAGCCACATGCCGGAGACGGAGGAGTTCGGTCCGAGCGAGCCGTTGACGAAGTTGTCGGGGCTGGAGTCGACGCGCTCGGTGACCTCTCCGATGACCGCGAAGTCCTTGATGCGCACGTTCCCCGAGGAGCTGGACTGGTCGATGAACCGGGAGGCGTGCACGACCGAGTACCAGCTGCCCGCGCCCTGGAGGGTGACGTTCTGGACGCCGCTCAGGGAGGACGTGAGCCGGTAGTCGCCCGGCGGGATCCACACCACGCCCCCCTGCGCGGCGGAGATGGCGTCCCGGAAGGCCTGTGTGGAGTCGCCCTGACCGCTGGGGTCGGCGCCCTTGGAGGTGACGGAGACCGATCCGGCGGGCTGTGAGGCGGCCCCGGCGACCTGCTCGAAGTCGGCGACGTCCACGGTGACCTGGACGTTCGCGGCCTCCACGGCGACCTTGTCGCCGGGCTGGACGTTCTGGCCCAGCAGCAGGCGCGTGTTGTCGAAGAAGTGGTGCGTTCTGGCGCCGGCGATCCAGCCGGTGTCGACGTAGGAGTACTTCGAGGTGACCGCGAGCGTCCTGCTCAGCCTCGTGCCGTTGACGTACACGTTGAGCGTGCCGGACTGGCCGTCGGGGACGCTGTAGGAGACGTTCACGGCGTTGGCGGCGCGCGGCACCGTGAACTCCACGCGCTGCCCGGAGGACAGCCGGACGGCCTGGCGCCCGGAGGCCTCGGAGGCGAGCGTGCCCTGGGTGTAGTCCGGCCCGATCCTGGTCCCGCTGGTGGTGGCGGACTCGGCCTCGACCGAGGTGAAGGGGAGGGTGGCGCCCGCCGCGGCGTGGGCGGCGGGCGCGCCGAGGGTGACGAGCATGCCGGCGGCGAGGGCGACGCTCGCCCCGATGGCCGGCAGGCGCCGGGCTGATCCGGCCCTGGTGGTCGCGTGCATGTGCTGATCCCTTCATGGTGGGGGTGCGGGGATAGCGCGGTGCGTCGCGGCGGGCGGGCTGCGCGGGCTCAGGCGCGCAGCCAGGCCGCCGTGTCCTGCGGGAGCCGGCCGGACTCGTCCAACGGGCCGCTGCTCAGCAGGAGTTCTGTGTGGGCGGGTAGTTCGGCGGGGGTGGCGGCGAGGTTGACGACACAGGTCGCGCCGTCGGCCCGGGTGAAGGCGAGGACGCCTTCGGGGGCGGGCAGCCAGGTCAGGGGGGCGTCGCCGAAGGCCGGGCGGAGGCGGATCGCCGCGCGGTAGAGGGTGAGCATGGAGGAGGGGTCGCCTTGTTGCCGGTCGACGGCGTACGCGGGCCAGCCGGCCGGCTGGGGCAGCCACGGTTCCTCGCGGGAGCCGAATCCGGCGTACGGCGCGTCGGCCGCCCAGGGCAGCGGGACCCGGCAGCCGTCGCGGCCGGGGTCGGTGCCGCCGGAGCGGAAGTGCATCGGGTCCTCGATGCGGTCGAGGGGGATGTCGGCCTCGGGCAGGCCGAGTTCCTCGCCCTGGTACACGTAGACCGCGCCGGGCAGGGCGAGGGACAGCAGGGCGGCGGCCCGGGCCCGGCGGGTGCCGACGGCCAGGTCGGTGGGGGTGCCGAAGGCCTTGGCGGCGAAGTCGAACCCGGTGTCGGCGCGGCCGTAGCGGGTGACCGTGCGGGTGACGTCGTGGTTGCACAGCACCCAGGTGGCGGGCGCCCCCACGGGGGCGTGCTCGGCGAGTGTCGTGTCGATCGACTCCCGCAGCCGTCCGGCGTCCCAGGGGCAGGACAGAAAGGAGAAGTTGAAGGCGGTGTGCAGTTCGTCGGGGCGCAGGTAGCGGGCGAAACGCTCGGGGTCGGGCAGCCACACCTCGCCGACGAAGACGCCGTCGTGGGCGTCGGCCACGGACCGCCAGGAGCGGTAGACGTCGTGGAGTTCGTCGCGGTCGACGAACGGGTGGGGGTCCTGGCCCTCGACGAGGTCCGGCAGCGCGGGGTCCTTGACGAGCAGGGCGGCCGAGTCGATGCGGACGCCCGCGACGCCCCGCTCGAACCAGAAGCGCAGGATGTCCTCGTGCTCCTGGCGGACCGCCGGGTGGTCCCAGTTGAGGTCGGGCTGCTCGGGAGTGAACAGGTGCAGGTACCAGTCGCCGTCGGGCAGCCGTGTCCACACCGGTTCGGTGGAGCCGACGAACTGGGACGGCCAGTCGTTGGGAGGCAGTTCGCCCCTTTCGCCGCGGCCGGCGCGGAAGTGGAACAGCTCGCGTTCGGGGCTGCCCGGCGGCGCGGCGAGCGCGGCGCGGAACCAGGGGTGCTGGTCGGAGACGTGGTTCGGTACGACGTCGACGATGGTGCGGATGCCCAGTTCCCGCGCCTCCGAGATCAGTTTCTCCGCCTCGGCGAGGGTTCCGAAGGCCGGGTCGATGGCCCGGTAGTCGGCGACGTCGTAGCCGCCGTCCTTCATCGGCGACAGGTACCACGGGGTGAACCAGAGGGCGTCCACGCCGAGTTCGGCGAGGTACGGGAGCTTCGCGCGGACTCCGGCGAGGTCGCCGGTGCCGTCCCCGTCGCCGTCCGCGAAACTGCGCACATAGACCTGGTAGATGACGGCGGACCGCCACCAGTCGGTCTGCTTCCGGGCATGGGTGGGCTGTCCCACAGTGCGTGCCTTTCTTTCGAGGGGGGCCGTGTCAGCCCTTGGTGCTGCCGGCGCTGATCCCGGCGATGATGTGCCGCTGGAAGACGAGGAACAGGGCGACCATCGGAATGCTGGCGATCACCATCGCGGCGACCAGAACGGTCAGTTGGATGTTCTGCGAAAGCTGGACGAGGGCCACGCTGATCGGCTGCTTGCCTGTGTCGGAGAAGACCATCAGCGGCCACAGGAAGTCCTGCCACACGGCGACCAGCGCGAAGATCGAGACCACGCCGAGGACCGGCCGGGACATGGGCAGCACCACCGACCACAGGATGCGCAGCCGTCCGGCGCCGTCGATCTCGGCGGCCTCCAGCACGTCCCGCGGGAGCTGGTCGAAGAACCGTTTGAGGAGGTAGAGGTTGAAGGCGTTGGCGACGGCCGGCAGCCAGATCCCGAGGGGGTCGTTGAGCAGGCTCGTGTGGATCAGCGGCAGATCGGCGACCGTCAGGTACTTCGGTACGACGAGGGCCTGCGCCGGGACCATGAGGGTGGCGAGGATGCCGCCGAGGACCACCTTGCCGAAGGCGGGTCTCAGCCTGGACAGGGCGTAGGCGGCGGCGGTGCAGAACACCAGCTGGAACGCCCAGGCGCCGGCGGCCTGCACCACCGTGTTCCACAGGTGCCGCGGGAGCTGCATCAGGTCCCAGGCGTCGGTGAAGCCACCGAGGTGCCAGCGCTCGGGCAGCAGGGTGGGCGGGGTGCGGGCGATCTCGTCGGGCGACTTCATCGCGCCGGTCGCCATCCAGTAGACCGGGAAGAGGAAGGCGAGCGCGAAGAGCAGGACGACACCGGTGAAGACGGTCCAGTAGACGGCCTTTCCGCGCGGGCGGGCCAGGACGGCCGGGGAGATCAGGGTCCGGGTGCTCATGCGTCCCCCTCGGAGCGGGTGAGCCGCAGATAGACGGCGGAGAACGCGCCGAGCAGCGCCAGGAGCATCACGCTGAGCGCGCAGGCCCCGCCGAAGTCGTTGTAGAGGAAGGCGTACTTGTAGATCAGGTAGAGGACGGTGACCGTGGCGTTCTCCGGGCCGCCGCCCGTGATGACGAACGGTTCCGTGAACACCTGCATCGTGGCGATGATCTGGAGGAGCATCAGCATCAGGATGACGAACCTGGTCTGCGGGACCGTCACGTGCCGCACGCGCTGGAGGAGGTTCGCGCCGTCCAGTTCCGCGGCCTCGTACAGCTCGCCGGGGATGGACTGGAGCGCGGCGAGGTAGATCAGTACGGTGCCGCCCATGTTGGCCCAGGTCGCCACGATCACCAGGGAGAGCAGTGCGGTGCCGGCGCCGTTGGTCCAGTTCGAGGTGGGCAGGTGCAGGAAGCGCAGCGCCTCGTTGGCGAGGCCGGCGCCGGGGTCGTAGAACCACTTCCAGAGCAGGGCGCTCACCACCGGCGGGATCATCACCGGCAGGTAGACCACGACCCTGAAGAAGGCCTTGGCGTGGCGGAGTTCGTTGAGGACCAGGGCGAGGACGAACGGGACGGCGAAGCCGACGAGCAGGGCCAGCAGCGTGAAGGTGAGCGTGTTGCGCCAGGCCGCCGTGAACTCCGGGTCGTGCAGGACGCGGGTGAAGTTGGCGGTGCCGGCCCACTCGGGCTCGGCGCCCGGCGTGTACTTCTGGAAGGCGATCACGACCGCGCGGATCGCCGGGTACCAGGAGAACAGGGCGAAGCAGACGAGGCCGCCGAGGAGGAATCCGTAGGCGTGGAGCTGGTCGCGCAGTCGCCGCCGCCTCCGGTCCCCTGCCGGGGGCGGCGCCGGGAGGGAGCGTACGGCGACCGCCGGGGCGGATCGCCGCGCTGCCGTCTTCGTCATCGCCGTCAGCTCCGGGCCAGGATGCTGTCGATCTTGCCGGAGGCGTCCCCCAGGAGCTGGTCGATGTTCGCGTCCTTCTTGGTGAGGACGGCGGAGACGACCCCGTCGAGGACGGAGTAGATCTGCTGGGCGTTCGGCGGCTCTATCTTCAGCTGGAGGTTCTTGTTGCCGTCGAGGAAGGCCTGGTAGTTCTCCACCGGGACGTTCGCGTTGGCCTTCTTGACCTCCTGGTCCTTGGCGTCGGCGGCGCCGGTGAACAGCCGCGGCTCGGGCAGTCCGACCGGGCCGTCGTTCTTCTTGGCGCGGGCGTAGTCGCCGAGGAAGCCCTCACCGGGGGTGAGGAACATGTGGTCGAGCCACTTGAGGCCGGCGCGGATCTGCTCGGGCGTGGCCTTCTTGTTGAACATGTAGCCGTCGCCGCCGATGAGCGTGCCCTTGCCGCCGGGCATCGGGGCGAGGGCCAGGTCCTTGTAGTTGCCGCCCTTCTCCTTGACCAGGATCGGGATGTTGTCGGGGGCGGAGAGGTACATGCCGAGCTTGCCCGAACCCATCATCTGCTGCACGTCGTTGATGACGAGGAGCTGCTTGCTGCCCATCGAG
This sequence comes from Streptomyces sp. NPDC087787, assembly GCF_044743035.1. Classification (NCBI taxonomy): domain Bacteria; kingdom Bacillati; phylum Actinomycetota; class Actinomycetes; order Kitasatosporales; family Streptomycetaceae; genus Streptomyces; species Streptomyces sp. NPDC087787. Next base: position 85,551 of record NZ_JBIUVQ010000014.1, read on the forward strand.
TCGTCGGTCCAGCGCATGTCGTGCAGGTTCTGGAGCACGGCGTGGCCCTCGGGGGTGTCGACGGTGGCCTTCTTGCCGTCGGCGTCGACGACGTCGCCGCCCTGCGAGTACAGCTCGGCGGTGAAGTGCCAGCCGCCCTGGTTCTGGGCGCTGTAGTCGGCGTAGCCGACGGTTCCGCCGCCGAGCGCGGCGATCCTCTTGGCGGCGGCGCGGACCTCCTCCCAGGTGGCCGGCGGCTTGTCGGGGTCGAGGCCCGCCTTCTCGAAGAGCTTGCGGTTGTAGATGAGGCCCATCGAGTAGCCGGTGCGCGGGACGCCGTAGACCTTCCCGTCGACGGTGTAGATGTCCCGCAGCTGCTGCTGGATGGTGTCGTAGCTCTTCAGCTCCTTGACGTACGGGGTGAGGTCGGCGGCCTGGTTGATGTCCACGACATGCCTGGCGTCGGTGAAGTAGGTGTAGAAGACGTCCTCCATCTGGCCGCCGGCCAGCTTGGCGTCGAACGTCTTCGGGTCCTGGCAGGGGAAGGCGTCGTGCGCGACGACGTCGATGTCCTGGTTCCGCTTCTCGAAGGAGGCGATGTCCTCCTCGAAGAACTTCCGGTCGACCTTGGCGCTCTTGGGCGGCTCGCAGTTGACGGTGATGCGGGTCTTGCCGCCGGACGACTCGTCGTCCGACGACCCGCAGGCCGTGGCGACGAGGGCAAGGGAGGAACAGACGCCGATCGCCGCAAGTGTGCGGCGGAAGCCGGTGCTTGACATCGGTGGACCCCTCTGGACAGGAGCTGTGGGCGCCGCACACTCAAGCACCGGCGACAGGGCTTCGCAAGATATCGCGCAGAATCTGTAATTATTTGACAGTGAAGAGGATCTACTGGATCTCAGTCACGCGGTACTTGCGCGGTGGAGCCACGGACCACCAGTTCCGGCTCGAACAGCAGCTCGTCGGCCGGTACGGAGGTGCCGCCGATCTGCGCGTTGAGCAGTTCGACCGCGGCCCTGCCCATCGACTCGATGGGCTGGCGCACGGTGGTGAGCGGCGGTTCCGTGCAGTTCATCAGCGCGGAGTCGTCGTAGCCCACGACGGAGATCCGACCGGGCACGTCGAGTCCCTTGCGCCGGGCGGCCCGTACGACTCCGAGCGCGAGCGGGTCGCTGGCGCAGATGAGGCCGGTCACCCCGCGGTCGATCAGCTTGGCCCCGGCCGCGTGGCCGCCCTCGATGGAGAAGATCGCCCGCGCCACGAACGCGTCGGGCAGCTCGCCCGCGAGGGTGCGGGCCGCGGCCAGCTTCCGGGCCGACGGCATGTGGTCCTCCGGCCCGAGCACCAGGCCGATCCGCTCGTGCCCCAGGGAGGCGAGATGGCGCCAGGCCTGCTCCACGGCGACCGCGTCGTCGCAGGACACCGCAGGGAAACCGAGGTCCTCTATGGCCGCGTTGACCAGCACCACGGGGATGTTGCGCTCGGCGAGCCGCCGGTAGTGGTCGTGCGGCGCGTCCGCCTGGGCGTAGAGGCCGCCCGCGAACACGACGCCGGAGACCTGCTGTTGCAGCAGCAGCTCGACGTAGTCCGCCTCGGAGACCCCGCCCTTGGTCTGGGTGCACAGCACCGGGGTGAGCCCGAGCTGGGCCAGCGCGCCGCCGATGGCCTCCGCGAAGGCCGGGAAGATCGGGTTCTGCAGCTCGGGCAGGACCAGGCCCACCAGCCGGGCCCGCTCGCCGCGCAGTTGCGTCGGCCGCTCGTACCCGAGCACGTCCAGCGCGGAGAGCACCGCCTGCCGGGTGGCGTCGGACACTCCGGGCTTCCCGTTGAGCACCCGGCTGACCGTGGCCTGACTGACCCCGACCTTCTTCGCCACTTCCGCAAGTCGTCGCGTCATGCGCGCAAGCGTAACGCAAGAAACGCAAACTGTTTGCGTAAAGGGTGCGGCCCGGCAGTCACCCCTGCTCCGGCGCCCGCCCGGCCGCTTCGAGCCAGGCCAGCAACTGCCGCAGGCGCAGCCGTCGGGGCGGCGGTGTCGAGGAGGCGTCGACGAGCTGCCGGATGCGGGCCGCGGCCTCTGCGTCCAGCCCCGCGGCCTGCATGGCGAGGAGCAGGGAGAGCTCCAGACCCTGTGGCGGGTTGGGGAAGCCCAGGGCGTGCTCCCAGAGCCGGAGGGCCGCCTTGCGCTCTCCCAGGGCCGCGAGTTCCGTGGCCGTGTCGCACACCAGGCCCCAGGTGACCCACGGATGGCTCATCACGGTGTCGATGACGTAGGGCGTCGCCTCTGCGCCTTCCAGGGAGAGGACGACCCGCAGGCCGCTCAGCACGTCGTCCTCGTCGCCGGCGGGCAGTGCCACGAGCCGCCGTGCCAGCGCGGAGGCGACGGCCAGGTGGTCCTCCTGCTGGGGCAGGACCTGGAGAACGCCCCTGAGCCAGTCGGGGTCGTCGGCCAGCGCCGGGGTGTGCTCCCAGATCTCCGGCAGGCGGTCCGCGGCCTCGCCACCCCTTGCCTTGAGCAGCACGCGGGTCGCCTGCTCGTATCCGGCGCGCGGACAGCCGGGCGTGCGCAGCGCGAGCTCGGCCAGTTCTCCCGCCTCCCCGAGCGCACCGGCGTCGAGAAGCGCCTCCGCCACCGCGGGACGATCGGCGGGGGCGAGCGCGCTCCCCCGGGAGATGTGCTCCATGACCGTGTCCACGGCGGGCAGCCCCTGTGCCACCAGCCAGGTCTTGACGGCCGCCCCCGCCCCCCAGGTTCCCCAGCGGTCCCCGCTCTGCGTCCGGCGCGCCCAGTCGGCGGCCGCCCGGTCCGCGCCGAGGCCCGCGAGTGCCTGCTGGAGGCGGGCCGGGACCCACAGGTAGTGACCGGCGTCGGCCCCGCTGCGCGCGAAGGCGGCCTCGATCTCCGTACGCCCCTCCGGCCCCTGCGACTTGGCCCACAGGCCGGCCGCCCACTCGGTGGTCTCCTGGCCGGTGGCCCCCGACCTGAGCAGTGCCAGGGCGATACGGGAGGCGGCCTCGATCTCGCCCGACTTCTCCAGCGTCTTGCCCACGGCCAGGCGGTTGAACTGGCTCGCGGGCGGCCAGGACAGCACGATGTCGGTGAGCTCCCGCGCCCCGCCGGGCGCCGCGGTGAGCCATGCCTCGGTGGCCCGGTGCATGGAGTTCGATCCGGCGGACGGATCCTCCAGTACCTTGCGGGCCAGCCGTACGGCGTCCTCGCGCATTCCCATCTGCGCCAGGGCCTGGGCCGCCCGGGACAGATGCCAGCCGTTGACCGCGGGCTCCCCCGCGAGTTCCCAGGCCCGGCTGCGGACGAGTTCCCGTGCCGAGTCCCCCAGGGCGAGGGCCACACGTGCCACCTTGCCGAGCCAGCCGTACACGCCGTGCATCACGAGGGCGAGCAGTTCCTCGGTCACCTCCGCCGGGCCGCATCGGCTGAACGCCTCGACGGCCAGCAGCCGCTTGGCGTCACCGAGCAACTCGTCGCGTGCCAGGCGCTCCAGTACGTCCAGTACTCCGGGCTCCGCCCCCAGCGAGCCCAGGGCCGCGAAGGCCTCCTCCTGGTCCGGCTCGTCGCGGGCGCTGCAGCCTATGCTCACCAGCCGCTCGACCAGCAGCCGGCGGTACCGCTCGCCGAAGCGCACGCCCTCGGCGAGGAGCAGGCCCGCCAGCAGTGGCCGGCTGTGGCCGCCCGCGGCCCCGCCGAGCAACTGTTCGGCGATCCGGTCGGCCTCGCACTCCTCCCGCTCCGCCCACAGACAGAGCACGAATATCGTCAGGGTCTGCCTGTCCTCGTGGAAGGAGGCACGCAGGATCCACGACTCCAGACCGGGGAAGTCCGGGCCTGTGCGTTCCGCGTAGGCGCGGGCCGCGAAGAACTCGGCGAAGGAGTGGTGCAGGAAGCGGTAGTCGTGCTGCTCCTGGACCAGCAGCCCCGTGCCGCGCAGGAAGTCCCTGACCTCGGCCTGCCACCCCTCGAGGCCCAGATGCTCGCGGCCGTGCTCACGGATCCAGCTCAGTGCCGCCTCGAAAAGCGACTCCTCGCCTTCGAGCCGGCGCTGCCCGAGCGCGCCGAGGAGGTTTCGCTTCTCGCCGTCCAGCCACAGATGCAGAGCCATGCGTTCCGGCTCGGACGCGTAGCGCCGGCCCAGTTCCGCGCGCCCCACCGCACGTTGGGTGAGCAGGTGGTCGAAGAAGCGCTGATAGAGACTGAGCCGGCTGGTCGGGAGCGGGTTGGCGGGGTCCACGGTGGCACTGACGGCGGCGATCGTGGCGAGCAGGGGGTTGCGGACCAACTCCTGGAGCCGGCTGTCCTCCACCTCTTCGAGGAAGCGTTCGGAGGCGGCCCGCGCCGACGACTTGTCCTCGTACTGCGCCGCGAACCATTTGCCGGCGAAGTCCTTCAGCTCCTCGGCGCCGAAGGGCTCCATGGTGTATTCGCCCACGGCCGCGCCGCGCAACGGGGCGAGTTCGCTCTCGGGCAGCGGCCGGCTGGTGATCACGAAACGGTAGTCGCCGTCCGTCCGCGCGTGCAGCGCGATCATCCTGATGACCTCGGCGCGCGAGGCCCGGTCGGCCACTTCGTCCAGGCCGTCCACCAGAACCATCCAACGGGCCCCGTGGGTTCGTCCGCCGAACATCCGGGGGTCGGGGTCCACGATCAGGCTGTGGCCCAGGCTGCGGCCCACGGCCCGGCCCAGTACCGCGCTCCACGACGCCGTTTCCCCGAGGAGCGTGCGCGCGGCGACCCGTACGGGCAGCACGGGCTCGTCGACGGGTGCGTCGAGGCTGCTGTCCTGCCGCAGCCAGATCCGGGAGAGGGACCAGGCGAGGTGGCTGGAGAGCGTGGACTTCCCCGCGCCGGGCTCGCCGGTGATCAGCAGGTGCTGATGGCGGACCAGCGCCCTCGGCACCGGCAGTTGTGTCTCGGCGCGCTGAGCGCCGTCGTAGCGCGAGGCCGCCTTGGACGCGAACGCGTCCGGCTTCTCGTCCGACGGCGTTCCCTTGCGGCCCAGGCCGTCCCCCGCCGCGTCGGGCACGCGGATCCGCTGCCTCACGTACACGGCGGACAGCGGCGGTTCGGTCACGTGCAGCATGTCGTAGGGCAGTCGTTCCACCGCCTTCGCCTGGGCCTCCAGCAGGTTGCGCACCATGAGGGAGGGCAACGGCAGTTCGCTCCACGAGGACAGCCTGGGTGCCTGTGCCCGCTTGGCGGCGCTCGCGGCACGGTCCATGGCCTCCTTGGCCCGGATCCAGAGGGGGACGACCTCGGCGGGCTCACGTCCCAGGGCCACGGCGAAGGACCGGACGACCTCCTGCTTCACCATCCGGGTGGCGTTGCAGACGCCGTAGACCACGTTCTTGTGGGCGATCTCCGCGCGCACGACGGCGTTGAGACTCTCGTATCCGGCGTCCGCGACCGCCTGGCGGAACCACGCCGCCAGTTCGTCCAGTTCCGGATAGCGCTGTTGGTCGCCCTTCGGCGGACGTCCCCCGACCATGCTGCCCCCGTGTCGCCGACGGCCCAGAGTTTCCCGGAGTTTCTCCAGCCTAGAGGGAAACTCCACGCCGATCGCAGAGTGGGCGAACAACCCGATCGCATCCCGACTCCGCGAGGAGAAGCCCATGACCCCGTCAGCAGCCCTCGATCCCGTTCTCGCCGTGGTGTTCGTCGCCGTCACCGCCGCCGCGGGCCTGTTGCGCGCCTGGATAGCCCACCGGACCGCCGTGCGGGCCGAGTTGGAGCACACCCGGCGCGTGGAGATCGCCGTGGACGGATCGGTGCCCGCGCACAGGGCGGCGGTGGTGCGCGCCTGCGCCGAACTGGAGGCGGCCTCGCGAGCCACCCGGCCGCCCGCGGGGCGCGGGGCCTCGCGACGGGTGCGCAGTCCCTGACCTATCAGATCCTGCTCTCCGTCGCCGTGTCCGAGGACAGGCGTTGGGCTACGTAGATCGGGATGACGGAGAGGAGGACCAGGACGGCTGCCACGACGTTGACCACGGGGGCCTGCTGGGGCCTGGTCATGTTGTTGAAGATCCAGACGGGCAGGGTCTCGACGCCGGGTCCCGCGGTGAAGGTGGTGACCACGATCTCGTCGAAGGACAGGGCGAAGGCGAGCAGGCCGCCGGCGAACAGCGCGGAGCGGACCAGCGGGAAGGTGACGTCGACGAAGGCTCGGAAGGTGTTCGCGCCGAGGTCCATCGCCGCCTCCTCGTACGAGCCGGAGGTGCGGCGCAGCCGGGCCACGACGTTGTTGAAGACCACGACGATGCAGAACGTTGCGTGCCCGACGACCACGGTGAACAGGCCGAGGCCGACGCCGAGCGGCCGGAGCACCGTGGAGAAGGCGGAGTTCAGGGCGATGCCGGTGACGATGCCGGGCAGCGCGATCGGCAGCACGACCACGAAGGACAGGGTGTCGCGGCCGAAGAAGCGGTGCCTGGCCACCGCGAAGGCGATGAGCGTGCCGAGGACCAGGGCGATCGCGGTGGCGCCCAGGCCAGCTTTCACCGAGACCCAGACGGCGCCGCGTGCCCCGGAGTTGTCCCAGGCCACCGACCACCAGTGCAGGGTCAGGCCGGGCGGCGGCCAGCCGGCGCTGCGGTCGGGGTTGAGGGAGTTGACGAGGACCAGCAGGAGCGGGACGTAGATCACCGCGAAGCCGAAGGCGGCGGCGACGCGCAGCGCGACGCGCGCGCCACGGGAGAGCTGCATGACGTGGTACACCCCCTGGGAAGGCTGCCGAGGCTGGTCAGAGGCTGCTGAGGGCGCCCGTGCGCCGCATCGCCAGCAGGTAGAGCACGATGACGACGACGGGCACCGTGCCGAGCGCGGCGGCCATGGGCAGGTTGAGTTCGATGTTGGAGTAGACGAGGTTGCCGATCAGCTGGGTCTTGCCGCCGACGATCTGCACGGTGATGTAGTCGCCGAGGCTGAGCGAGAAGGTGAAGACGGACCCGGCGGCGACCGCGGGCAGCACCATGGGCAGCACCACCGACCGGAAGGTGCGCCAGGGACGCGCCCCGAGGTCGGCGGACGCGTCGAGCAGGTTGGCCGGCAACTGCTCGAGGGCGGTGTGGATCGGCAGGATCATGTACGGCAGCCAGAGGTAGGTCAGGGTGATGAGGGCGGCCGGCAGGCCGAATCCGGGGCCGCTCAGCCCGAACGGCCTCAGCATCCAGTCGGCGAGCCCGCCCTGGGACAGGATGAGCCGCCAGGCGTACACCTTGACCAGGTAACTCGCCCACAGAGGTGTGAGGATGGCGACGACGAGCAGGGGCCGCCACCGGGGCCGGGCGACGCGCGCGGTGCAGAAGGCGAGCGGGAAGGCGATCAGCGCGCACAGGGCGGTGACCGCGAGGGCCACGCCGACGCTGCGCAGGATCACCTGGTGGAAGACGGAAGTCGTCAGCAGCGCACGGAAGTTGTCCAGCGACCAGACCTTGACGACCTCGGAGGTGAAGGAGTTCGTCGTCCAGAAGGCGGAGAGGAACAGCACGGTCAGCGAGCCGAGGTACAGCACGGCCAGCCACAGCAGCGGGGCGGTCAGCAGCAGGGAGAGGCGCAGCCGGGGGCGGCGGTGCAGCATCCCGGCCAGTCGCCGGACGCCGGCCCCTGAGCCCTGTCGTCCGGCGGCCTGGGCGGTGACGGTCATGGTTCAGCCCTTGATCTCGGTCCAGGCCTGCACCCACTTGGCGTACGGGACGCATGTGACGTCCGTACGGCCGTCCAGGCACTGCGGGATCGGGGTGTTCCAGAAGGCGACCCGCTTCCAGTAGCCGGTGTCGGCGGCGTGGTAGGTGGCGCAGAAGTCCTTGTCGCCGGTCTGCTCGCAGGCCCTGGCGTTGGCGGGGGCCTCGCCGAAGTACTCGGCCACCTGGGCGTTGACCTTCGGGGAGACGATCCAGTCCAGCCACTTGTAGGCGCAGTTGGGGTGCTTGGACTTGGCGGAGATCATCCAGGTGTCGGACCAGCCGGTCGCGCCCTCCTTGGGCACGAACGCCTTGACCTTGGCGCCCTCGGAGGCGGCGAGGTTCACGATGACCTGCCAGGTGGTGCCGACCAGGGAGTCCCCGCTCTTGAACGCGGAGATCTCCTGCAGGTAGTCGCCCCAGTACTCGCCGACGTCGGCGTTCTGCTTCTTCAGCAGGGCGACGGCGGCGTCGAACTGCTTCTGGTCGAGCGCGTACGGGTCCTTGATCTTCAACTCGGGCCTGGTGGCCTTGAGATACAGGGCGGCGTCGGCGATGTAGATGGGCGAGTCGTAGGCCGTGACGTGGCCCTTGTACCGCGCCGCGTCGTCGAAGACGGCCGACCAGGAGTCGGGGGCGGGCCGTACCTTCTCGGTGTTGTACATGAGCAGGTTGGCGCCGCGGCCGTGCGGGATGCCGTAGGCCTTGCCCTTGACGGAGTTCCAGGCCTGCAGCTTCAGGTCGTCGAAGACGTCCTTGTAGTTCGGTACGAGGTCGGTGTTGACCGGGGCGGCGTCGCCGGAGGCGATCAGGCGCAGGGAGGCGTCGCCGGAGGCGGAGACGGTGTCGTACTCCCCCGTCTTCATGAGTTTGACCATCTCGTCGGAGCTCGCCGCGACCTTGGAGTGGACCTGGCAGCCGGTCTGCTTCTCGAAGTCGCTGACCCAGTCGGCCTTCGGGTCGTTGGAGCCGTCCTCGACGTAGCCGGCCCAGGCGATGACGTTGACCCGGCCCTCGGTCCTGCCGAGTTCGGCCTGCGCCTTGAGGTCGGGAGGGTTGAGGCCGGTGGCGGAGGTGCCGCTCCCCGAGCCGGTGGAGCCGCAGGCGGTGGCGGCGAGCAGCAGCGTGAGGGCGGCCGCCGTCTGGAGGGTTCGGGTCAGGCGCACGACGTACTCCATGGGTCGGGGGGCGGTGGTGCTTGCTCAGCGGGCGTCGGGGACCTGGACGGCGTGGCGGCGGTGCCATGCCAGCCGTACCCGGGTGCCGCGGTAGGCGGCGACGTCCTCGGCGGAGGTCTCCAGGTTCTGCTGGAGCGCGGTGAGGCGGCCGCCGGTGTCGAGGTCGACCAGGAAGCGGGTGGAGTCGCCCAGGTAGACGACCTCGGCGACGGTACCGGTGACGGTCGCCTGCCCGGGTTCGTCGGCGTCGGCGGACTCCTTCAGGACGCGGATCTTCTCGGGCCGGACGCTGTGGATTCCGGAGACGCCGAGGATCCGCTGGGCCGACTCGCCCTCCAGCAGGTTGGAGGTGCCGACGAAGGAGGCGACGAACGGGGTCGCCGGGCGTTCGTAGATCTCGGCGGGGGTGCCGACCTGTTCGATGCGGCCCTGGTGGAAGACGGCGATGCGGTCGCTCATCGTCAGGGCCTCCTCCTGGTCGTGGGTGACGAACACGAAGGTGATGCCGACCTCGCGCTGGAGCGCCTTGAGTTCGACCTGCATCTGCTCGCGCAGCTTGAGGTCGAGGGCACCGAGCGGTTCGTCGAGCAGCAGGACGCGGGGGCGGCCGACCAGGGCGCGGGCGAGGGCGACGCGCTGGCGCTGGCCGCCGGAGAGTTCGGCCGGGCGCCGTCCGCCGTAGCCGTCCAGACGCACCTCGGCGAGGGCCTCGCGGGCGCGGACGAGGCGTTCGGCCTTGGGTACTTTGCGGATCTTCAGGGCGTAGGCGACGTTCTGTTCGACGGTCATGTGGGGGAAGAGGGCGTAGTCCTGGAAGACGGTGTGGACGTCCCGCTCGAAGGGGGCGAGGCCGGTGACCTCCTGCCCGGCGAGCTCCACGCGGCCCGCGTCGGGTGCCTCGAAGCCGGCGATCAGGCGCAGGACGGTGGTCTTGCCCGAGCCGGAGGGGCCGAGCATCGAGAAGAACTCCCCGTCCCGGATCTCCAGGTCGACCCCGGCCACGGCGGCCGTCTCCCCGAACGTCCGGCGCAGGCCCTGCAGCCGGACGGCAACTCCTTCCATGTGGAACCCTTCTGACGCTTCCGAACGTTGAGCGGAAACCTATGAAGTCATAGTTCAAAGCTCAAGACCGCCTCTGGGTAAAACTTGGGTCAACTGGCAAGGTGGTGGCCGTGAAGCAGGGACACGTCGAGAACGGGGCCGGCGGCCCGCGCGGGACGGTGGACGCGGGTGAGGCCGGTGCCCGCAGAGTCGTCTTCGCGCCGGTGGAGAGCCGGGCGCGGGTGGACGCGGTGGTGCGCAGGATCGGCGACGCCATCGAACTCGGGCTGCTCGCGGAGGGGGAACAGCTGCCCGGTGAGAGCGAACTGGCCGGGCAGCTCGGCGTGTCCACGGTGACCCTGCGGGAGGCGCTGATGGCGCTGCGGCAGCAGGGCCTGGTCGTCACCCGGCGCGGGCGCGGCGGCGGCAGCTTCGTCTCCCTGCCCGAACTCCCGGGCGTGGAACGGCTGAGGACCCGGCTGCGCGGCTGGAGCACGGAGGAACTGCGCGACCTCAGCGACCACTGGGCCGCGCTGTCGGGGGCGGCGGCCGCACTCGCGGCCGATCGCACCGAACCCGGCGATCTCGGCGGACTGCTGTGCACCGTCGAGGAGTTGGCGAGGGCCGGGGACGCGGCGGCCCGCAGCCGGGTCTACGGCCGGTTCCATGTGGAGCTGGCGGCGGCCGCGCAGTCCGCCCGGCTCACCCGGGAGCAGATCGCGCTCCAGACGGAGGTCGGCGCGCTGCTCTGCCTGGTGCTCGGCGACGACGAATATCGTGAAGAAGTCGCAGATCGTCTTCGCGCCGTCGTCTCCGCCGTGCAGGATGGGGCCCGTGATCCGGCCCGTACGCTCGCCGAGCGATGCGTCCAGGAGTCGGCGGCGCGACTCATCGCCGCGCGGCTGGGCCTCTGACGACACGGCGCGCGGCCCCGTCCGCTGGAGGACGCCATGAGCACGAGCCGCGCAGGTGCCGGGACGGCGACCGCGACGCGCGAGGTGTGCGCCGGGGAGCGCGTCGCCGCGCGGGTGGGCCGCACACTGGAGGCGGTCTTCGACGCGGTCGCCGGGATCCGCGCCGAGACGGCGGATCTGCTGGCGCGGGTGGCCGCCGAGGGCCGCGCGCCGGTGAGCGCCGACCTCGCCGCGCTGCGGCCGGGACTGCATCTGCGGCTGAGCCGCGAGGAGCTGGTGTCGGGGGCCGGTTTCGTCGCCGCGCCGGGGCTGCTGGCCGACGTGCCGGCCTGGCTGGAGTGGTGGCAGTGCACCGCGCGGGGGGACGTACGGCCGCTGCTGCTCGACCTGGATCCGCGGCAGTCGGCTTACTCGGACTACACCCACTGGGACTGGTTCGCCCTGCCCCGTGACACCGGGCTGCGGGCCGTGGCCGGGCCCTACGTGGACTACTTGTGCTCCGAGGAGTACAGCCTGACCCTGTCCGCGCCGGTCCAGGTGGCGGGCCGGTTCGCCGGGGTGGCCGCGGCGGACGTGTATCTACGGCACTTCGAGGCGGCCGTACTGCCCCTGCTGCGCGAACTGCCCGCCCCCGCCCATCTGGTGAACGCCCGCGGCCGCGTGGCGGCCTCCGCCGACCCGGCCCATCTGGCCGGCTCCCTGACCAGGGGCCCCGACTTCTGCGCGGCGCTGGACCGGGGCCGCCCCGTGACCCATGCCGGAAAGCGGCTGATTCCGTGCCGGGGCGTACCGCTGATCCTGGTGGTCACGGCCTCGTGACCACCAGGGGCCGGGGTGGCCCGGCGCCGTCGGCGACCTGAACGCCGACGGTGCCGGGTCAGCCCTCCGGGGCCGTGACCACGCTCAGGTGGCCGGCCGGGCGGCGGGCCCGTCCCGGTCCGCGCCGGGCGGGCGCGGGACGGCGGGCCTCGCGAAGTACCAGGGTGAGGCGGGTGTAGCCGAGTTCCTGGAGGGTCGCCGGGGTCTCCTCGATGATGCGGCACTCGGTGGCGCCCCAGCGGGGGTCGGGGTGCAGCAGGGGACGCACCGCGCCGTCCGAGACGACCGCCGTCTCGCCGACCGCGCGGATCCAGTGCGGCAGCCCCTGCCGGTAGGCGGCCTCCATGATGGGGTCCTCGGCGATGTCCGCGAGGATGGACTGGAGTCCGTGGTCGTGGCCGCTGCGCTCCACCGTTGCGGCGAAGTGCGCCAGCATCGGCAGGCACCAGCGCGACTCGTGCTCACCGAGGACCGTGCCCGCGTCCGGGTGGAACAGGACGAACCGGAGGAAGTTGTCGTCCGGCATGGCCGTCGGATGCGGGCCGACGCCGCGGAAGAGTGACGTGAAAGCACTGTTGGTCAGGACCACGTCCCACGCCTGGTCGACGACGAGGGACGGGAAGGGGACGGCCTCCAGGAACGTGGTGTAGTCCCGCAGGTAGGCCTGCGCCTGGGAACGAACGGGGACGGCCCGCGGCGCCGGCCGCGGCCCTCCTGCCTGATGTGCCATCGGGAGGTCACCCCTCTTGCCTCTGCGGCCTTCACGCGGCACCTTGATCCTGCTTCTCATCCATGAGCGTGTCAACTATCGTGGCATTCCACGCCGCTTGACGGCTGAAATTGGCCACGATTGTGGCGAGACCTGGATGCGAGTTCGAACGACCGGTTACCCTCCGGGAAGTTCACGGCACCCCGCCTTTGTGAGAAGCCTGTGAGAGACGTAGGAGATCTGTCGGTGACGGATGGCATCGAGGATCCGGGCGCCACGGCCTCGGCCGCGCTGCCGGCCGTCGTCGCACGCGTCACCGCGCTGGCCGACCGGCTCGGCGTGCCCCAGGCGGAGGTCTTCGACGTCGGCCGCCTCTCCGCGGCCTCCGGTGTGCCGGAACCCGTGGTCAGGACCCTGCTCAGCGGCCGGTCCGCGGGCGAGCCGGACGTGCAGGCCCGCTTCCTGCAGCGGCTCGACCTGCTGCGCCGCACCCGCCTGAAGCCCAACGGACGCCGCTACACCCAGCAGGAGATCGCCGACGGCGCGGGCATGTCCCGGCAGCAGGCGGGCGCCCTCATCAACGGCGACCGGCGCCCCACGATGGAGCACTGCGACGCCATCCAGCGCTTCTTCCGGGTGCACGCGGGCTTCCTCACCGCCGAGGACCCCGAGGCCCTCGCCGGGACCCTCCAGCACACCGGGCAGGAACTCCTCCAGCGCCTCGCCGACCGCGAGCGGGAGGCGGACACGGCTGCCGACGACCCGCTGGAGCGGCTGCTCCAGGACCACGGCGTGCGCGGGATCGCCTGGCGGGCCGCGCAACTGCCCACCGACCAGCACCGCGACAAGGTCGCCGAGTGGCTGGACATGCTTCTGGAGAGCGTCAAGCGCCCCGAGTCGTGACGCGGGAAGGGCACGTGCGGCCCTGCAGGGACATGCGGGGTTGCCGGCCGGCTGCACACCGTGCTGTCCGCAGCGGAGGAGGCGGCGGTGGAGGGCTCCGTTCTGCTGCCGTCCGGCAAGTGCCGTACGTGATCGACGGCTTCGTCCCCGCCCGGATCGTGGCATCCCTCGGCCGTCCGGGGCGAGCCGAGTGGGCGTACCGGCGCGCAGCGCGAGGTCGTTGTCAGTGGCGGGCGGCAAGCTGGAGGACGCGCCACCGCCGTGCGGAGGCGCCGTGCGCCGTCCGGGCGACCGGGCGGGTGACCGTGTCACGCCGAAACCGGGGAGAGCCGTCCATGCCCACCGCCGTACTGACCGACCACGAACGCACCGCCGTCCAGGCCTATCTCAGGCTCCTGTACACGGTGCGCGCCGCCTTCGACGACGGCCCGCCGGGCGGCGACCGCCCGGCGGTGGTCCCGCCCTCCGTGCTCGCCGAGGCGGAACAGGCGCTGAGCCGGGCGGGCCTGACGGGCCACGAGGAGGAGTTCTTCCGGCTCCTGCACAGCTGGTGCCCCGGACCGTGACCCCGTGACCCTCAGGCGCGCGGGACCGCCACCGCGGTGACCACCAGGCCCTGGGCGACGGTCCAGCGCCCCTCGAAGTGGCCGAGGCGCCGTCCGTCGACCACGGGCCCCGGGACGAGGAGCCGGGCGCGGAAGCCGCCGCGCGGGGCCGGGCCCGCGGCGGTGCTCACCTCGATGTCCGCCTCCTCGAAGTCCAGCCACTTGCCGGTGAGCGGGAACCAGGCCTTGTAGACGGACTCCTTGGCGCTGAAGAGCATCCGGTCCCAGTGCACCCCGGGGTGCTGCGCGTCCAGCTGCGCCAGACGCCGCTGCTCGGCGGGCAGGGCGATGGTGGACAGCACGCCGTCGGGGAGCGGGGCGTGGGGTTCGGCGTCGATGCCGAGGGAGGCCAGGTCGGTGGCACGGACCAGGGCGGCGGCGCGGTAGCCGTCGCAGTGGGTCATGCTGCCGGTCAGCCCGTCCGGCCAGCGCGGGGCGCCCCGCTCGCCGGGCAGTACGGGCTGCGGCGGCACGCCGAGCTTCTCCATGGCCTGGCGGGCACAGGCGCGCACACCGGCGAACTCGCGCCGGCGTTTGGCGACCGCCTGTGCCACCACCGCCTGCTCCTCGGGGTGCAACGGGGCCAGATCGGTCCCGTCGTCGCCGTACGCCTCCACGGACACCACCGAGTCCGGCAGCAGGTCCTCGATCACCGGGTTCCGACCTCCAGGGGAAGTATGCGGCGCGGTCTGCCCGGGGGTACCGAGCGCGTCCGCCATTCTCGGGGGTACCCGACCGACACCTCCTCGAAGCGGACGCCCTCGTGATGGGTGGTCCGCGGAATGTGGAGGTGGCCGTAGACCATGGCGGCCACGCGGAACCTTCGGTGCCAGTCGGCGGTGCGCCGGGTTCCGCACCACATGGCGAACTCCGGGTACCGCAGGACGTCCGTCGGGTGCCGGTGGAGCGGGTAGTGGTTGACGAGCACGGTCGGCAGATCGCCGGGGATCCGCGCGAGCCTGCGTTCGGTCTCGGCGACCCGGGCCGCGCACCAGGCCTCGCGGCTCGGATACGGGTCCGGGTGCAGCAGGAACTCGTCGGAGCAGACCACGCCGGTGTCGTGCGCGTAGGCCAGTCCCGCGTCCTTGGTCGCGCAGCCGGCCGGCAGGAAGGAGTAGTCGTACAGCAGGAAAAGGGGTGCCACGGCCACCGGGCCGCCCGGCCCGTCCCAGACCGGGTAGGGGTCCTCGGGCGTCGTCACGCCCAGCTCGCGGCACAGCTCGACCAGGTGCTCGTAGCGGGCGACGCCGCGCAGGGTGACGGTGTCGCTCGGATGGGTCCACAGCTCGTGGTTGCCGGGTGCCCAGATCACCTTGCGGAACCGGCTCGCCAGCGTCTTCAGGGCCCAGCGGATGTCCGCGACGGTCTCCGCGACGTCGCCGGCCACGATCAGCCAGTCGTCGTCCCGCTCGGGCGCCATCCGCTCGACCAGGGCCCGGTTCTCGCTGTAGCCGATGTGCAGGTCGCTGATGGCGAGCAACCGCCCGGCCCCACCGGCCTCTTCCGTCACTTCTTGCACCCTGTCACCCACCTCATGGGCACCACAAGAACACATCCGGCGGCACGGAGACAAGCGCGTCCCGGTCCGTCGCGGACGCCGGCCCGGGGCGGATCGGGACGCGCCCGCGGGTGGCACGACCCGCTCTGCCGAGGTCGTATGATCGCCCCAACACCGCCGCCCCAACTCCCTTTCGCGCAGGGCGGCTTGGTGTCCCTCCTTCCCTCCTGGCCGGGCTCGGCCGGCTTCGCCCTGCCCGCGTCCCCCCGAAAGGCGGCCCGTATGGTCTCCCGCGTACGCGTCTGGCTCAACCGCACGTACGCGGAGAACGTCTTCTTCATGGATCAGCTGCGGAGAAACCCCAGCGACCGGGCCGTCGAGATCCATGCCACGCACGGCGACGCCGACTCGCCCGTACTGGCCGCCGCGGACACCGCCGAGCTCGAACCGGAGGGTCTTTCCCCGGCCGGCTACGTCGAGTACGCCCTCGACCAGTGTGCGCGGCGCGGCATCGACGTGTTCGTGCCGAGGCTGAACCAGGCCGCGATCGTGGCGCACCGCGCCGACTTCGCGGCGGCGGGCACCGCGCTGCTCGCGCCGACGCCGGAGGCGGTGGCCGTCTTCGCGGACAAGGCGACGGCGTACGAGGCGGCCCGGTCGATCGGCGTTCCGGTGCCGCCGTGGTGGCGGGTCCGGACGGCCTGCGAACTCATAGCGGCGGTCACGGAGTTGGAGGAGTCCGGGCATCTGGCGTGCTTCAAGCCCGCGGCCGGCGCGGGCGGCGTGGGCTTCCGTGTCATCACGCGCGCGCCTTTCTCACTGCGGCAGTTGAGCGGCTTCCCCGGCCCGCACGTCCCGCTGGACCTGGTCCTCGCGGCCCTGGAGCAGGCGGAGGGTCCGGTGGACTGGCTGGTGATGCCCCGGCTGGAGCAGCCGGAGGTGTCGGTCGACTGCCTGACCGGGCCGGACAACCGGATCCGGCTGGCCGTGGGGCGCACCAAGAACGGCCGCCGCCGCGGTTTCACGCTGCACGAGCAGTGGCTGGAGCCCGCCCGGCGGATCGCGGAGGGTTTCGGGCTGCACTATCTGTCCAACATCCAGTTCCGGATGTACGGCGACCGTCCGGTGCTCCTCGACGTGAACCCGCGCCCGGCGGGCGGACTGCACCAGCTCGCGCAGTGCGGGGTCAACGCCCCCTGGGCCGCCGTGCGGCTGGCGCTCGGCGAGGATCCGGGGGTGGTGGCGCCGCCGTTCCTCGGACAGGACTACACGGTGGTGTCGGGACCGCGTCCGCTGCGGCCGGAGGCGATGGTCCGGCCGCGGACCGGGATGCCCGCACAGGCCGTGGCGGCCCCCACGGGCGCTCCGGCATAGCGGCCCGCACCGGGGCTCCGGCATGGCGGCCCGCACCGGGGCTCCGGGACAACCGTCCGCACTGGAGGCCCCGGCACAGGTCCCGTCCCGGACCGGTAGGGACCAATCACGGCGTCATGTCTTGACACCCGGATTGGTCCATACCAACTTGGTTGCGCACCTCCCGCACGGCCCGCCGTGCGCCTCACTGCACCTCTGCACCTCCCGAACGCCCCCATATCTTCAGGGAGATAGCGTGCGCGACACACTGAGACGTCCCGGACGTCGGCTCCTCGCCCTGCTCGGCTCCGCGGCCCTGGCGCTCGCCGGAGCCATCGCGCTGCCCGGCACGGCACACGCGGCCAACATCCTGAACAACCCCGGCTTCGAGTCGGGCGGCCTCTCCCCCTGGACCTGCACCGGCAACCTCGGTTCAGTCGTCTCCTCCCCCGTGCACGGCGGCTCCAAGGCCCTCGCCGGCGCGGTGACGTCGAGCGACAACGCCCAGTGCAGCCAGACCGTCCCGGTCCAGCCGAACACGACGTACAAGCTCAGCGGCTGGGTGCGCGGCTCCTACGTCTACCTCGGCGTCGACGGCGGGGCCTCGACCTGGACCTCGTCCCCGTCGGCGTACAGCCAGCTGTCGGTCTCCTTCACCACCGGCGCCGGCCAGACCAGCGCGACCGTCTACGTCCACGGCTGGTACGCGCAAGGCACCTACTACGCCGACGACATCAGCCTGGACGGTCCTGGCGGCGGCGGTGGCGGCGACACCCAGGCGCCGACCGCGCCGACGGGTCTGACCTCCACCGGCAAGACGTCCTCCAGCGTGTCGCTCAAGTGGAACGCCGCCACGGACAACGTGGGCGTGACGGCGTACGACGTCTACAGCGGTGCCGGCCAGGTGCTGAGCGTCTCCGGGACGACCGCCACGGTGAACGGCCTGTCGCCCAGCACCTCCTACACCTTCACGGTCAAGGCGCGCGACGCCGCCGGGAACGTCTCGGGGGCCTCGAACGCCGTCACGGTCACCACGGACGCCGGCAGCGGCGGCGGCAACAGCGGCTTCAAGCAGGCGGCGCCGTATCTGTACGAGGGCTGGGGCAGCCCGCCCAGCCCCACCTCGGTGATGAGCGCGACCGGCATCAAGTGGTTCACGATGGCGTTCGTGCTCGACTCGGGCGGCTGCACCCCGTCCTGGGACAGCCAGCGGCCGCTGACCGGCGGCGTCGACCAGACCGCCATCAACCAGATCCGCTCGGCGGGCGGTGACATCGTCCCCTCGTTCGGCGGCTGGAGCGGCAGCAAGCTCGGCGCCAACTGCTCCTCCGCGAGCGCGCTCGCCGGGGCGATCCAGAAGGTGATCAGCGCCTACGGCCTGAAGGCGATCGACATGGACATCGAGAACTCGGACGAGTTCGAGAACGAGGCCGTGCAGGCCAAGATCCTCACCGCGTTGAAGACCGTCAAGGCCAACAACCCCGGTCTGAGAACGATCGTGACCTTCGGCACCTCGACGACCGGACCCACCTACTACGGCAACCGGCTCATCGAGCAGGCCAAGTCGCTGAACGCGGACATCGACGTCTTCACCATCATGCCGTTCGACTTCGGCGGCGGTGCAGACATGTACGGCAACACGGTGAACGCGGCCGAGGGCCTGAAGGCCAAGCTGAAGTCGACCTTCGGCTGGGACGACGCCACCGCCTACTCCCACATCGGCATCTCCGGCATGAACGGCCTGTCCGACCAGCAGGAGAACACGACCACGGCGATCTGGACGAATATCCGCGACTGGGCCAACAGCCACCACATCGCCCGGCTCGCCTTCTGGTCGGTCAACCGCGACCGGCCGTGCCCGGGCGGCGGCGTGGCGGAGAACTGCTCCGGCATCAGCCAGAACAACTGGCAGTTCACGTCCATCACCGCCGGCTTCAAGGGCTGAGCGCCCGCTCCTGACGCCCCGTGCGGGACTTCCTCCGGAACTTCTTCCGGAAATTTTCCGCCCGGGGTGTATCAGGGCCCCGACCAGCGACTCTCAAAGGTGGGGGCAACGGGGGACCACGGGGGAACGGGGGACGGGACGGTCGGTCGCACTACGGGGGAGCGACCGACCGGCCCGGCAAGCCGGGGTCTCAGGCCCGGCTGAGAACGACCTCCAGTCGCCCCGTCCGCCATACGCACAGCAGCCACGCGGCCGGGAGCTGCAGCGTGAACAGCGAGTAGACCGCCATCATGGACGCCGTGTCCGCCGGGGCATCCTCGCCGCCGGCCCAGGCCGACAGCCCCGAACAAACCAGCAGCATCGCCAGGTAGACGAGCCCGTCGACCAGGACCGCGCGCAGGCGCGGCAGCGCGGACAGCAGACCCCTGGTCAGCGTCAGGGACGCGGTGGCGGCCACGACGAAGACCGCGTTCCACGGGTCCGTCGCCCACAGGGAGACCCATCCCCCGAGGCCGCCGCCGGAAGCGGCCGTCCAGGCCAGGTCCACGGCCGCCCCGGTCAGCCAGGACAGAACCACAACGATGAGCGCGTAGGACGCGGCGCTTCGCCATGTGACAGTCACGTCATTCCCCCTTGGTCACGGGCCGCCGCGCGGCGGCCCGCCTCATCGCAGATACGCCAGGCCCGGGTGGACGGCGAGGTAGCCGTCGACGAGGCGGCGGGCCACGTCAACGGAGTCGATCAGCGGGTGCAGCGCGAAGGCCTTCACGGCCGTCGCGCGCGAGCCCGACCCGGCCGCGGCGAGCACCTCGCGCTCGACCGCCTTGACCGCGCAGACCAGCCCGGTCGCGTGCCCGGGCAGCGGATCCACCGAGACCGGGTGCGCGCCGTTCGCGTCGACCAGGCAGGGCACCTCGACGACGGCCTCGGCGTCCAGCACCGAAAGGGTGCCCCGGTTGCGGACGTTGAGGATCAGCGTGGTGCGCTCGTCGCGTGCGATGGCCCGCATCAGGGCGAGGGCGACCTTCTCGTAGCCGCCGGAGAGGTCGTCGGCCTCCCGCTCCCCCGCCCCCGCCGCCTCGCGGTTCTCCGCCATGTAGGTGGCCTCGCGCTCGGCGCGGGTGCGGTTCCAGGCCGGGAGGGCGGCGGCCTTCGGGTCCCGCAACTCCTCGTAGAACCCGGCCTGCTGGTCGCGCAGGAAGGCTCCGCGGGTCTTCCCGGGCTCGTGGTGAGCCTGTACGGCCTCGCGGTTGAAGTAGTAGTAGTGCAGGTACTCGTTGGGGATCGCGCCCAGCGACCGTAGCCAGTCGGCGCCGAAGAGCCTGCCCTCCTCGAAGGAGCCGAGCAGTTCGGGGTCGGCGAGCAGGCGCGGGAGTTGGTCGCGGCCGGCCACGCGCAGTCCGCGCAGCCAGCCGAGGTGGTTGAGGCCGGCGTAGTCGATCCACGCCCGTCCCGGGTCCGCGCCGAGCACGCGGGCGACGCGCCGGCCGAGGCCGACGGGCGAGTCGCAGATGCCGATCACCCGGTCGCCGAGATGCCGTGACATGGCCTCGGTGACCAGTCCGGCCGGGTTGGTGAAGTTGATGACCCAGGCGTCGGGCGCCAGCCGGGCCACCCGACGGGCGATCTCGACGGCCACGGGCACGGTGCGCAGTCCGTAGGCGATGCCGCCCGCGCCCACCGTCTCCTGGCCGAGCACGCCCTCAGCGAGCGCCACCCGTTCGTCCTCCGCGCGCCCCTCCAGGCCGCCGACCCGGATGGCGGAGAACACGAAGTCGGCGCCGCGCAGGGCCTCGTCCAGGTCGGTGGTGGCCCGCACCACGGGCGCGTCGGGCACTCCTGCGGCCTGTTCGGTCAGCACCCTGCCGACCGCGGACAGCCGCCCGGCGTCCAGGTCGTGCAGGACGACCTCGGTGACCCGGCCCTCGGCGCGGTCGGCGAGCAGTGCCCCGTACACCAGCGGCACACGGAATCCGCCGCCGCCCAGAATCGTCAGCCTCACGCCTGCACCCTACGTCCGGCCCCGCCCCCGGAGGCGGCGAGGCGGGGCGGGAACACGTCGGACCTCCCTTCTGTTGGGGTGAAGCCTTGAACTCCCGTTCCACGCAAGGACTTTCTTCGTTTTAACTCTTGACGGTGGCGGAGCCCGAGGGCACATTGGCCGCGCACACATCAATGAGAGCGCTCTCAGACTCTCCCCGCAACGCGCTCTCAAGACCTCCCCGTACGTGTTCGAGCACCGCATCGAGCACCCCCACTCCGTACCCGAGAGGCACCCCCCATGAGTGAACCCCCCGTCACGCCCGCCGCCACACTCCGCAGACGTTCCGTGCGGCGCGCGCTCGTCGCCGCCCTCGGCACGCTCGGCCTGGCGGCGGCCGCCGCCACCGTCGGCACCCTGCCCGCGAACGCCTCCGCCCCCACACCCCCGTCGGGCTGGACCCAGGTCTTCCTCGACGAGTTCGACGGCCCGGCCGGCACCGGCGTCAACACCGCCAACTGGCAGTACGACACCGGCACGTCCTACCCGGGCGGCGCCGCCAACTGGGGTACCGGCGAGATCGAGACGATGACGTCCAGCACCAGCAACGTCTCCCTCGACGGCAACGGCAACCTGCTCATCACTCCGCGCCGGGACGCCGCCGGCAACTGGACCTCGGGCCGCATCGAGACCAAGCGCACCGACTTCCAGCCCCCGGCCGGCGGCAAGCTGCGCGTGCAGGCCCGCGTCCAGATGCCCAACGTCACCGGCGCCGCCGCCAAGGGGTACTGGCCCGCCTTCTGGATGCTGGGCGCGCCCTTCCGCGGCAACTACTGGAACTGGCCCGGCGTCGGCGAGCTGGACATCATGGAGAACGTCCAGGGCCTCAACACCAACTGGGCGACCATGCACTGCGGCACCAACCCGGACGGGCCGTGCAAGGAGACGACGGGCCTCGGCGGTTCGACCTCGTGCACGGGCAGCACCTGCCAGGCCGGCTTCCACACGTACGCCATGGAGTGGGACAGGTCGACCAGCCCCGAGCAGATCCGCTTCTACGTCGACGGCGTCAACTTCCACACCGTGCGGTCCAGCGACGTGGACGCGGCGACCTGGACCAACGCCACCAACCACGGGTACTTCGTCATCCTGAACGTGGCGATGGGCGGCGGCTTCCCCGGCGCGTTCGGCGGCGGCCCGGACGGCGGCACCGAACCCGGCCACCCGATGACCGTGGACTATGTGCAGGTGCTCCAGTCCTCCGACGGTGGGAGCGGTACCACACCTCCGCCGTCCGGCAACCGGGACGCCTACAGCCCCATCCAGGCCGAGTCCTACGACAGCCAGAGCGGTGTCATCACCGAGACGACCACCGACACGGGCGGCGGCCAGAACATCGGCGCCGTCTCGAACGGCGACTGGGCCCTCTACAAGGGCGTGAACTTCGGCTCCAACGCGGCCCGGCAGTTCTACGCGCGGGTCGCCAGCGGCGCCGCGCCCGGGGTCAGCGGACTGGTCGAGGTACGCCTGGACAACCGCGGCAACGCGCCCGTCGGCAGCTTCGCGCTGGCCAACACCGGAGGCTGGCAGTCCTGGAGGACGGTCCCGGCGAACATCAGCCCGGTGACCGGCACCCACGACGTGTACCTCACCTTCAGCAGCGGCCAGCCGGCGGACTTCGTGAACGTCAACTGGTTCGACTTCGGTCACTGACCGGCACGGATCCGTCCACCGGGGCTCCACGCGCACGCGTGGGGCCCCGGTGACGCTCTGTGAGGTTGTGACTGGGCACGTTGGTCACCGTGCGTACCGGTTGGCCACTCCGGTGCTTCAGAGGGGTTCGGCGGCAGTGGTAAACAAGCTGGGCAGGTGGAGACGTCGGTCCCGCCCTGAAGCGATCAGTTGTGGCACTGGGCAGACGTCCTTCTCACATCCCGGCGAGGGCGGCTCGCAGTTCGTCGGTCACCGTGTGCAGGCAGCTGCCGAAACCCGCACGCCCTTCGGCCTCGATCCAGCGTCTGAAGGCGTTCTGGAAGGCCACCGTGGCGAGCTGCGCGACCAGTTCGGCCGTCTCGGCGTTCACCTGACGCTGCTTCAGGGCGTCGCGGATCGCAGCGGTGATCGCAGCGGTCTTGGTCCGTTCGCGCTCCTGCAACTCGGGGCTGGCGTCGATCACCGCCCGGCGCTCCGCCGCGCCGTCCACGTGCTCGACGAGCTCGGCACCGACTCGCGCCAGCGCGTCGAGGACGGCGGCGAGCGGAGCCGCGTTCGGGTCCGCCGCCAGGACCGCCTCCGCCAGCGTCGGGGGCAGGCGCTCCGAGCCGGCGAAGAGGACCTCGCGCTTGTCGGGGAAGTAGCGGAAGTAGGAGCGCCGGGTGAGTCCGGCCCGCTCGGCGATATGGGTCACCGTCACGTTGTCGTAGCCGCGCTCCAGGTACAGCTCGACAGCCGCCCGCTTCAGGCGCTCCTCGGCACCCGGATCCCACCTCGCCATAAGTTGACCCTAACAGGCGATGTCTCACTGTGTCGTCAGTGCTAGCCTGCACTCATGACACACTGTGTCATCACTGGGGACGCCCGTCCCCGGCGCGGCCCGGAGCAGGCAGGGTGACGTCGCATGACCGAGACCAGCGGGACCGGCGGGACGGCAGGCGAGAGCCGGACGAACGACGAGGTATGGATAGTCGGGGCGACCGGCCGTGTGGGCCGGGGCGTGACCGCGCGACTGGCCGCGCGGGGGTTGACGGTCGTGCCGGTCGGGCGCAGCCGGGAGCGGATGGTCGCCGTCGGGGCCGAAGCCGGTCTGCCCGGGGACGCGAAGGTCGTCGTCGCCGACTCGGCTGAGCGGATCGCGGACGAGATCGTCCGGGAGCGCCCGCGGGTGGTGGTGAACACGATGGGTGCCTTCGCCGCCACGGCACCGGTGATCGCCCGTGCCTGCATGCCCGGCGGCCACTACGTCGACCAGGCCAACGACGTGGTCGCCGTGGACCGGCTGCTCGCCCTGCACGACGAAGCGGTGCGGGCCGGCAGCACCCTGGTCACCGGCGCCGGATTCGGCGTGCTGGCGACGGAGGCGGTGGTGGCGAAGCTGTGCGAAGGCCGGCCCACGCCGCACCGGGTGCGGGTCGACGCCGCGGCCTCGGTGGCCGTCGAGGCGGGCCCGCTCGGTGCCGCCTTGGCGGCCAGCATCGTGGACGTGCTCACCGCCGGCGGACGGCGGTACGAGAACGGGCGGCTGATGACGTCGCGCCTCGGCGCGGACCCGCAGCAACTCACCTTTCCGGACAGGGAGTCGGCGAAGTCGGCAGGTGTCGCGTCCGGCGAGCTCGTCGCGGCGCATGCGGTGAGCGGAGCACCGTTCGTCACCGCCACTTCCGCTCTCGTGCCGACCGCTCCGCTGATACGTGCCCTGCTCCCGCCGCTCGGCCGCCTGTTGTCCGTTCCGGCGCTGCGACGCCTCGCCGTCGGCCGGCTCGGCCGGGTCCCGGTGAAGGCCGCACCCCGTCCGCGCAAGCACTCCTGGGGGCACGCCGTCGTCGAGTGGGCGGACTGCACCCGGCGCGAGGGATGGCTCCGCGCCGGCGACGGCATGGACTTCACGGCCGACGTCACCGCCACCGTCACCGAACTGCTGGCCCGTGGCGTCGGCAGCCCCGGCGCCTGGACACCGGCAGCCGCCCTCGGAACTGACCTGGCGACGACCGCAGGCGGCACCTTCATACTGGACTGAGGAGCGCCGATGCCCGCCGTCCGGCGGCTGCCGGGGCCTCGGCGGGTGCCCGCGACAACCGCCGGCGCGCACAGGATCGCCGTGCTCAAGGCCCAGGCCCCGACGCCCGCACCGCCTGATGATCACCCAGAGCGACGAACTGTTGCTGTCAACAGCTCACTGTGACCGAAGCGGTCCTGACCGCCACACCCCGCGGTGCCGGTCGGCCGCGGGCGCGGGCGGATCCGCGGATCGAGGTGAGGGATCCCCCGTACGCGGACACCCTGTATTACGAGGACACCCCGCAGACGGACGAACCGGTCGCGCCCGGCACGGTGATCACCAGCCGCAGGGCGACCCGCCGGAGGCGGTGGCCAGGCCCTTCGATCGCAAGGGAGTTGACGTGGAATGAGCAGGAAGCCCACCGAGGCTGCGGCGCATGCCTCCCGGGCGGCGGACTCCAGCCCACCGGCCGCCCGCGGCCGGGCACCGACCGCGGCCGCGAAGCCCACGCCCCCGAGCGCCGGCCCCACGGACAGCGAGGCACCGGCGGCCACGCGGGCCCGGGCGCCGGGGCCGGGGGCGGCGGACCCCACGGGGACCGCGGCCCGCACTGCCGCCACCACTGAGACCGCAGCCCCCGCTGCCGCGGCCTCCACCGGGACCGCGGCCTCCGGCACCGAGAAGGACCAGGCGCCCGGCGTACGGGTGCCGGTGGGGGCCGCGGCCGATTGGGTGAATCCGCTGCGTGACACCAGGGACCGGCGGCTGCCGCGGATCGCGGGGCCGTCCGGGCTGGTGATCTTCGGCGTCACCGGGGACCTGTCCCGCAAGAAGCTGATGCCCGCCGTCTACGATCTGGCCAACCGCGGACTGCTGCCCCCGGGCTTCTCCCTGGTCGGCTTCTCGCGGCGGGACTGGGAGGACCAGGACTTCGCCGAGGTGGTGCACGACGCCGTCAAGGAGCACGCGCGCACGCCGTTCCGCGAGGAGGTCTGGCAGCAGCTCTCCGAGGGCATGCGGTTCGTCCCCGGCAACTTCGACGACGACACGGCGTTCAAGCACCTGCGCGCGGCGGTGGAGGACCTGGACTCCTCCCGCGGCACGGGCGGCAACTTCGCCTTCTATCTCTCCGTACCGCCGAGGTTCTTCCCCAAGGTCGTCCAGCAGCTGAAGAAGCACGGGCTGGCGGAGGGCCCGAAGGGCTCCTGGCGGCGGGCGGTCATCGAAAAGCCGTTCGGTCACGATCTCGCCAGCGCCCGGGAGCTCAACCGGATCGTGCACGAGGTGTTCGACCCGGAACAGGTCTTCCGCATCGACCACTACCTGGGCAAGGAGACCGTCCAGAACATCCTGGCCCTGCGCTTCGCCAACCAGATGTACGAGCCGGTCTGGAACCGGTCCTACGTCGACCATGTGCAGATCACCATGGCCGAGGACATAGGCATCGGCGGCCGCGCCGGCTACTACGACGGCATCGGCGCCGCACGCGACGTCATCCAGAACCACCTGCTGCAACTCATGGCGCTCACCGCGATGGAGGAACCCATCGCCTTCGACGCCGAGGCGCTGCTCACCGAGAAACTGAAGGTGCTGAAATCGGTGCGGCTGCCCGAGGACCTGGGCCACCACACCGTGCGCGCCCAGTACACGAAGGGCTGGCAGGGCGGCGGGCAGGTCGTCGGCTACCTCCAGGAGGACGGCATCGACCCGCGGTCGAAGACCGACACGTACGCGGCGCTGCGCCTGGAGATCGCCAACCGCCGCTGGGCCGGTGTCCCGTTCTACCTGCGCGCCGGAAAGCGCCTGGGCCGCCGGGTGACCGAGATCGCGGTGGTCTTCCAGCGGGCCCCGCACTCCCCCTTCGACTCCACCGCCACCGAGGAGCTGGGCGAGAACGCGATCGTGATCCGCGTCCAGCCGGACGAGGGCATGACGGTCAGGTTCGGTTCGAAGGTGCCGGGCACCTCCATGGAGATCCGGGACGTGACGATGGACTTCGCCTACGGCGAGTCCTTCACGGAGTCCAGCCCGGAGGCGTACGAACGCCTCATCCTGGACGTACTGCTCGGCGACGCCAACCTGTTCCCGAGGCACCAGGAGGTCGAGGAGTCGTGGAAGATCCTCGACCCGGTGGAGGCGTACTGGGACGACCACGGCAGGCCGGCGCAGTACGCGGCGGGCACATGGGGTCCGCCGCAAGCCGACGAGATGCTCGCACGAGACGGACGGAGCTGGCGCAGGCCATGAAGATCGACCTTACCGACACCACCGCGGGAGAGATCAACAACGCGCTGGTGCGGGGCCGCCGTGCCATCGGCACACCCGCCGTGGGCATGGTCCTGACGATGGTCATCGTCACGGACGAGGAGAACGCCTACGACTCGCTGAAAGCCGCCGAGGAGGCCTCGCGCGAGCACCCCTCGCGCACCCTGCTCGTCGTCAGGCGGCACGCCCGCACCCTGCGCGACCGCACGCACTCCCGGCTGGACGCCGAGGTACGGGTGGGCTCCGAGGCGGGTACGGGCGAGACGGCCGTACTGCGCACCTACGGCGAGGTGTCCGAGCACGCCGACTCGGTGGTGCTGCCGCTGCTGCTGCCGGACGCGCCGGTCGTCGTCTGGTGGCCGGTGGACGCGCCCGAGAACCCGGCGCAGGATCCGCTGGGCAGGCTGGCGCAGCGCAGGATCACCGACCTGTACGCCGTGGAGCGCCCGCTGGAGATCCTCCAGGCACGCGTGCGCACCTACGCTCCCGGCGACACCGACCTGGCCTGGACCCGGCTCACCCTCTGGCGCTCGATGCTGGCCGCGGCGCTGGACCAGGCCCGGGTGCCGGTGGTCTCGGCGGCCGTGGAGGCCGAGGCGGACAACCCGAGCGCGGAGCTGCTGGCCCGCTGGCTGGAGGCCCGGCTGGGTGTGCGGACGGACCGTGTGGTCTCCGGCGGCCCGTTCGTCACAGCCGTACGGCTGGGCACCGACAACGGGGAGATCGTCCTCGACCGGCCCGAGGGCCCGCTGGCCACGCTGTCCCTGCCGGGCCAGCCGCCGCGCACCCTCGCGCTGAAGGTCCGCCCTCTGTCCGAGCTCATCGCCGAGGAGCTGCGCCGCCTCGACGCCGACGAGATGTACGCCGTCGCGCTGCGCGGCGAGGGCGCCAAGGAGACCGTCTGAATGTCCGACATCCAGGAAGTGAGCTGAGATGGCATCGATACAGTTGGGTCTCGTCGGCCTCGGCAAGATGGGCGGCAACATGCGGGAACGTCTCCGCAACGCCGGCCTCACCGTGGTGGGCTACGACCGAAATCCGGACGTCTCCGACGTGGACGGCCTGGTCGATCTCGTGGACCGGCTCGAGGCACCGCGCGTGGTCTGGGTGATGGTGCCGGCCGGCGGCGCCACCCAGACGGTCATCGACCAGCTGGCGACCCTGCTCAAACCCGGCGACATCGTCGTCGACGGCGGCAACTCCCGGTGGACGGACGACGAGAAGCACGCCAAGCAGTTGCACGCGCGGGGCGTCGGCTTCGTCGACGCGGGCGTCTCCGGGGGCGTGTGGGGCCTGAAGAACGGCTACGCGCTGATGGTGGGCGGCGACGAGGAGCACGTCCGGTGGCTGAAGCCGATCTTCGACGCGCTCAAGCCGGAGGGCCCGTACGGCTTCGTGCACGCGGGCAAGGTGGGCGCGGGGCACTTCGCGAAGATGGTCCACAACGGCATCGAGTACGCGATGATGCAGGCCTACGCCGAGGGCTGGGAACTCCTCGAGACGGTGGACTCGGTCACCGACGTCCGCGAGGTGTTCCGCTCCTGGACGCAGGGCACCGTCATCCGCTCCTGGCTCCTCGACCTCGCCGTCGACGCCCTGGACGACGACGAGCACCTGAAGAAGCTGCGCGGCTACGCGGAGGACTCCGGCGAGGGCCGCTGGACGGTGGAGGCGGGCATCGACCACGCCGTGCCGATGCCGGCGATCACCGCCGCCCTCTTCGCCCGCTTCGCCTCCCGCCAGGACGACTCCCCCCAGATGAAGATGGTCGCGGCCCTGCGCAACCAGTTCGGCGGCCACGCGGTGGAGGCGACGCAGACGGACGAGCCGAAGAAGCCCTGACCCCGGCCCGCCGCGCCCGCCCGCCTGCCCGGAACGTGCGCGCCGGCGCGCCGTTGGGACAGGGGCGCGCTCGCGGTTCGCGGCGGCGCATGTTCCGGGGTGTCGCGACGCCGAGCGCTGCCGGATCTCGATACGCCTTGTCGCGGTCCGGGTGCGACCGGGACGCGGTCAGCGGGATGCGGCCGCGTTCAGGAGCGGGGCCAGTTCTCGCGCCACCGTCTTCAAGGGGCGTACGTCTCCTTGGGCGCGGGAGAGGATGATCGCGCCTTCCAGGGAGCTGATCATCAGGGTGGCCAGGGGTTCGGCCCGTTCGGGTGGTACGCCCATGCTTGTCAGGGCCTCGGCGACCGGCGACCGCCAGGCCGTGAACGCGGCGGCGGTCGCCTCCCGGGTGGACGCGCGGGCCGAGACGCAGTCCACCGTCGCCGCGGCGACCGGGCACCCCGAGAGGAACCCGGCCGTCTCGTACTCGTCGGTCCACTGCCCGACCATCGCGGCGAACAGCCCGCCCGGCGTCGGCTCGGCCATGCCCGCCATGAAGCGCGCGACGCGGCGGCCCGCGTACCGGCCGGCCCACGCCACCGCCTCGTTGACCAGTTGCTCCTTGCCGCCCGGGAAGTAGTGCTGGAGGGATCCGCGGGGCGCCCCGGCGTGGGCGGCCACCTCCCGCATCCCGGTCGCGCCCACGCCGTCGCGCCGGATGAGCTGGGCCGCGCTGAACACCATCCGCTCGCGCGGCCCCCGCTCGGTGCCCGTCATCGTCGGCCTCCCGGCTCCGTACACGTCTCGCGCCCACCCTATGACCGCCGTCATGAGCGGCGCTACTATGACCACTGTCATAGCCCGGTCCCGACCTCAGGGCGGTCCTCGTGAACGTCGGCTTCATCGGTCTCGGAGTCATGGGGCAGCCCATGGCGCTCCGGCTGGCCCGCTCCGGCACTCCCCTCACCGTGTGGAACCGCACGGCCTCCCGTACCGCTCCGCTGCGCGCGGCCGGCGCCCGGGTCGCGGCGGACCCCGGCGAGGTGTTCGCCCGCTCGGACGTGGTGCTCCTGATGCTGGCGGACGGCGCCGCCACCGACGCGACGCTCGGCCGCGGCGGGCCGGACTTCGCCGCGCGCGTCGCCGGGCGGGTGGTCGTCCACATGGGCACCACCTCGCCCGCCTACTCACGCGCACTGGAGTCCGGCGTACGGGACGCGGGCGGCAGCTATGTCGAGGCGCCCGTCTCCGGCTCCCGCGTACCGGCGGAGAACGGCGCGCTGGTGGCGATGCTGGCCGGTGACGATCAAGCGGTACGGACCGTACGGCCGCTGCTCGCTCCCCTGTGCCGCCAGACGTTCGTGTGCGGCCCCGCACCGGGCGCGCTGCTCACGAAACTGTCGGTGAACCTGTTCCTGATCACGCTGGTGACCGGACTCACCGAGGCGTTCCACTTCGCCGAGCGGCAGGGGCTCGACCCGCGCCTGTTCCTCGACGTCCTCGACGCGGGCCCGATGGCCAGCCCGGTCTCGCGGATGAAGGCGCCCAAGCTGCTGGCCGGGGACTTCGACGTCCAGGCCGCCGCCCTCGACGTGCTGAAGAACAACCGGCTGATCGCCGAGGCCGCACGCGCGTCCGGCACCGCCTCCCCGCTGCTCGACGTGTGCCACGCCCTGTTCGAGGAGACCGTGTCGCTCGGCCACGGCGGCCAGGACATGGTGGCGGTCCTGCGGGCGATCGAGAGCCGTACGCGTGCGGATGCCGGCCCGGCCCCGCTCCCGCCTCACCCGCCGGGGGCGCGCTTGGGAATGCCGTAGGCCCGGTCCACCCGCAGGCGGAGCACCAGTCGGCGGTCGCGGACCATGGTGGCGCGGTAGTCGTCCCAGTCGGGATGCTCGCCGAGGATCTCCCGGTAGAGGCGTACCAGTTCCTCGACGGTCTCGTCGTACGGGTCCGCGGCGACCGGTGACAGGTCCGCGGTGCCCTCGGCGACCGTGTAGGCCCACCGGTCCGGGCTGGTGACGTGGTAGGACGCCCGCGGGTCCCGGCGCAGATTGCGGGTCTTGGCGCGGTCGTCGGTGAGCGAGACACGGATGACCCGCCCGTCCGGGTCGTAGGCGTGCGCTACGTTCGACAGCTGGGGCCGGCCGTCCCGCTTGAGCGTGACCAGTACCCCGCCGCGGCTTTCCGAGAGCAGCGCGAGCAGGGCTTCCTGTGCGGCGTCGTACGGCGTGTCCTGAGTCATACTCCGGTCAACCAGCGGGGCCGCGCCGCGCATTCCCCGTGGCCGCTTCCCCGCCCCCGGGTCCGGGGCGAAGCGGGCGGGGGATCCCGGCGGTCGCCCGCCGGGTTTCCCGCTTCCCTCGCCGGCTGCCCGGCCGGGTGCGTCCCGGCCCGGGTCCGGTCGTCGTGCGGCGCCGGGCCGCCCGGCTCAGGACAGGTGCGCCACCGCGTCCAGGTGGGGCAGGTGGTGGTCGAGCCGCTCCCGCTTGGTGCGCAGGTAGGTGATGTTGCTCTCGCACGGCGGTATCAGCAGCGGGACCGTCTCGGCGACCTGGATGCCGTGCTGCACCAACGCCTCGCGCTTGCGCGGGTTGTTGGACATCAGACGAACCGAGCGCACACCCAGGTCGTGCAGCATCCCGGCGGCCACACCGTAGTCGCGGGCGTCGACCGGCAGGCCGAGCGCGAGGTTGGCCTCGACCGTGTCCAGGCCCTCCGCCTGCAGCGCCATCGCCCGCAGCTTGGCGAGCAGCCCGATGCCCCGGCCCTCGTGGCCTCTCAAGTAGACGACGATGCCGCTGCCTTCGGCGACGACGGCGCGCAGCGCGGCGGCGAGCTGGTCGCCGCACTCGCAGTGCTGGGAGCCGAACGCGTCCCCGGTCAGGCACTCCGAGTGCAGCCGCACCAGGACCCGGTCGGTTCCGATGTCACCGTGCACCAGGGCGACTTGTTCGTCGCCGCGGTCGTGGTCCAGGTAGCCGACCGCCTGGAATTTCCCGTACACGGTGGGCAACGGGGCATTCACGACGCGCTCCACACCTGTACGCCGGGACGACTTCTTGCCGAGTACGGCGAGGTCTTCTGTCATGATCTGATTCCTAAGCAGAGACGAAAGGCCGGAAAACAATGAGTGGTTCGGAAACGCGGCCGAGGCCGACGGCACATGGTCCGTTGCCGGCGGACACCACGCAAGACGTACGGGCGCGGGGGGCGGACCTCTCACGGCAGGCGGCCGTCCTGCCGGTGGGCAGTTTCGAACAGCACGGACCGTACCTCCCGTTGGCGACCGACACGCTGGTCGCCTGCGCCATCGCACGCCGGATCGCCGACGCGTACCCGGTGCACCTCCTTCCACCGGTGACGATCTCCTGCTCGCACGAGCACGCGGCCTGGCCTGGAACCGTCAGCATCTCCTCCGTGACCCTTCATGCGGTGGTGCGGGACATCGCGGACTCACTGCGCCGCTCCGGCGTCGAGGCCCTGGTGGTCGTCAACGGTCACGGCGGAAACTACGTGCTGGGCAACGTCGTTCAGGAGTCCTCCGCGCGCGGTGAGCGCCTCGCGCTGTTCCCGGCCGCGGAGGACTGGCAGACGGCCCTCGACGCGGCCGGGGTGCGCACCTCGCCGCTCACCGACATGCACGCGGGGGAAATCGAGACCTCCATTCTTCTGCACGCTCATCCGGAAATGGTCCGGGCCGGTTACGAGTCCGCCGATTTCGTCGCGGACGACCGGCGGCATCTGCTCACCACCGGAATGTCCGCCTATACCGAATCGGGCGTCATCGGGCGTCCCTCCCTGGGTTCCGCGGAAAAGGGCGAGGAACTGCTGAACAGCCTTGCGGCCGCCTTCGGTCCGTATTTCTCGCTGCTCACTTCCGAGGGCCCCGGATTGCCGGAGAGCGGACGCTGACAGTCCCCGTCGGACGCGCGGCCGGGTTCCGGGGCGGGTTCGGCGGGGCGGGACCCGGCGCGCATCGCGGTGTACCAGCGGGCGACGAGGACGAGCGCCCCGGGCAGGCTGGCGACGAAGCTGAGCACGCCGTACACCACGGCCACCGCCACTCCGGTGCTCGCGCCGAGTCCGGCCGCGCCGAACGCCCAGGCGGCCACGCCCTCGCGGGGCCCGAACCCGCCCACGTTCAGCGGCAGTCCCATGGCCACCAGCGCGAGGACCGCCAGGGGCAGCAGGACGAGCACCGGGGCCGCGAGGCCGGCGACGTGCGCGGCGACCACGAACATCACGATGTGCCCGGCCAGGACGACGGCCGAGGACAGCGCGACGCCCGGCCCGTTGCGACGGGACAGCAGCCCCTCGCGGGCCTCGGCGAGGGCGCGGCGCAGGGCCTGTCCACGCCGCGAGGGCGCGCGGTTCATCCGCAGGGCGAGGACGATGGCGAACGCACCGGCGGCGGCGAACGCGAACAGCGCCACGAGGTGCCGCGTCTGGTCGCGCACGGGGGACGGCAGGGCGAGCAGGACCGCCGCGCCGGTGACGGCGAGCGCGATCTGCCCGGCGACCCGTTCGAGGACGACGGCCCGCACGCCGCGTCCCAGGTCGCCGGCGCTCTGCCCGTGCCGCACCGCCCGGTGCACGTCGCCCAGGACACCGCCGGGCAGCGCCGCGTTCAGGAACAGCGCGCGGTAGTAGTCGGCCACCGCCGGGCCGAGCGGCAGCCGGATGCGCAGTCCGCGGGCCACCAACTGCCAGCGCCAGGCGCTGAACACGGTGGTGACCAGCCCGATGCCGAGCGCCACGAGGAGCGTCGGCGTGTCGATCCGCCGCAGCCCGTCCAGGAAGACACCGGTGCCCAGCCGCCACAGCAGGACGGCGAGGATGGCGACTCCGGCGACGCTCCCGAAGTGGGTGCGTACGGCACGGGTGTTGAGCCGGGACAGCGCGGCGGCGAGGGGGGTGCGAGCGCGGTCGTCGGCGGATGTGCCGTGTGGCCGAGTCGCGTGTGACGCGTTGGACGCCCCCTCCCCCGCACCCGCCTCCCGGTCGCGCAGGCGAGGTGCGTCCACCGTCTGGGCGCTCATGCGGCACGGTCCGTCGGCCGGGACAGCGCCAGGAGGTCGTTGTGGTGCACGACCACCTGCAACTCCCCCGCCGCGCAGGCCTCCAGGCGGTCGGCGAGGTAGCGGTCGGCGCGCGGCTTCAGCTCGGGACGCTGTTCGACGGCCGCGCCGACCCAGCCGCGCAGCCACTGGGCGGTCAGTTCGCGCTGGTCGGGGCCGAGCCGCCAGGGGCTCGGGTGCACCCGTACGGTTGCGCCGTGTGCGGCGAAGGCCTCGCAGGCCGCTTCGACCGCGTCGGGGCCGAGCAGCCCCGTGCGCCGCTGGTGGGCGTTGAACGCCTCGGTGATCTCGGCGTCCAGCGGATCGGCCGGGGTCAGTTCGACCCGGCCGGCCACCGAGAGCGTCAGCAGCGCCGGGCAGCCCGCCCCGGCACAGGCCGCGGCGAGGGTGTCGATCTCCTCGCGGGTCAGGACGTCCAGCAGCGCCGAGGCCGTGACCAGGGACGCTCCTGACAGGGCGTCCGGGGTGAGCCGGGCCACGTCGCCGCGCCGCGTCTCCACGGTGACCCGGCTGCCGTCGGCGGCGGCGCGCGGTGAGGCCACGGCGGCGAAGTGCAGCAGGTAGGGGTCGCGGTCGTGCAGGACCCAGTGCTGGGCGCCGTCCAGCCGGGGGGCGAGCCAGCGGCCCATCGAGCCGGTGCCGCACCCCAGGTCGTGCACGACGAGCCCACCGTGCCGGATCGGCAGGTTCACCAGCCGGATCCGCAGCGGATCGAGCAGCTCCGTGGCCCGCGCGGTGGCGTCCGCGGCCTCGCGGAGCTGCAGCCACTCGGGCGCGTACCGGGGCGGCTCCTCCTGCGCCCCGTCCTCCCGAAGCCTCACGGTGGCCCGCTCCCCGGGCCGCTGGGCGGGCCCGGCCCCAGGAATCACCTCCGGGGACACGGTGTCCTGAGCCGCCAGTGGGGAGAGAGCGCCGGAATCCGCCATGTCCGAGGGTTCCTTTCCTGCGAGCCGCGCCGCGTCCGGGAGCGACCGCCCTGCCACGCTCGTGGCGGGGGCGGACCGCTCCCGCGGGCCGGGCTGGGCCGGGATGGTGCCGGCGAGTCCGGCGGTCTCCGTGGACGTGTCCGGTGTGGTCATGCCGCCCTCCGGGGTTCCTTCGGCAGCCGGCCCAGCACTCCGGCCAGGCTTCGGGCGGTGTTGGCCCAGCCGTCGAGGGCGGCACGCCGGCCGCGTGCGGCGGACTTCAGCCGGCGCCGCACGTCGGCCTCGCCGAACCAGCCGCGCAGTTCGGCGGCGAGGGCCGCGGGGTCCTCCGGCGGTACGAGGATGCCGGGCACCCCGCCGTCGGGGGCGCGGCCGACCGCCTCGCCCACCCCGCCGACGTCGGTGGCGAGCACCGGGATGCCCCGCGCGAGGGCCTCGGTGACCGCCATGCCGTACGTCTCCGCGTAGGAGGCGAGGACCATCAGGTCGGCGGCGGCGTAGCTGGCGTCGAGCTCGGCTCCGGCGCGCGGTCCGGCCAGGTGGAAGCGGTCCTGCAGACCGTGCTCCGCGATCAGGCCGCGCAGCCGGTCGACATAGGCGGGGTCCTGGGTGAGCGCGCCGACGCAGGTGCAGCTCCACGGCAGGTCGGTGACCGCGGCCAGTGCCTCCACCAGCCGGTGCTGCCCCTTGCGCGGGGTGACCGAGGCGACGCACAGCAGCCGGGAGACTCCGTCGGTGCCGGGGGCGAGCGGAGCGATGTCGGCGCCGGGGGCGGCGGCGTGGACCCGGTCGGGGGCGAGGCCGTGGTGGGAGACGAGGCGGCGCACCGCCCAGTCGCTGGTGGCGACGACGGCGGCCACCGCGCGCAGCACCTGGCGTTCCCTGGCGTCGAGTTCCGCGGCCACGGCCGGGTCGAGTCCCGTCTCGTCGCCGAGCGGCAGGTGGACGAGGACGGCCAGGCGCAGCCTCTCGGCCTCGGGCACGACGGTCTCGGGCACGCCGCAGGCGACCAGCCCGTCGAGCAGGACGACGGCGCCGTCCGGCAACTCGCGCAGGACTCGGGCGAGTTCCGCTCGGGCCTCGGCGTCGGGGCGGGGCCAGGCGCCGTCCACGGGATGGGCCCGGACCTGCCAGCCGAAGCCGGGCAGGTCCAGGCTCACCCGGCGGTCGTAGGCGTTGCCGCCGCTGGGGGTGGCCGGGTCGTCGACGCCGCCCGGCAGGACGAAGTGGACGGTGCGCAGGGACATGGGGATGATCCCGACGTTCTCCGAGCCGGCGCGCTGCGCGGGCAGGTAGGTCAGGGGCGAGGGACGGTGGACGGTCGTCTCGGTCACAGCGCACGCTCGTAACTCGCCCAGGCGACGTGCGACTCGTGGAGGGTGACGGTGAGGCCGGCCAGGCCCCTGGCGCCCTCGCCCAGGGCACCCTTGTGGATGCGTTCGGCGAGCCGGTCGGCGATGACCTTGGCCAGGAACTCCGTGGAGGTGTTGATGCCGGCGAAGTCGGGCTCGTGGTCGAGGTTGCGGTAGTTCAACTCGCCGACCACGGCGCCCAGTTCCTGCGTGGCCAGTCCGATGTCGACGACGATGTTGTCGTCGTCCAGCTGCTCGCGCCGGAAGGTGGCGTCCACGAGGAACGTGGCGCCGTGCAGACGCTGCGCGGGCCCGAAGACCTCGCCGCGGAAGCTGTGGGCGATCATGATGTGATCGCGGACGGTGATGCTGAACAACGGACGACCCTCCAGGTGCGGCGCGTCTGATCCCCGGCCGGTCCCTGCCGGGGGATGCCGTGTAGTACGGCTGACCGCTTCCCGTTGTTCAGTGGCTTCTCACTCTTTTCTCAAGGTCAGGCGCTCTTGCCGTCCCCGACCGGACGATCCGTCATGATCGGTCGCCGTACCTGACCCGGTGGCACAGGGCCGGGATCTCCCCGGAGGCGAGCCTCGGCATCACCTCCGGCAGTTCCTCGAACGCGCTCTCCCCGGTGACGAGGGCGTCGAGCGCCGGGTCGGCGAGCAGGTCGAGCGCGAGGGCCAGCCGGTCGGCGTACGTGCGGCTGGAGCGGCGGGCCGGGGAGACGGTGCCGACCTGGCTGCTGCGGATGACCAGCCGGCGGGAGTGGAAGTCCTCGCCGAGCGGGAGGGCGACGCGCCGGTCGCCGTACCAGCTCAGTTCGAGGACGGTGCCCTCGGGGGTGAGCAGTTCCAGCGCGCGGGCGAGGCCCTGCTCGGTGGCGCTGGCGTGCACCACGAGGTCGCAGTCGCCGAGCGCGTCCCCGGGCTGGGCGAAGCCCACGCCGAGGGCCTCGGCGACCTCGGCGCGGGCCGGGTCCGCGTCCACCAGTTGCACGCGCACGCCGGGGAACCGGGCCAGCAGGGCGGCCACCGAGCAGCCGACCATGCCACCGCCGACCACGGCGATGCGATCGCCCACCAGGGGCGCGGCGTCCCACAGCGCGTTCACGGCGGTCTCGATCGTGCCCGCGAGCACCGCCCGCCCGGCGGGCACGTTCTCCGGTACAGGGGTGACCGCGCTCGCCGGGACGACGTAGCGGCTCTGGTGCGGGTGGAGGCAGAAGACGGTACGCCCGGTCAGCTCCGTCGGGCCCTCCTCCACGACGCCCACGCTGAGGTAGCCGTACTTCACCGGAGCGGGGAAGTCGCCCTCCTGGAACGGCGCCCGCATGGCGCCGTACTGGTTCTCGGGCACCTGGCCGCGGAAGACGAGCGTCTCCGTGCCGCGGCTGATCCCGGAGTACAGCGCGCGGACGACCACCTCGCCCGCAGCGGGCTCCGGAAGGTCCGCCGGGCGTATCTCGCCGCGGCCGGGCGAGGTCAGCCAGAAGGAACGCGCGGAGCGGTTCATCAAGAATCCTCCTGAACGATCGGGAAGTTGTTCACGTACCGAGGTGTGCACAGGCCGCGGACAACGTACGCGGCGTTGATCGACTCTGTCACTCGCCGGAGGGTGTTCGGTGGCCCTGAACAACACTTACGAAGCACGGCTGGTCCAGCAGGAGACCGCGGTGGGAGCGGGCGCTCAGATCCTGTTGCTGGCCCTGCTCGGCCCGGCGATCGGCATGGGTCCCGCGGGCTGGGTGACCGGCCTGGTCTTCGCGGTCGCCACCTGGGCGGTGCTCTCCCGGGCACTGCACCGGTCTCGGCCGCGCTCCTTCGGACCGGCCAACCGGGTGACCCTGGGCCGGGCCGTTCTCGTCGGTGGGGTGACGGCGCTGGTCGCGGACTCCTTCGAGAGCGCACCGCCGGTGTCGCTGCTGGTCGCGCTGACCGCGGTGGCCCTGATCCTGGACGGCGTCGACGGCAAGGTGGCCCGCCGCACCGGGACCTCCACGGCGCTCGGCGCCCGCTTCGACATGGAGGTGGACGCGTTCCTGATCCTGGTGCTGAGCGTGTACGTCTCGACGATGCTCGGCCCGTGGGTGCTGCTGATCGGCGGTATGCGCTACGTCTTCGTCGCCGCCGCCCGCGTGCTGCCCTGGCTGAACGCGCCCCTGCCGCCGAGCACCGCCCGCAAGGCGGTCGCCGCGCTCCAGGGCGTCTTCCTGCTGCTCGCCGGATCGGACCTGCTGCCCCTGCCGGCCACCGCCGGCGTGGTGCTGCTGGCGCTGGGCCTGCTGGTGTGGTCGTTCGGCCGCGACGTGCTGTGGCTGTGGCGGACGTCGCGGGTGCGGACGGCCGCCGCGGCCGGCGTGACGAGGGAGGCCCGCCTCAAGGAGTCCGTCGCGGCCCCCGTCACGGAACCCGTCGAGGCGATACTGGAGACGGCGCGGGCCGCGTGACGCGCCGCACGACGGGCGGAGCCGGGTTACGGGAACGTGATCCAGATCCCGCATTCCGCGCGCTGAAACGTGTTCTGCGCGTCACGACGCGTTCCGCGCGCCACGACCGCGTCCGCACGACGGCGAAGGCGGCCGCGGCAACGCCGAGGACGCCCATGAACCGGCCTACCCGATGCCGGCCGCGTCGAGCGGCACGACATGCAGGATCCCGCTTTGATCGTCGGCGACGCGCGATGCGCCCATGGCGAGCGCTCTTGGAGTTGTTTCCGCAGGCCAACTCCTGTGACCGATCACTCTCCACTCGCACCTGCGGCTCTCCTCCTGGGGTGGTGGTGTGAGGTCCCCTCGTGGCGTGGAGTCCGACCCCACGAGGCGCCCGCCTGGCCCGGCTGTTCGTCTCGCACTGCCTGGACTCCTGGGGCCACCCCTACGACAGCGACGTCAACGAGACCCTGACCCTGATCACCGCCGGGCTGTGCGCCAACGCCGTACGCCACGGACGGGTCCCCGGCCTGGACTTCCATGTCCGCCTGTCCACCGAGGTATAGGGCAAGCAGCTGCGCCTGGAGGTCTCTGACACCCGCGCCGAACGCCGCCCTGTCGTCACCGCTCCCACAGAGCCCGACGCGGAGTCCGGTCGTGGCCTCCTCCTCGTCACTGCCCGGGCCGACGACTGGGGCGTCACCAATCGCCGCTGCGACCCGGGCAAGACGTTGTAAGCGTCCCTGAGTGCGTCCCGGCCTTCGGCGGAATGACCACACCGAAGGCACGGCCCGATGCTGGCCGCCTGGATACGCTGAGTGCCGTGACCGAGAAGGTTCGCCTGGTTGGCGGCGGGAGCGCCTGAACCGGTTGAATGTCGGCGGACATCCAATCTGGTGCGGGGAGGCGTGGTGGCGGAGCCGGTCAAGGTCCGGACGCTGACCGATCAGGAGGGTCGGAGATCACCGTAGCTCTGACGGCAGCCGGGCCGTCACCCCGGTGAACGTTGCCGGTCCTAGCGGTCTGCGGGATTCCGGGACGCCGGTGTACGACGGCTGGAAGACCGGCTCCGGAGTACGAGAAAGACCACGATGCCAGCGAGGCCGAGGACGATCCCGGCCCCAAGCCAGGGCCACGGAGACCATTCCTCGGTGCAGCTCTGCTCTGTCCCTGTCGTGACGCAAACGTCGCCCGGGCCGCCTCGATTGAGATAGGCGACATAGAAGGCCGGAAGGCTCAGACCCGAAAGAAGTCCGGGCAACCCACGGTCCGTCTGGCGATGCGTCACAAGCAGCGCAGTGCCGACCGCCGCACACAGCAGCACCAGCATGCCTATCGTCCAGAGGCTCAGAAGCCCGAGGGAGCTCGCCGCCCCCACCAGCGCCCAAGCAGCGAACCAGCCCCAGTCCTGCGGACTCCGCGACGGACGCCCGTGGGGAATCGTGCCGTTTTCGCGAGGTACATCCATGACGCCTGCCCGCACCTGAGTGATGAAAGACCGATGCTTGACCGCCCGGCGCATCGCCGGTCCCGGCCTGCCCATCCACGTAAAACCGTCGCCGCGGCACGTAGGATGTAGTTCCGATCGCCGCGCCGTGCCTCATATCGTCCGCGAAATCACCCTGACGTCTGCGCACCGCCCTCTGCCACCCCTTCAGCGCCATGCCA
The DNA here is from genome assembly GCF_044743035.1 of Streptomyces sp. NPDC087787. Taxonomy (NCBI): domain Bacteria; kingdom Bacillati; phylum Actinomycetota; class Actinomycetes; order Kitasatosporales; family Streptomycetaceae; genus Streptomyces; species Streptomyces sp. NPDC087787. Next base: position 125,427 of record NZ_JBIUVQ010000014.1, read on the forward strand.
CGCCCCCGTGGAAACCAACTGGTCGCTGAACGACTGCCTCATATTAGGCCCGGCACACACGATGGGTCACCAGCTCTACTCTGGCTCTTGACGCTATGTCAGCTTTGTTCCTGAAGACGCCTGACTTCCGACGGTCTGCTGGGTCGCGCGGATCCACAGCGGGCACAGCCATCGCTCGGCCGGGAGAGGCCGCCGTCCTTGCCGGAGCCCGGGCCGTCGTACCGCGCGCCGCGGCCGGCGAGGAGCAGGGTCGCCGGGGTTTCCCCGGTCGCAAATCGTGACGGCGACAGCGCGGCGCGACAAGGCCCGCGTCATACCCAGCACGGAGAACAGCATCAGCCCGCCCGCGAGCCAGCACCCGAAGATTTGGCCCCCGAGGATCCGAGCGGCGGTCTCCTCCTCCCGGGTAGTGGCCTCGAAACCCAGTAGCCCGCCGATCATCATCACGAAGAGCACGCCGCAGAGCAGCATGTTCCCCACGCCAGCGATGACAGCGACCGGCTTGTCCACCCGGCGTACACGTCTCCAGAGTTGTATGGCTCTCATGGGCACGGGAGCCTAACCAGGAGTACGCCCACGACCGTCGACAGCGACCGACCATGAAGACGAGTGGTTCTCAAATCCTGTGTCGCTCTACGGTTGTTCCCCGTGACCATCGAGATGCCCTACCAGCCACTTCCGATCGACCAGTCCGACGTGCGCTACATCCACGGACCCGATTCCGCTCTACAGCCGGGCGTGCCCGCGGGCGAGACGGTTGAGCTCGAGTGGAGGGGCAGCGCGGTCTACCCGGGAACCTTCCGGAAGTTCTGGGTACACGTGCCCGCACAGTACGACCCAGCGGAACCGGCATCCTTGATGGTGTTCCAGGACGGATGGTGGTACCTGGACCCCGCAGGGGAGGTACGCGGCGCGATCGTCCTGGACAACCTCGTTCACCGCGGCGACATCCCCGTCACCATCGGCGTGTTCGTCGATCCTGGCGTCTTCCCCGATGCGGAGAACCCGAAGAACCGCAACAACGAGTACGACGCCTTCGACGACCAGTACGTCACCTTCCTCCTCACCGAGATCATCCCGCAGGTTGCGGAGCGCTATACCATCGCCCACTCGCCCGAAAGGTGGGGCATCTGCGGCGGAAGCAGCGGCGGCAACTGCGCCTTTACCGCCGCGTGGCTGCGTCCGGACAAGTTCCGCCGCGTCATCGGATACCTTTCCAGCTTCGCGCAGATGCCGGACGGCAATCCCTACCCGGACCTCATCTCCCGCGTTTCCCGCAGGCCGCTGCGCATCTTCATGCAAGGCGGCCACCGCGACCTGCACTGGAATGAGCCACAGTGGAACTGGCTCGCCGAAAACCTGCGCGTGGCAGCCGCTCTCGCTGAAGCGGGCTACGACTTCCGCCTTGTCCTGGGAGACGGCGGACACACCCCCAACCACGGCGGCGTCCTGCTGCCGGACGCTCTGCGCTGGCTGTGGCGGCCCAACGAGCATTGATCGACACATGCATCATCCAGCCTGGCGCCGGCTGCGGTGAGGTGGGCTGCACCCTGGATCGTGCTTGTCCACCCGTCCGCGATCGACCTGTCCAGCTCACACTTGCGCTTCCTGACCGGGCAGCTCGCCGAGCACGCCGAAAGGTCGGCACCCGCTGGCGGCGCCTGCCCCCGAATCGGCAGGCCCTGCTCGTCCTGGCCCACCTGCGCTGCGGTGACACCTGCACCCAGCTCGCGGCCTCCTTCGGCATAGGTGTGGCCACGGTCTACCGCTACATCCGCAACGCCGTGGACCTCCTGGCCGTACTCGCCCCCACCCTCAAGCAGGCCATGGTGGTTGCCGCACGCAAGGCGTTCGGGATCCTGGACGGACCCTTACTGCCCATCGACCGCATCGCGGCCGACCGCCCCTTCTACTCCGGCAAGCACCGCATGAACGTCCAAGTCCTCACCGACCCGTTCGGGAAGCTCATCTGGGCTTCGCCGGCTCTGGCGGGCGCGGTCCACGACATCAGGGAAGCCCGCTCCCACGGCCTGCTGGACGCCCTCAGCTCCGGCAGCATCCGGTGCTGGGCCGACAAGCTGTACCAGGGCTCCCGCCCCACCGTCCGCGTCCCCTTCCGCGGCGCCTGGAGCAGGCTCTCCGCCGGACAAAAGGCTGTCAACCTCGCCCACGCGAAGATCCGCGCACTCGGCGAGCAGGCTGGCCACCCTCAAGTCCTGGCGCGTGCTGCGGAAACTCCGCGGCAGCACCACCCACATCACCGACCGTGTCTAGGCCGTCCCCGCCCTGGAGCTGACCGCCTCAACCTGAGGAGTAAGCCTCACTGCCTCCTATACTCCTGGCGTGTTGGATACGTCGAACTACATCCACGTTTCTTCCGTGCTCAATCGGCAGTCGATCGCACAGCATGGCCTGGATTGGGCCCGGATGGGCGCCGCACCGGGAATCGCCGGCAGCCGCCGCCCTGAGGTGGAGGGGATCTTCGTCTGTCGGGGCGAGGAGGAAGCACAGTTCTTCCTTCAGATCAACAACACCCGTGGGCCGGTTGATGTCTGGTCCGTGGACGGCATCGATGAGGGGTTGCTCCTCGACAACGGCAACGGATTCGTCTACCTGCCCGGCCGCATACCAGCCGAGCGAGTCCGCCTCCTGCGATCAGACGTTCCTCCGCAACGTGGTTTTTGACTTCGCGCGGCGCTACGGCTGGGGGCCGACCCATGCGGATCTGGCTGCGAGCTCGGCGAAGGCGTGGTACCCGGGCACGTGTGGTGGCCACGAACAGCAGGGAACGGGCTCGCTGCATCTCGCGGCGGAAACGCCCCGGATAGGTGGTGCGAAGGCGCTGGATCTCCGCACGGGGAACACGGGCTGGCCTCTCCGTTCCAGAAGATGTCCAGGCTGGTTTCTCACCGACCTGATCAGCGCTCGGCAGTCCGTCACGTCATGACCACAGGTCGACGGTCGCCGAGGTGGTGCGGCCGGCCTCGGTGAGGGCGAGGGGCCCGGTGCCGGCGACCGGGTTCGCCGTCTCGCTCCGTTCCGTCGGCCCGTCCACCTGGCGGTGCCGCCGGTGGCACCGACCGCCTGCCGATGATCAGGACGGAGTGCGTCGCCTGCTGCCGGTCCCGGACGGGCCGCGCCCCTCGTGGAGGGCCATCTCCTCCCCCGAGGGGTCGCGTCCGTCCGCCGGCCGGGCCGAGCTCAGGCGGCCCCGTGCGCCAGCTTCCCGTGCGCGCGCACGATCTCCGCGTAGCCGCGGCCGCTGGTCTTGATGGTGCGGGCCTGGGTGGCGTAGTCGACGTGGACGAGGCCGAAGCGCTTGGCGTAGCCGTACGCCCACTCGAAGTTGTCCAGCAGCGACCAGGCGAAGTAGCCGGCCAGCGGGGCGCCCTTGCGGGCGGCGGAGGCGCAGGCGGCCAGGTGTCCCACCAGGTAGTCCCGGCGCTCGGGGTCGTCGACCGTTCCGTCGGGGCCCACGGTGTCCGGGAAGGCGGAGCCGTTCTCGGTGACGTAGAGCTTGCGCGCGCCGTACTCGTGGGTGAGGCGCAGCAGCAGCGTCTCGATGCCGGACGCGTCGATCTCCCAGTCCATGCCGGTGCGGGGCACGTCCGGGCGGCGTACGGCACGGGCGTGGGGCACCGGCCCGTCGGGGTCGTCGGCCACCGTCGCCGGGAAGTAGTAGTTGAGGCCGAGCCAGTCCAGCGGGGCGGCGATGATGTCGAGGTCGCCGGGGCGTTCGGGGAGGTCGACGCCGTAGACCTCGCGCATGTCGGCGGGGAATCCGCGGCCGTGGACCGGGTCGAGCCACCAGCGGTTGACGTGGCCGTCGTGGCGGCGGGCGGCGGCCTGGTCCTCGGGGCTGTCGCTCGCGGGGAAGACGGTGGAGAGGTTGTTGACGATGCCCACCTCGGCGCCGGACGTCACGGCGCGGATCGCCTGGGCGGCCAGGCCGTGGCCGAGAAGAAGGTGGTAGGAGGCGCGGACCGCGGCGGTCGGATCGGTCAGGCCGGGGGCCATCTTGCCCTCGAGGTGGCCGATCCAGGCCGAGCACAGGGGCTCGTTGAGGGTGGTCCAGTGGGACACCCGGTCGCCGAGACGTTCGGCGACGACGGAGGCGTAGGCGGCGAAGTGCTCGGCGGTCTCCCGCTCGGGCCAGCCGCCGCGGTCCTGGAGGGCCTGCGGCAGGTCCCAGTGGTAGAGGGTGACGGAGGGGGAGATGCCCGCCGCCAGCAGACCGTCGATCAACTCGTCGTAGAAGTCGAGGCCCTTGGGGTTCACCGGACCGTCGCCGTCCGGCATCACGCGCGGCCAGGCGATCGACAACCGGTAGGCGTTCACGCCCAGTCGGCCCATCAGCGCGACGTCCTCGCGCCAGCGGTGGTAGTGGTCGCAGGCGGTGTCGCCGTGGTCGCCGTTGTCGATCTTGCCGGGGGTGTGGGAGAAGGTGTCCCAGATGGACGGCGAGCGGCCGTCCTCGGCGACGGCCCCCTCGATCTGGTACGCCGATGTGGCCGTGCCCCACCGGAAGTCCTGCGGGAGTGCGGCGAGGTCGATGGCGTGGGACACGGAAGTCCTTTCGAGACTGGGTATGTTGGCGGTCACTTCACCGCTCCCGCGGTGAGCCCGGCGACGAGGTAGCGCTGGAGCAGCAGGAACCCGGCGACCACGGGCACGCTGACGACGAGCGAGGCGGCCATGATCTGGTTCCAGTACACGTCGTACTGCGTGGAGTAGCCCTGGAGGCCCACCGCGAGCGTGCGGGTGGTGTCGTTGGTCATGACGGACGCGAAGAGCACCTCGCCCCAGGCGGTCATGAAGGCGTACACGGCGACGGCGACGATGCCGGGGATCGCGGCCGGCACGACGACCCGGAACAGCGCGCCGAGCGGCCCGCAGCCGTCCACCAGCGCCGCCTCGTCCAGGTCGCGCGGCACCGAGTCGAAGTACCCGATGAGCATCCAGATCGAGAACGGCAGCGAGAACGTGAGGTACGTCAGGATCAGGCCGCCGCGCGAGCCGAACAGGGCGATGCCGGTGGCGTTGCCGATGTTGACGTAGAGCAGGAACAGCGGGAGGAGGAAGAGGATGCCCGGGAACATCTGCGTCGACAGGACGGTGACCGTGAAGACGCGCTTGCCGTGGAAGCTGTAGCGGCTGACGGCGTACGCCGAGAAGACCGCGATCACCACGGAGCAGACCGTCGCGGCGCCCGCCACGATCAGCGAGTTGACGAAGTACCTGGCGAGCGGGACCGTCGACCAGATGTCGATGTAGGGGCGGAAGGTCAGACCGCTCGGCAGCCAGCGGAACTTGCCGGTGACGTCCGCGAGCGGCTTCAGCGAGCTGGAGACCATCACGTACACGGGCACCAGGACGAACCCGGTCAGCAGGGTGAGGAAGATCCGCCGGGTCCACAGGAAGGTGCGCGGCGGCGCCATCGGGGACCGGTGGACCGTGGTGGTCGCGGACTCGAGGGTGGTGTCAGACATCGGCGGACCTCCGTCCGCGTGAGGTGAGCACGAGGTAGCCGCCGGTGACGAGCAGCAGGAAGAGCAGCAGCAGGACGGACATGGCGGAGCCGGTGCCGAAGTTCCAGGTGACGAACGAGGCCTGGTAGATGTGGACCGAGATGAGGTCCGCGGCCTCGGGGGCGGCCTTGCCGAACAGCACGTACGGCGTGTTGAAGTCGTTGAACGTCCAAAGGAACAGCACCAGGACCAGCACCTGGTTGACGGGCCGCAGGGACGGCAGGGTGATGCGGCGGATCTGCTGCCAGACGCCGGCGCCGTCCAGCGCGGCGGCCTCGTACAGTTCGCGCGGGATGTTCTGGAGTCCGGCCATGACGATGAGGAAGGCGAACGGCCAGCCCTTCCACACCGACACCGTCAGCAGCGCGACGAAGCTGTTGTCGCCGATGAGCCAGAACGAGGGCTTGTCGGTGAGGTGCAGCTGGTCGTGCAGCACGTGGTTCACGAGGCCGTTGTCGTGCTGGAACATGAACACCCAGGTGATGACGGCCGCGTAGACCGGCAGCGCGTACGGCACCAGGAACACGGCGCGCAGCAGGCCGCGTCCGCGGAAGGTGTCCTGCATGCAGATGGCGGCCGCGGTGCCGATGAGCCAGCACAGGCCGACCGACAGCAGGGTGAACGCGATGGTGACGAGGAAGGAGTGCAGCAGCGCCTCGCCGACGGGGGCGTTGAAGTCCACCGACATGCGGTAGTTGTCGAGGCCGGACCAGGGAGCCGTGCCCCAGTCGCGGATGTAGAACTGGGTGAGCTCCTTGAAGCTCATCACGATGCCGATCACCATCGGCACGATGTGGACCAGGAGTTCGAGCAGCAGGGCGGGCAGGAGCAGCAGGTACGGCAGCGAGACACGTCCGAGCCACCCGGGGCGGCGCGGTCCGCGCGCCGCCCCGGGTGACTTCACGGGCGCCGTCGTCCCGCCGGTGTGCGCGGGAGCGGTGGTCGTCATGTGGGTGTCCGCGCTCACTTCGCCGGCATCTGCTGCTGTGCCTTGAGCAGCTTGGCCTTCACCGACTCCGTGGTGATCGTGCGTCCGGCCGCCGCGTCGGCGAACAGCTCCTTGACGGCCGTGCCGACGGTCGTCTCGAACTGGGACTCGTCGGCGACCTGCGGCAGCGCGGCGGCGCTCGTGGCGAGGGTCTCCTTCAGGACGGCGTTGTCCGGGGTGTTGAAGGCGGGGTCCTCCTGGGCGGCCTTGACCGGCGGGATGGAGGTGTAGGCCGTGTTGAGGATCTTCTGCTCCTCGTCGCTGGTCATGAACTTCACGAACTTCGTGGCGCCGTCGAGGTTGTGGGTGTTCTTGAAGACGGCGAGGTTGATGCCGGCGACCATCGAGTTGACCTGGGCGTCGGTGCCGGGGGTGCCGGACCGCACGGGGACCGGGGCGATGCCGTAGGCGTCCGCGCTCATGCCCTGGGACTTGAGGTTGGAGGAGGCGGACTGCCACAGCAGCATCGCCGTCTTCCCCTTGGCGAAGTCGCTGACCGACTGGTTCTGCGCGTACTCGGCGTTGCCCTGCGGGATGGCCCTGTCCTTGGCCATCAGGTCGACGTACTGCTTGACCGCGGCGACCGTGCCGTCACTCGTGAAGTCGGGCTTGCCGTCGGCGGTGAAGAAGTCGGCACCGTGCTGCTTGGCGAAGACGAAGACGTGGTGGATGTTCTCCGAGACGTTGGCGCCCTCGGCGCCGAGGACCTGCTTGCCCTTGGCCCGGATCTTCTTGCCGTCGGCGACGAGTTCGTCCCAGGTGGCCGGGGGCTTGGAGATGCCCGCGTCGGCGAAGATCTGCTTGTTGTAGTAGAGCGCGTACGCCATCGAGTACAGCGGTACCGAGGACGGGTCCTTGCCCTCGGCGCCGGTGGAGCCGAGCGCGGAATCGACGAAGCGGTCCTTGCCGCCGATCTTCTCGAAGTTCTTGGCGTCCCAGGGCAGCAGCCCCCCGGTGGCCTGGAGGGAGGCGCTCCAGGTGTTGCCGATGTTGAGGACGTCGGGGCCCTGGCCGGAGGTGGTCGCTGCGAGGATCCGGTTCAGCAGGTCCGACCAGGGCACGACCTCCAGCTTCACCTTGATGCCCGTCTGCTTCTGGAACTTGTCGAGTTCGGGCTGGAGGACCTTCTTGTCGATCTCGATGCTGGCGCCCTGGTTGGAGGCCCAGTACGTGAGCGTCTTCGGCGAGTCGTTGGACCCGCCGCCCGTCGACGAACCGCCTCCGCAGGCCGAGGCGGCAAGGGCGAGAGACATGGTGACGGCGCCTACGGCCGCGGCTCGGATGCTGCGCATGGCTCCTGGTGTCCCTTTCCGGGAGTCGAGAACCGTGAGGAGCCTGGGGACGCCGACACCGCTCTCGCTCCCGTGTCCCGTCGCTCGTTCTCGTGCGATCGGGTCCGGTCGCCCGGTTCGACTTCCGAAGGCGCCTCATGGCTTAATTTAGGACGTGAGTTAAACCTCCGGGCGAGGCGTCGTCAAGGGATCCGGCAAGGGCGAATCGGCGGTCGGCGGCGACAAAGACGACACCTTCGGCCCGACACGGCCGGCGCGCGCCGCCTGACCTGCGACAGGAGGGCGGGGGCGGAACAAGGAAGGAGCAGTACAACGGTTGGGTCTCGGTGTCCGCCGCGGACAGCTCCGCGGTGGGGGGGATCATCTCGACTGCGAGCAGCAGTATTTGACGTGATGTCACTTACGATTTGACCGAACTCCGTCGCACCTCTCGGCGCTTCGTTCACTCACGTGAAGCTTTCGCCGCCAGGAGAGCGCTCTCGCACCAACACCGTTCACCTCTTGAACCAGGAAGGGCCGTGCTCCGCCCGAAGGCCCCGCGCATGGCCGAGCGTCTGGTCGCGGACATCTTCACCGCCTTGGACGAACAGACCATGGTGGTGCCCGGCACCGATGCCGCCGCCGTGATCGCCGCAGCGCTGCCGGAACCGAGTAGTGATCGCACGAGACTGCTCCCGTAGCCTCGTTGACGTCGCAGGTATTCCTGCGTGCGCAGCGGAGGGACGGACCGCAGACGGAACCACATGGGAACGTCCAGCAAGGCAAACCGAAAGCCAGGGTTGCCGGAATCCAGGGCGGACCGTCAGATTCCGGCAACGCGCACGTTCGGCATCTGAGGGAAGGCATATTGACCGGCATGGACGAGCAAGGAAAGGGACGCGCGCCGATCCTCTGGGCAATCGGTGCGCTCCTCACGGCCGTAGGGCTGGGGCTCTTCGCCAACCTCCGCGACAACAGCGCTCGCCTCGGAGCACTGGAGGACGCCGGCAAGGCATTCCTCAAGGCCCTCGCTTCGGGCGAAGGCAAGGATGTTTGCTCCCACATGACCAGGATTGCACAGTCCGAACTCGCCGCGGGCCAGGGCAAGGACAGTTGCCCGCAGGCCGTTGAAACCCTCATCGCCCCCCTGAGCGACGCCGAGCGCAACCGGCTGGCGGTCTCCTACAGGTCCAGATTCTGGGGAAAAGGGGACAGTTTCGGGCACGTCGGTGTCCGCGACAACCCTCTCGACATCACCGAGCTGCTTCTCTCCGAGATCGACGGAAAGTGGCGGGTGGCCGAGATGAAGTAGCCCTTCTCCCATCGACGTCGAACCGCCCGCAAAGGGGCCGCCGGCTTGCTGGCGGCCCCTTTGCCGTGCGTGCCACGAAACCCGAGCCCACCAGCCCCGACCGGATGACGCAACAGATAGGGGCCCCCGGCCGACTCGTTTGCTCGCTCTTGCGTGAGGTTGCGAGTTCACGGTTCAGGCGAGGGCAGGCGCCGGACGGCGACCCTGCCCTCGGGACGGTTCTCGATGTGCTCAGCCCGCGAACCGGGCCATCCACGCCTCGACCTCGTCCGCCGACCGCGGCAGGCCCGCCGACAGATTCTCGTGACCGTCGGCGGTGACGAGCAGGTCGTCCTCGATGCGCACGCCGATGCCGCGCCACTCCTGCGGCACGGTCAGATCGTCCGGCTGGAAGTACAGGCCGGGCTCGACGGTGAGCACCATGCCCGGCTCCAGTACGCCGTCGACGTACTCCTCGGTCCGGGCCCGCGCGCAGTCGTGGACATCCAGGCCGAGCATGTGACCGGTACCGGCCATCGTGAAACGGCGCTGGAGACCCAGCTCGTACGCGCGGTCGGCAGGCCCTTCGATGAAACCCCACTTGACCAGCCGCGCCGCCAGGGAACGCTGGGCCGCCTCATGGAAGTCCCGGTACGCGGCGCCCGGCTTGACGGCCGCCATACCCGCCTCCTGGGCCTCGTACACCGCGTCGTAGACCCTGCGCTGGACGGGGGTGAAGGTGCCGCTGATCGGCAGAGTGCGTGTGACGTCGGCGGTGTACAGGGTGCGCGACTCCACGCCCGCGTCGAGCAGGAGCAGCTCCCCGGGGCGCACCGGTCCGTCGTTGTCGGTCCAGTGCATGATCGTGGCGTGCTCGCCCGCGGCGCAGATCGTGCCATAGCCCACGGCGTTGCCCTCGAGGCGGGCGCGGCGGAAGAAGGTGCCCTCGATCCACCGCTCGGACGACGCGATCGCCCGCGACAGCTCACCTACGACGTCCGTGAACCCGCGCACCGTGGAGTCGACGGCCGAGCGGATCTCCCTGATCTCCCACTCGTCCTTCACTAGGCGCAGATCGCTGAGGGCCTCTTCCAGCTCCTCGTCGCGCTCCGCCTCGGTGGCGACGGCGGCCTCCAGGGACGGGTCGATGCCGCGGACGATGCGGGTCGGTGTGCCGGAGGCGGCTGCCAGGTCGTCGGCCGCCCTGCGGACGTCCCGGCACGGCAGGCCGAGCACGCCCTCCGCCTCGGCGAGGGAGCGGCGCCGGCCCATCCACAGTTCCGCTGTGGCACCGGTCCAGAACTCGTCGTTTTCCCTGCTGTCCCGCGGGAGTTGGTAACAGTAGGCGTCGTGGCCACCGTCCGCACGGGGTTCGAGGACAAGGGCACCGTCCCGGGCCTGGTCGCCGGTCATGTGCACATAGCCCGAGTACGGCCGGAACGGGTAGGTGTCGTCGTTCGAACGGACCTTGAGGTTCCCCGAGGGGATCACGAGCCGTTCACCCGGGAAGCGCGCGGAGAGCGCGGCCCGGCGCGTGGCCGCGTACGGGGCCTGCTCCTCGAGCGTCAGCTCGCGCCTCTCGGTGTCCGCCCACCCCGTCCGCATCGACGCGGACAGTTCCTCCGAGATCCCTGAGTACAAACCGTTCTTACGGCCTTTCGCCACTGCGTCCGCCTTCCTGGGAGTCGAGCGCCGCCACGTGCCGACGGCTCGGCGAGGCTATCCCGCGCCGCCCACGTGTGGCGCCCATCGGTGCCACTGGCACAGATCGGCCATGCCCAGCCGGGCAGGGCCGTCGATAATGCGACTCATGACGAACGCGAGCCTCGGCGAGGCACTACGGCTCCTGGGCATCGGTCAGGCGGCGGCCCAGGCATATCTCACCCTGCTGGAGCTGGCCCCCGCGCCGCGGAGCGAGATCGCCGCCGCGGCCGGACTGGACGGCCCCGGCCTGGCCACGGCGTACGCCGAGCTCGTCGACGCAGGCCTGGCCGGTGCCGCCGACAGGGACGAGGACGTGGTGACGCCGGTGGCACCGGCGGCAGCTCTCGAGGTCCTCGCCCGGCACCGTGCGGCCGAGCTCGAGAAATCCCGCATCGCGGTCGCGGGCGCCTTCGACTCGTTCCGGCGCCGGCAGCTCACGGCCCACGAGGACCCCGTCGTCGAGATCGTCACCGGCGACGCGATCGGCCCCAGGATGCGCCAGGCCTGGGCCGGCGCCCGCCACCAGATCCGGCAGTTCGAGTCACCCCCCTACTTCCCTGTGGCCAGTGCCACCGACGACGCACTGGCCACGCTGGCCCGCGGGGTCACGCAACGCGTCGTGTACTCCCGCGAGTCGCTGGAACGCCCGGGCCACCTCGAGCAAGTCATCGAACCGTGCGTCAACGCCGGTGAGCAGGCCAGAGTTCTGCCGTCCGTCCCCGTCAAACTCCTGATCATCGACGACGCGTACGCCCTGGTGTCCCTGTCGATCAGGGAGGCTGACGTACACAACAGGATGCTGGTCGTACAGCCGTGCGGTCTGCTCTCCGCCCTCATCGCGCTGTTCGAGCAGTCGTGGCAGCTCGCTCTGCCCTTCCACGGCGGCACGGCCCTCCCCGGCGGTCTGCCGCCCGCCGACCGCCGTCTGCTGTGGCTCCTGGCCGGCGGCGCGAGCGACGACGTCATCGCCCGCGAACTGGGAATCAGCCGCCGCACGTTGTTCCGCCGCCTGCAGGTCATGATGGCCCGGCTGGGCGCCGCGAACCGATTCCAGCTGGCGCTGCAGGCCCAGCGCAACGGATGGTTGTGACGGCCGGTCCCGGCCCGAGTCCACACGCACAATCGCACGCGCCTTCCCGCTGACCTGCAAGGTGGCCACCACCGTAAAGCTCAGCGCAGGGCTGTTGGGCCCTGCGCGGAGGGACGCGGAGGGACTGTTCGGCCCTATCGAGACCCCGTACCGCTGCGGCGATCATGGGGCGGCGACCGGGAGGTCCGGGGTCGATTCCTCGACCGGAGTACCTCCAGGTTCGTCGTTACATCGATGCAGAGAGCAGATCGGGAGGCACCGTCCGGTGGACGAGGTGCGCATACAACAGGTGGCGGCAGTGCGGCCGGAGGACAAGGACGAGACGCCGGCTCCCGCAAGCGCGGTCCCAAGGCATGGCCCGAGTCGGCCCTCTTGGGTGGAGTGGCTGACCACCACCGACCACAAGAAGATCGGGACGCTGTACCTCGTCACCGCCTTCGCCTTCTTCGTGCTCGGTGGCGTGATGGCGCTGGCGATGCGGGCCGAACTCGCCCGCCCCGGACTGCAGATCATGTCGAACGAGCAGTTCAACCAGGCGTTCACGATGCACGGCTCGATCATGCTGCTGATGTTCGCGATGCCGCTCTTCACCGGCTTCGCGAACTGGATCATGCCGCTGCAGATCGGGGCGCCCGACGTCGCCTTCCCGCGGCTGAACATGCTCGCCTACTGGCTGTTCCTGTTCGGCTCCCTCATCGCCGCGGCCGGCTTCCTCACCCCCCAGGGCGCGGCCGACTTCGGCTGGTTCCTGTACGCGCCGCTGTCGGACGCGGTCCACTCGCCGGGGATCGGCTCCGACATGTGGATCATGGGCGTGGCACTGTCCGGGTTCGGCAGCATCCTCGGCTCGGTCAACTTCATCACCACGATCATCTGCATGCGCGCGCCGGGCATGACCATGTTCCGCATGCCGATCTTCACCTGGAACGTGCTGCTGACCGCGCTCCTCGTCCTGATGGTCTTCCCGGTCCTCGCGGCGGCGCTGTTCGCCCTGGAGATGGACCGCAAGTTCGGCAGCCACGTCTTCGACTCGGCCAACGGCGGGGCCCTGCTGTGGCAGCACCTGTTCTGGTTCTTCGGCCATCCCGAGGTGTACATCCTGGCGTTGCCGTTCTTCGGCATCGTCAGCGAGGTCATCCCGGTCTTCTCCCGCAAGCCGATGTTCGGCTACATGGGCCTGATCGGCGCGACCATCTCGATCGCGGGCCTGTCGCTGACCGTGTGGGCGCACCACATGTACGTCACGGGTGGCGTGCTGCTGCCGTTCTTCTCGTTCATGACCTTCCTGATCGCGGTCCCGACCGGAGTGAAGTTCTTCAACTGGATCGGCACGATGTGGAACGGCTCCCTGAGCTTCGAGACACCGATGCTGTGGACGGTGGGCTTCCTGGTCACGTTCCTCTTCGGCGGTCTGACCGGAGTGATCCTGGCCTCCCCGCCGCTGGACTTCCATCTGTCCGACTCGTACTTCGTGGTGGCGCACTTCCACTACACGATCTTCGGCACGGTCGTGTACGCGATGTTCGCCGGATTCCACTTCTGGTGGCCGAAGTTCACAGGCAAGATGCTCGACGAACGGCTCGGCAAGATCACGTTCTGGACGCTCACGGTGGGCTTCCACCTCACGTTCCTGGTCCAGCACTGGCTGGGCGTCGAGGGCATGCCGCGCCGGTACGCCGACTACCTGGCGGCCGACGGCTTCACCACGCTCAACACCCTTTCCACGATCGGGTCGTTCCTGCTCGGCCTGTCGATCCTCCCGTTCTTCTACAACGTCTGGAAGACCGCCAAGTACGGCAAGCCGGTCGGCGTCGACGACCCGTGGGGCTACGGCCGCTCCCTGGAGTGGGCCACGTCCTGCCCGCCGCCCCGGCACAACTTCCTCTCCCTGCCTCGCATCCGGACCGAGTCCCCGGCGTTCGACCTGCACCATCCGGAGATCTCGGGGGTCACAGGGGTCACGGGCGTCACGGGGGTCGACGGGACCACGGGGCGGGCCGCGGTGGGAGAGGCGGCGAAGTAGGCCGTGCCGCACGCCGTAGCCGCCCTGGGAGCCGCGGCGCTCACCACCGCGGGCTCTGTCTGGTACGTACCGGCCCTCGCCGACCTGCGGGCCGGCGCGGACCGGCCCGAGTCCCGGCGCATCGCCGCCGCGGCCTGCGTGACCGGCTGGGCCGGCGCGGGCGCCCTCGCGGTACTGCTGCTCATTGCCGAGGCATGGTGGACACCGGTCGCCGCGGCGGTGGCCGGCACCGTCGCCGCCACCGCCCTGCGCCTGCACGCAGCCGCCCGCCGCAGACGCGAGGCCCGCGAAATGGTGCGCCATTGGAGCCACTTGGGCCAAGTCCCGCTCCCGACCGCCCCGTCCCGCTCCCGGAACGTCGTCGCCATCGTCCTCGGCTGCGGCCTGGTCGCGGCGGTGGCCGTGGCGGCCTGGACTTGGCACGCCGCCCCGGACCCGGCCGACGACCCACGCTGGGCGACAGCCGCCGCTTCTGCCGCGGTCATGGGGGTGTTCCTCTCGGCGGCGGGGGTGTACGCCCGCGCGACTCGCCCCGCCATGACAGTCGTTCGGGCACGACGACGGGGCTGACGGCGGCTGACGGGCCCTGGCCGGGGCCCGTCAGCCAGGAGGAGGGACCCAACTCGGCGCCGGTGAAAGTTTTTTACATGGAACACCAGCGATTTGGTAACTATTTTCACCCCGCTCATTGACCAGGCACGGCCGCGCTGGGAACGGTGATCCGATCAAGCCGCTCCCGCCTCTCTCCAAGGAGTCCGCGTGACCGACACCGCGAACCACGACTCGGCCGCACCTCGTCCCACCCGCCGCGTGCTGCTGCGTACCGCAGGACTGATGGCCGGCCTGGCAGCCACGGGGTTGTCCGTCCCCACTGCCGCGGCGGCCGCCGGCGACGGCACCCCGACCGCGTACCGCGACCGCGAGCTGCGTGGCGAGTGGATCGCCACCGTCGCCAACATCGACTGGCCCTCGCGGACCGGACTGAGCCCCGCCGCACAGCAGGCGGAGTTCATCGCGCTGCTCGACCACGCCAGATCGATCGGGCTCAACGCCGTATTCGCGCAGGTCCGACCGGCGGCCGACGCCTTCTGGCCGTCACGCTACGAGCCGTGGTCGCAGTACCTGACCGGTACTCAGGGCCAGGATCCCGGCTACGACCCGCTGGGCTTCATGGTCGAGGCCGCGCACGACCGCGGGTTGGCCCTGCACGCGTGGTTCAACCCGTACCGCGTCTCGCTGCAGTCCGACATCACCAAGCTCGTGCCCGGCCACCCGGCGCGGCTGCACCCGGAATGGATCGTCTCCTACGGCGGGCAGCTGTACTACAACCCCGGCATCCCGGCCGCCCGCGCCTTCGTCGAGAACGCCATCATGGACGCGGTGGAGCGCTACGAGATCGACGGCGTCCACTTCGACGACTACTTCTACCCCTACCCGGTGGGCGGCCTGGACTTCCCGGACGACGACGCCTTCGCCACGTACGGCGCGGACTTCACCGACCGGGCCGCCTGGCGCCGGCACAACGTGGACCTGCTGGTGCGGGAAGTGCGCGACCGGGCGCGCGAGGTCCGGCCCGAGGCGGCGTTCGGCATCAGCCCCTTCGGCATCTGGCGCAACGACTCCAGCGACCCACGGGGCTCGGCCACCAACGGCACCCAGTCCTACGACGCGCTCAACGCCGACAGCCTGGGCTGGGTGCGCAAGGGCTGGGTGGACTACATCGCCCCGCAGCTGTACTGGAACATCGGTCTGGCGGTGGCCGACTACGCCGTCCTCGCTCCGTGGTGGGCACAGGCGGTCCGCGGCACGGACGTGCAACTGTGGATCGGCCAGGCCGTGTACAAGGTCGGCGACCCCGCCCAGCCGGCCGCCTGGCAGGATCCGGCCGAGCTCTCCCGGCACTTGACGACGGACCGGGAGCTGCCGGAGATCAACGGCGAGATCCTGTTCAGCGCCACGGACGTGACCGCCGACCCTATCGGCGCGATCACGCGTCTGACCGCCGACCACTGGCAGCGGCCCGCACTGCCACCGGTCCTGCCGAGGCTCGCGCACGGGCCGGCACCGCTGCCGCCGCTCGCGTCGGCGGCCCGGACACCCGACGGCGGGATCCGGATCGAGGTCCGCTCCCGCGGCAACCACGTCCCCGCGCGGTACGCGCTACGGCAGCACACGGCCGACGACAACGGCCTCGTGGCGGTACTCCCGGGCGCCCGCCACACCGAGTGGACCGTCCCGGCGGCCCCGGAAGGCGCGACGTACACGGTCACGTCGGTGGACCGCGCGAACCGCGAGAGCTCGCCGATCACGGTTCGGCCCCTCCGACGTTGACGCGGGATCATCTACTACCGTCCCGATCCGGCCCTGCAGGGCCGGGCTCGGGCCGCGGGAGGCGCTTGGCCGCCTTGCTAGCCACGGCAATGTTGTTCGGCCGGAGGATTCTCAGGTCCCGTTCGCGGGCGACCCGGCCCGCTTGCACCCCTTCGCCACCATGGACACCGACCGCCGGCAAGGCCTGACCTGCGGCCCGCTGTGCAACGCGGTCGACGTCATCCCCGCGCACAATGAGGATCTGGGGCGGCACCAGTTGACATCCTCGTCTGGCCTCGCTGCCCGCCAGACGGTGAGAGAGCCACTTGGGGATGCGGGGCCACAAGGTCCACTTCTGATTTTCACAACCTCCCCATAGAATCCGTCCGTCTGTTGGGGGCGAGTGCGACAAGGCGAACATGTCGCGCGGAGGGGATCAGTCGGAGAACGCCGGGCTTGCCCGCTTCGCCGTGTCCCGGAACATTCCGTGCTCTCTCTCGTCGGACCTGAGCTGTGAAACGTGAGAGCAGGGACAACCGTGACGACCAATCCGGGTGCATTCGGGGGCGGCAGCGACCTGGAACGTCTCAAGACGATCCTCGCAGGCTGGCGGACGTCACTCGTGGACCTCAGCGGACGCAATCGGCTGCTGAGGGCATCCTGCACTGGCGTGAGGACGGAGCTGCCACCAGCAGCCAGGCACCGCTGATCCTCTTCCCCGTGGAACTCGTACGGACGCCCACTGGGCAGGTGCTCCTCCAGGCGAACGAAGACGAGGATCCACAGCTCAATCCCGCGCTGCCCATCAAGTTGGAGCAGTTCGGCATCGACTGGGCACCCGTCGCGGAGACCGACTGCCGTGACGTGACCGCGGTGATCGAGGCCGTGCGCAAGGCCGTGTCCGGCAAGTCACAGTGGGAGGTGGAAGAACGAGTCGTCATGGCACTTTTCGCCTCCCACAAGGAGTCGATGTACCGGGACCTGCTCGAGAACGAGGACCGGCTCCTGGCAAGCGATCTGGTGCGCGCGGTGGCGGTCGGGCCCGGCGGTGTCCTCGCCTCCGACCACTTCGATTTCGAGGAAGTGCCGGCGGAGCGGATCGACGAAGTGGCGCCTCCGGAGGACGCACCGCTGGTGCTGGACGCGGACACGTCGCAGCGACAGGCCGTCGCGGCCGCTGTGACAGGTCGCTCCTTCGTGCTCGACGGCCCTCCGGGAACGGGCAAGAGCCAGACCATCACCAACATCATCGCCGGGCTCATGTACGCCGGCCGCAGTGTGTTGTTCGTCAGTGAGAAGGCAGCGGCGCTGGACGTCGTGCTGCAGCGCCTGAAGTCGGTCGGACTGGATTCCTACGCCTTCGCCCTGCACAGCCGCAACACCAGTCGTAAGGCCGTGGCGCAGGAACTGGGCCGCGCGCTCTCCGAGCAGCCCCAGGCGACCGGGCTCCCCGACCAGGAGAGGACTCAGGCGCGCCTCGACCGCGAAGCCCTGTCCGCGTACGCCGTCGCGATGAACGAGGTGCGTCAGCCCCTGGGCCGCACCCTGCACGACGTCATCGGCCAGGTGGGCCGTCTCGAAGACGCCCCGGTCGCCTACCTCTCCACTTCCGGTGACGGTTCGTCCCGGCGCTTCGACGCCTCTTCCCTGTCCGCGGCCGACTTGGACGACGTGCTCAAGGCCGCCGACGCCGTCGGTGACGCCTGGCAGGCGGTGGCCGACCCGGGCTTTCCGTGGCGGGGACTGCGCACGGACCGGCCTCACCCCGGCCCCGCGCTGGAAGAGGCGCGCACGGCCCTGAACGGACTCCTGTCCGCCCTCGACGGCTACGGAGCGCTCGCCCCGGAG
Organism: Streptomyces sp. NPDC087787; assembly: GCF_044743035.1. Lineage (NCBI taxonomy): Bacteria > Bacillati > Actinomycetota > Actinomycetes > Kitasatosporales > Streptomycetaceae > Streptomyces > Streptomyces sp. NPDC087787. The sequence goes on from NZ_JBIUVQ010000014.1 coordinate 143,480, forward strand.
GGCGCGCAGTTCACGACGTCGGACCAGGTGGACCGTCTCGTCCGGCTGCTCCGTCTGCTGGACGAACGGTTGCCCGTACCCGAGTGGTGGCTCACCGAAGCCGACATGGCGCACGCCGTGACCGATCCGGTCGAGTCCTTCCTCGACGCGCTGCGCCACGTGCGGCGTGCCCAGCAGACCGCGCAGGACCTGGTGGGCGACCGCTGGCAGGAGGTGTCCCCGCGTCTTCGCCCCGAGCCACCGGCAGCGGAGCAGGCTCTGGTCGCCCTCGAGCCGCGGGGTCTGGATCTGACCGGACTGACCGAGCGGCAGGCGGAGGACCTGAGCCGGGACTTCGAGAAGGCGGCCGACCTGCTGGGGAGCGCCACCTCCTCGGCCCGCGAACTCGCCCGGGCCCTGGGCGTCGACGAACCGCGCTCGCCGGCCGAGGCGACGGCCCTGTGCGATCTGGCGGACCTGTCCGGCGTCCCGCACCGCCCGCTGGAGGCGTGGCTCGCCCCGGAGGGCTTCGCCGCCGCCCAGCAGGCGGCCCTCGGTCTCGTGGCGACCGCGGTGAGGGAGTTCGAGGCCCGTCGTGACCGCACGGTCGCGGCACGGGCGACGGCGCGGGAACACGCGGGGCCGGGCTGGGCGGACGTGCCGTCCCACCTGCCCCGGGAGCCGGAGGCGGCGGAGGCCGCGCTCGGCTTCCTGGAGCCGTCCGGTGCCGACCTCGCGGTCCTCGGCCGGGACGAGGCCGACTCGCTCGCCTCCCGCTGGGGCGCCCTCGCCGACATGCTGGAGGGCACCGCCAAGTGCGCGGTGAGCGTGGCGGATCTGCTGGACTGCGAACCTCCGGACACCGCCTCCGCGACGCGGTCCGTGACCGGGCTGGCCGCGCTGGCCGAATCCGTCCACCGGGCTCCGGCCGCCTGGTTCGATCCGGCCGTGCTGCCCCGGGCACGCCGGGCCGTGGACGAACTGCACCGCCTCACGGACGTCCTCGACCGGGCCCGCCGGGAAGCGCAGGACGCGTTCGGTCCCGGCACTCCCAACACCGAGGGTCTGACCGATGCGGTACGCCGTCTCTCGGAGAACGGCCGGCGCTTCGCGGCGGGTCTGTCCTCCCAGGTGCGAGCCGACCGGAAACTCGTCGGCGGAGTAAGCACCGGCGGGTCCTGGAACAGCGGCCTGCAGGCAGAGCTGGGTAAGGCGGCGGCCTGGCAGCAGGCGCACCGGGCCGTGCGTGCCGCGGTGACCGAACACGCGGAACTACTCGCCGCCCATGCCGGTGACGACCTGCCCGACCTCGACGCGCTGGACGGCGCGCTGCGCCAGGCCGAGGACGCCCACCGGCTAGCCCCGGACGTGGTGGCCGACCCGGTTCGTCGCAACCGTCTGGCCGTGCAGCTGGCCCACGGATCCGTGCCCGACCCCGCACTGTCCGAGTGGGGCAAGCGGCTGGAGGACGGCCTGAGCACGTGGAGCTCGGCACTGCGGGAGCCGCGGCTGCGCGGACACAGCACGGATCTGGACCGTCTCGGACCGGCCGCGGCCGCCGCGTGGCTACGCGCCCACGTGCCGGCACTGGAGGACGCCGTACGGCTCATCGACGCGGTTCAGTCCGTCGGCCGCCGGGAGTTCTCCAGGGCAACGGGCCACACCCTCGCCTCGGCGCGCGCGGCGGTCGCCGCGGCGCACGCGGCGCAGCGGGAGGACGCGGCGTTCGCCGCCCGGGAAGCCCACGACCGGGAACTGCTGTGCACCTGGTACGCGGGCCTGGACACCCGTCTCGGCGACCGGCCGGACACCGACGGCGGCACGATGGTGGAGGACGACCTGCTGCGCCGGGCCGTGCGGCTGTCGTCCACCGGCAACGGTTCCGGGACGGAACCGGCCGCTGTCGAGACCGTCGAGCTTCTGGGCGAGTACGCGCCGGACGGCTGTCCCCGCACCGCCGCCCTGGCCGCGGCGCTCGCCGCCGCGGCCGACGCCCACCGGCTGGCCGGACCGGTCCTGGCGGAACCGGTCCGGCGCAGCGGTCCCGTCCGCGCCCTTTGCGCCCAGCGGCCCGCCGTTCCGGGGCTGCTGGAGACGGCCGCCCGCCTGCGGGCGGAGTGCGCCGGCTGGGAGACCTTCACGCACTCCCCCGACCTGGCCCCTGCCGCCCCCGGTCTGCGGACCCGTTCCCTCCCCGAGGGCATGGCCTGGCTGCGCGCTCACCTCGATCCCCTCGACGAGGCCGCTTCCCTGATCCACTCGGTGGCCCGTGCCACGGGCTCCCCGGACGGGAGCGCCGACTGGCTGTCCCTGGGCGGCGCCCGCTCCTCCGTGGCGGCCGTGGTGGCGGCCCGCGCGGCCGAGGAGGATCTTCTGAGCTCCGAGGCGGACCACCGCCGCCTGCTCGGTGACCTGTACGAGGGGGTGCGCACCTCCCGGGAGACCGTCCACAGCGCCCTGGACTGGGCCCTCGGCGTCCGGCGCACCGCTTCCGTCACCGGCTCGGCCGCTCCTCTGGGGCCCGAGGCTGCACGCCTGCTGCTGCACGCGGTGCCCGACTCGTCGGTGGAGCGCCGCAACCGCGACTGGCTGGAGCGGGCGGAGGTTCTCCTCGGCCACTTCGCACCGGCCCGGGCGGCGGAGATCCGTGTCGAGTTGGAGGCCGGCTTCCCGTCCGCACGAACGCTCCTCGACCGCATGTCCGACGATCCCTACGGCCCGGATGCCTGGCTCCGCTCCGCCGAGGCCCACGAGGTGCTGAGCCGTTACGGACTGGAGGACCTGCCTGCGCAGCTCGCGGACCGCGAGGTGCCGGCGTCCCTGTTCCCCGTGGCCGTGGAGCGCACCGTGCTGCGTGCCTGGGTGGAGCACCAGCTGGCGTCCGACAGCCGTCTCGCGGTCGTACGGGCCACCGACCGCGACCAGCTGGTGCAGCGCTACCGCCGGCTGGACCGCGGGCTGGTGCAGGCCGCCCACGCAACGGTGATCGAGGCCTGCAACGCACGACGTCCGCGCCGGGCGACGACGGGCCAGGCCGCGATCCTGAGCCGTCAGGCGAAGCTGCAGCGGCGGCACATGCCGGTGCGACGGCTCCTGGACGAGACCCGGGACGTCGTGCAACGGCTCAAGCCGTGCTTCATGATGAGCCCGCTGACGGTCAGCCAGTACCTGCCGCCGGACTTCCGCTTCGACGTGGTGATCTTCGACGAAGCGTCCCAGGTCCTTCCGCAGGACGCCGTGAACGCCGTCTACCGCGGTGACGCCCTGATCGTGGCGGGCGACCCGCGGCAGCTCCCGCCCACGTCGTTCTTCAGCGCCGGCGGCGACTCGGACGATGACGACGAGTGGGACGAGGAAGCACCCGACTCCTTCGAGTCCATTCTGGACGCCTGCAAGGCCAGCGGCGTGCTGCGCGAGCTGTCGCTGCGCTGGCACTACCGCAGCCGCCACGAGAACCTGATCGCCTTCAGCAACCACGAGTTCTACGACGACTCCATGGTCGTGTTCCCCGGTGCGGTCACCGACGGCCACGACGTGGGCGTCGCGTTCTACAAGGCCGACGGCGTGTACGACCGCAGCAACAAGCGCGACAACGTCCGCGAGGCCGAGCTGGTGGCCGAGCGGGTCATCCACCACTTCTCGACCCGGCCGCACCTGACTCTGGGCGTCGTCACGCTCTCCAAGGCGCAGGCGGACGCCGTCGAGGACGCCGTCGCCGAGGCCCTCAAATCCCGGCCTGACCTCGACGGGTACTTCACAGAGGACCGTCTGGGCGGCTTCTTCGTGAAGAACCTGGAGACGGTGCAGGGCGACGAGCGCGACGTGATCATCCTGTCGGTCGGGTACGGCCCCGACGCGCAGGGCAAGCTGCGTTCTTCCTTCGGCCCGATCAACCGTGAGGGCGGCTGGCGGCGGCTGAACGTGGCCGTGACCCGGGCGCGGCACCGGGTGGAGGTCGTGGCGTCCTTCCACGGCGCCGACCTGCCGGACAGCGCGAACAAGAGCGTCCAGCACCTCAAGCGCTACCTGCAGTACGCGGAGCAGGGTCCCGCGATCCTGGCCACGGCCGCGCCCGACGCGGACGCCGCGCCGGAGAGCCCGTTCGAGGAGGACGTGCTCGACACCCTGCGCGGCTGGGGCTACGACGTGCAGCCCCAGGTGGGTGTGGCGGGCTTCCGGATCGACATGGCGGTCCGGCACCCCGGGGCCCCCCGGCTCCTACGCGCTCGGCATCGAGTGCGACGGCGCGATGTACCACTCCTCCCGCGCGGCCCGCGACCGCGACCGGCTGCGGGAGGAGATCCTGCGCGGCCTGGGGTGGAACCTGCACCGGATCTGGGGAACGGACTGGTACCGCAACCGCAAGGACGCACAGCGGCGATTGCGCGAGGCCGTCGAGACGGCCTGCGCGGCCGACCCGTACGCGCCTGCGCCGGAACCCGCTCCGGTCCCCGTGCTCCAGAAGGCGCCGACGGAGATAGCCATCGTTCCGGTCACCGAATCCGACCGCTCCGAGTGGAGCCGACCGTACCGCGCACAGGGCTGGAAGGAGTTGTACGACCTGAAGGACACCTTGTGCGCGGCCGCCGGGCTCCAGGACGTCGATCTCCGCGACCCCGACGCCCGGACGGTGGTGGCCGAAGTGGCGCACCACATCATCACGACGGAGGGTCCCATCGAGGAGGACGTGCTGATCAGCCGGGTCCGCAGCGCGTGGTTGCTCGACCGCTCGGGTCAGGTCGTGCAGAACAGTGTCCGTGATGCTCTGGTACGACTGCGCCGGATGAAGAAGGCGGTTCGGTCCAATACCGTCTGGGACGTGCCCGGGCGGGACGTGACGATGGCCCGGACACCGAGCCCGGACTTCGACCGCAAGAAGGTCTCCCAGGTGCCGCCGGTGGAGCGCCAGGTCGCCCTGCTGGGCATCCTGTCGGAGTCACCCGGCATGCGCCGCGAGGAACTGGCCCGGGAGACGGCCCGGTTCTTCGGATGGCTGCGCCTGGGCCCGGACATCAGGGCCGCGTTCGACCAGGACATCGAGGAGCTGCTCGCCAGGAACGCGGTCGAGGAAGGGCCGTCGGGGCTGGTGCCTTTGGAGGGGCCTGCCGAAACTCACTGACGGGCAGCCGACCGTCGTTCCTGTCCTTCTTCGTCGGAGCTGACGGAAAGGGACAGGAATGGCGGCTCCTCTGCGCGGCTTTCATACGCCGCGCACATGAGCTCCGCGTTGACGGCATCGACTCGCGCGTACAGAGGTCCTCCGATGACGATGCCGTCTCCCCTTCCCCGACGCCACGGATCCACGTCGATCACGGTGACGAGCGCGTTGCCCAGTCCGACCACCACCCACCAGAATCGTTCGTCCGCCCGTACCCGCCAGGTCGACTTCACCCACTTCCCGGTGTCCGTGCGCACCTCGGCCGACACCAGCTCCCAGCTTCCCGGGTCGAAGCGGGTCAGCTTCTCCAGGGGCGCGTCTCGCTGCTCCAGCCGTTCGGTCACGTGTGTGCCGTGGGCTTTCAGCCGCACCGGTTCGCTCAGGATGTGCCGGACCCGCGTGAAGAGGGATTCGGGGCCTGACTCGACGTGGAAGCGGTCTGTCTCGAAGCGGGGTGGCACGGTGAGCTCCTTACGGAAGGCCGGAGGTTGTCGGTGGATACGTGATCAGCGATGACGCCAGAGCTGGTGGAGCCGGAAGACGTCCATGCGCCAGTGCATCTCGAGGGACGCGTCCGGTACCCGCTCCCTGCCCAGGCTGTGGCGGATGTGCCGGTAGAGGCCGTGCGGTGACAGATCGGCACCGGCGACCAGCGCGGACAGCAACGGCTCGTCCGCGGGTGTGTCGCCGTCGACCATCACGAGGATCTCTCCCTGATCGTCCGGGTGGAGGTAGGGCATCTCCCCGCCCAGTCGACGGCGCAGGTCTCCCCAGGTGACCGTGGTTCCGGCACGTGCCACGTCCTGGAGGACGGCACGTACCCGGTCGGCGAGAGGACGAAGGGCGTCCATGGGCAGCCGGGCAGTCGCCCGCTTTCCACCCCCGGCGGAAGCGACCGGGCTGTCGACCGGGAAGTCGGCAGTACCTCTCTCCTCCGCCCGCAGTCGGCGTCGGAGGTTTTCACGCCAGCGCCCCAGTGCTTTCCTCTCCGCCTCCGGCAAGGGGGCGGAGAGGCGGTGACGCAGCCGGTCGGCCTCCGCGAGGGCGGACGCGAGTTCGGGCGTGGCAACTATGCCCCTGCGCGTTCCGAGGTCGTGGAGGATGGTCCGGACGGCCCGCAGCGAGGGATCCACCGAAGGCTTCGGTTCCTGGTCGCGCACCCACTGTTTGAAGTCCCGCATCAGGCCGGTGACCGCCTCACGGTCCTGAGGCGAGAGGCGCAGGGCGTAGACGGGTCCCATGTCCCTCCGGACCTGCTTCGCTCGCGCGAGGTCACCGGCCTCACGGGCGGCACGGAACTCTTCGGCCATCCGGTCGAAGACCTCGCGCGCCGCGGTGTCGGATGCCTCCGTCGGTTCGGCCCCCTTCTGGCTCTCCTGCTCATGAACGGGCGGAGCCCCCCTGTGTCTGCGGAAGACAGTGCGCCAGTGGTGCAATCGCTCCTTGGCCGTACCCGGCAGGAAGGGCTCCCCGATCCGTGACACCAGACGGTCCGCCTCATCCAGAACCCGGTAGAGGTCCAGGAACGAGAGTTCGTCACCCTCCTCGTCGAGATGCCGGAGGAGGGCCAGGAGACGTGCTTGCGGCCTCTCTCCTGCTCGTGCCTCCGGCAGCCCCGAGGACTCGGGCCTGCCCTCCGGTGCCGCATGCTGTGCGGGAAGGGCTCGGTGTGCCCAGTGAAGACGTTGCCGGTGCCCCCTCCAGATATCGGCCGCCCGTACCGCGTCGGTCCAGTGGGGCCAGCCGAGAGCCAGGAGCACCTCGCGGAAAAAAGGGGGCGGGACATCGTTCGGTTGTGCCTGCCTGGAGAAGGTGATCAGGCTGGACAGCAGCGGCTTGCGTGCCTTGGCGTGGGGCGCGTCGACGGCGGTGAGGAGGTGCACCTGACGCACCAGGCTGACGTCCTGGGGACGCGTCCCGGTCTGCTTGAGCAGCTCGTGCCAGGTGATGGTGGCGCCTTCGCGAGCGGTCTGCAGCAGGACACGGCCCAGTTCGGCGATGAGACGGTCGTCCGGGGAAGCGGCAGCGCCCACGGGTGCGGCATCGGTTGCTGCCGGTGGCTCGTCCACAGCCGGCTCCGGTGTCGGTGCGGGGTTCCGCTGTGAGGCAGCACTGGCCTCACCGACCGGTGAACCGCCCTGCGTGGCCACGGCACCGAGTGGCTTGAGCAGCTCCCACTCCGCCGCCTTCTTGGCGGGGATGCGGACGAACCCCTCAGCCCGCAGGGTCCACCGCGATGCGGGACCGGTGCCCTGCGGGCCGCTGAGCACTGCCGCCCGCTCGGTCAGTGCGTACACGTGGTGGGGTTCCGGGGCCACGGCCGAGGCCGGCAGGGATATCCGGGCGCGGAACAAGACTGATCCGATGGGCTGTGCGTCCGCGTCGTAGACGCGGCGGCCGTTCCCCTCGGACGACGGCGTGGCACCGGTGAAGGCGACACTCCCTGGCATGAGGGGAAGAGTCGGGCCATCGACGGCCCCGGTCGGGGCGGATGCCGTACCGGCCGGGGCCGGTTTCCGTTCACCGGTGGCGGAGTGAGCGGGACCCTGCGGCGTCGCCGCTTCCTTGGGCTGCACCCCGTGCGGGGTTTCCCGCAGCCACGGAGTGACGATCCCGGCGTGGACGAGGCGGCACTGGTCGAGAGTCGTCCATTCGACCTGGTGGCCGGGAAGGTGCGTTCCGATGTGCACGACGCGGGTGCCGTTCGCGGTCTCGCACCGGAAGCGCAGGGCGTGCCCGGTGGCATCGAGTTCGAGCGGGGCGAGCTGGCTGTCCGGCCCGTACATGCGGACGGTGGGCGGTTTGTCGACCGAAGCGGCGAACCTTTCCCCGTCCGCCTGCCACTCCTTGAACGAGCGCCGGGCCATCTGCACGTGGATCAGTCGGCGCTTCTTCTTCGATCCGAAGCGGATCTCGATCGCGTCGCTGCGGGCGTTCTCCTGCTTGACGTACTGCACGTTGACATTCGGTTGCCCCTGTTTGCGGAGCCACCGGCTGAGGGCCTCGCCGATGTAGAGGTGGTCGGCGCTGCTCTCGCCCCGCGCGGTGCGGTTGCAGCGGACGGGCGGGCGGTGGGCGAAGTGTGACTTCTTGTCGTCGCAGGCGCGCAGGGTCAGCAGTTTGCCGCACCCTCCGAGGAGGACGCCGCAACTGAAGGCGTTGGACCCGTAGTTCTCACGGAGCCGGTTCGCGGCTTGTTTCTCATAGGGGAGGAACACGGGGATATCGCCGTCAGGGCCGCCTCGTACGGCGGTCTGGACCTTGCGGGTGTCCTCTTCGTCGAATCCCAAGATGGCCGGGGTCATCGAAGGCCGTCTCCTTGCTGCGCAAAGCCTCTCACCTACGGCAACACCGCCTCGAGGCCACTCGTGGCGAAGTGTCGCATCCGCCCGTGGATCATGTCGATGGCCCGTGATCGGGTGGCACGTCCGTGCAGGGCGGCGTGCACGGCGGGTATGACCTCACCCGCTCGTTCACCCCTGACCGCCCGGCTCATCCGCCGTGCTGGAAACGCACGGGTTCCCCGAGCACCGCACGGGCGCTCTCGAAGTCGGCCAGGCGTGCCGCGACCGTGGCGACGGCAAGGCGTTCCGGGAGCGCGGCGGAGAACTTCAGGCCGCGTACCGCCCGGGGGTCCACGTCGGGCAGGACCAGGCTCTCGCCGACGCTCTCGCGGGCCGCGCGCCAGGCGGCCGGGGTGAGGTCCTCGCGCAGGCGCAGCCAGCAGTCGGTGGGACGCTGCAGAGGGTCGGCGACCGACGGGAGGGTGGCGGCGAGGGTGGCGTTGGCGCGGTAACCGGCCCAGGTCCACCATCGGACGTCGCTGCCGACGCGCGTGATCAGGGTGCCGCCCGGGTGCACGGTGTCGGGGGCGTCGGTCTCGCGCTGCTCGTCCAGGCACGCCTCGGCACGGCGGGTGAGGGAGACTGGCGGGTCCGTGCCCAGCAGCACCTCGCGCATGGCACGGGTGAGGGCGTACGAGAGGCCCGCGATGCCACCGTTCATCCACTTGGCGACGCCGCCGCTGTCGGCAGGTTCGACGAAGACGCGTTTACGCGTCCAGTCGATGTAGGTGACCTGCCAGCTGCGTCCGCCGAGCAGCAGGCGCCGTGGGCCTGGGCGTTCCTCGGTGAGCACGCTCGGGTCGGTGCGGCCGATCTCGGTGCGCCCGGACAGCACGGTGAACTGCGGCGGCGCGGTGAAGGACGCGGTGAGTTCGATGAAGTGCCGCTTGCCGAAACGGCGTTCCGCCTCGGGACCCACGAACAGCAGGCCGCCGTCACCGTCGAGGAAGCCCTCCTCGGTGAGGTGGCGCAGGATCGGGGCGGCGGACCGGTCGAAGGGGGCGAGGCCGTTCCACTGCCGGTCCCACAACTGGTCGTCCAGCTTGTGCTGTTGCAGGGTGACGGCGAGGAGCTGCTGGGCCACGAGGTGGCGCGGCTCGGGTGGCGGGAGGACCGGTTCGACCCAGCCCCGCGACCACAGCAGCAGCAACCCGGCCGCCTGCAGCAGTGTGTCCTTGCGGGTGGTGAGGAACAGACAGTTGCGTACGGTGCCTGGGCGCCGGCCGGTGCGGCCGATGCGCTGCAGGAAGGAGGCGACGGAGGCCGGTGAGTCGATCTGGATGACGCGGTCCAGGTCTCCGACGTCGATGCCGAGTTCGAGGGTGGAGGTGGAGACGATGACGCAGTCGCGCGCCTCGGCGAAGGCCTGCTCGGAGCGGGTGCGTTCGTCCACGGAGAGGGAGGCGTGGGACAGGAAGACGGTCACCTCACGGGCCCGCAGGGCTGCGCCCAGTTCCTCGACCTGGCGACGCGAGTCGCAGAAGACGAGGCGCTTCTCTCCCCGGTGCAGGGCGGCGATGAGTTTGGCGGCGTTGTCGAGGGAGCCCACGTAGTCGAGTTCCACCTCGCCGACGGGCCTGGGCGGCGGGTCCGCAGCGGCCGGTTCTCCGTGTGCGGCCGCACCGGTGGCGGGCAGGTGGACGCCCGGCGCTACGACCTGCCCGGAACGGCTCCCGGCACTGGCCCCTTGCAGCCAGTGCAGCAACTGCCCGGGGTTGCCGACGGTCGCCGAGAGTCCGATCCGCTGGATGGGCCGGCCGGTGACCCGCTCCAGCCGTTCGAGCACGGCGAGCAGGTGCCAGCCCCGGTCGTCGCCCGCGAAGGCGTGCACCTCGTCGACGACGACGGCCTGTACGCCGCCGAGCAGCCGTGCGTGATCGGTCTTGACGCCGATCAGCATCGCCTCGAGCGACTCGGGTGTGGTCAGCAGGACGTCCGGTGCCTCGGTGCGGATGCGCTGCCGCTGCGACTCCTTGGTGTCGCCGTGCCAGAGAGCGGCGCGCCGTCCCAGCCACTGGGCGTAGGTGTCGACGCGGCCGACCAGGTTGTTGAGGAGCGCCTTGAGGGGGCACAGGTAGAGCACCGAGGTGCCGGTCCACCGCTGTTCGGCCATCGCCGACAGCAGCGGGAAGCAGGCCGCCTCGGTCTTGCCGCCGGCCGTCGGGGCCAGCAGGACGGCGTCCTCGCCGTCCATGAGGGGGGTAATCGCTGCCCGTTGGAGGGGACGCAGGTCGGGCCAGCCGAGGGTGTTGACGATGTGGTGCAGGACGACGGGGTCGAGCCGGTCGAGTACGTCGGCCTCTCCCCCGGCCGGTCCCGTCCCGGCCGGGCTGTCGGCGTCCGCCATCACAGCTCCAGGTCGATGTCGTCGGCGGACGCGGAACCGCCGGTGGCCTTGGCGGCCAGGTTCCGCTCCACGTCGGTGAGTTCGTTGCTCGCGACGGTCAGCTTGTAATGCTGTCGGGGATCGAAGTCGTCGAACTGGTCCACGCGGTCGAGGACGTCTCCGACGAGCTTCTTCAGGAACAGCCGGGGCGCCACCCCGACCTTCCCGCCCAGAGCTCCGCCGACGGCCCGCGCGAGGTCCGCCACGTAGGTGTCGTCGACGACCGTCCGTACGCGCTCGGGCGATGTAGCGGCGTCCGCGTACAGGTCCCGGATGGTGACGCCGAGGCCGACCAGGGATTCCTGAGTGAAGCCGGGCAGCCGGATCTGCACCGCCCGGGGGTTGTCGAAGCGCGGGTCGGTGGTGAAGTCGGTGGCGAGCCGCTGGGCGAGTGGGGCCAGGCGCTGGACGCCCTGCTGGCCGTCGTAGAAGGCCGGCGTGCCGGTGATGACGAGGTACAGGCCGGGGAAGCGGCCGGAGTGCACCTCGTCGATGAGCTGCCGCAGCGCGTTGAGCGCCTTGTCGCGGGCGTCGGAGCGGACCCGCTGGAGCGTCTCCACCTCGTCGAGGACGACGAAGAGCCCGGTGTGCCCGGAGTCCCGCAGCACAGTGAGCAGGCCCTGCAGGAAGCCGAGCGCCCCGAAGTGGTCGAGGTCGCCGCGCACTCCGGCGGACCGGCGGGCGGAGGCCGCGACGTGCGGCTGGCCGCCGAGCCACGCCAGTACGGCCGCGGCGGTCGCCTCGTCACCGTCGGCGAGGGCGGTTCGGTAGCCGCGCAGGGCGGTGGCGAAGGACGGAGCGTGCCGGGAGACCTCGGCGAGCCGCGCGACGAGCAGCTTCTCCACCTCGGCGGGCAGTTCCTCCTCGGTCGCGCCGGCCGCGAGGGCGTCCTCCTCCAGGGCGTAGAACCAGGCGTCGACCACCGGGCGCAGGGCGCTGGGCGGGAAGCTGGAGGTGGTGAGGCGCTCGGTGAGCCGTCGGTAGACCGTCTCCAGCTTGTGCAGCGGCGTCTCGTTCTCGGAGATCTGGATCTCGGCCACGGCGAAGTTCCGCCGCTTGGCCCGCTCTCCCAGCCAGCGGGTGAAGAAGGTCTTACCGGAGCCGTACTCACCGCGCACGGCCTTGAACACGGACCCGCCGGAGGCGACGGCGTCCAGTTCCGCGTCGAGGGCCGCCTCGAACCGGTCGAGCCCGGTGGCGAGCAGGTCGAGCCCGCTCTCGGGTACGGCCCCGCGGCGCAGAGCGTCGATGACGGTACGGCGGCGGGCGGCGCTGATCTGGGCGGGGCGCTTGGATCCGGTGGTGCTCACGGGGACCAGTGTTCCATCTTCAGAAGGGCTGCTGTGCAGGACCAGGAACAGTCCCGACGAGGGCGCTGCCGTCGCGCGGGCCCCGGCCATGCGTGACGTCGTAAAGCCAGGGCCGCCCCAAGGCGATCCCTCTCGTGCAAATCCAGACTGCCTGGCGACGACATATCAACGAAAGTCGACCACCTTCGGAAGATACGTGCCCCACCCAACGCGTTGGCGACAGGATGAGCACACAACTGACATCCGCGCCCTCGGAGGACACATTGACTCGCTGGTCATACGCGCTCTTACCAGCAACCGGCTGGTTGCGGGCTCCGTAGAGCTCGTCCGCGCATCGCTGGGAGAAGCCGACACCTCACGTAGGTGAGCTGTGCCCTTTTTCCGCAAGCGAGCCAATAAGTCAATGGAGGAACGGTGTCGACCCACTCGACCCATCAGGCGTGCCACCACCCGGCGCGTGACATCACCATCGTCGCCCTCGTGTCCGGTGTGGTCTCGCTCGGCACTGCGGTCACGACGATGGCGTTCGACGTCAGCGCGTTGGCGACCCTCACGGGCAGCGGTGGTGCGTTCATCGCCGCCATCAGTGCGGGGATGAACGTGCTCAACCACGTGAAGCGCGACGTGTAGCACATTCGGGGGCGGCCTGTCAGAAGCGGGCCGCCCCCTGTCTGCATTGACGCATCGGTTGACGGTCACCGGAGCGCACTGCTGGAATCACTCTCCGTCCAGGCAACAGGGTGGGAAGTGGAGTCACATGGCGGCCCTCGACAACGTGAAGCTGAAGGACGTACTGGCGGATGTCGCCTCGGGTTCCTTACAACTGCCCGACTTCCAGCGGAACTGGAAGTGGGACGACGACCGGATCCGGGCGATCATCGCGACGGTCACGCTGGACTACCCGCTCGGCGTCGTGATGACGCTGCAGACCGGCGGCGCCACCCGGTTCCGTTCGCGGACCCTCACCGGTGCACAGCCGGACGGAGATCCGGAGGCCGATCTCCTGCTGCTGGATGGACAGCAGCGCCTCACCTCCCTCTTCCAGGCTCTGTGGCTGGACGCCCCGGTGGAGACGGCAGACGCCCGGGGCAAGCCCATCCAGCGGTGGTACTACGTCGACATCGCGAAGGCCGTCGGGCCGTCCGCGGACCGCGACGAGGCCATCGTGTCCGTCCCGGCCGACAAGGTGCTCCGGACGGACTTCAACCGCACCGTGGTGCTGGACCTGAGCACCACCGAGGACGAGTGCGCGGCCGGCCTCTTCCCTCTCCATTTCGTCTTCGACGCCCAGCGCGTCAACGAGTGGAAGAAGGCGTACATCAAGGCGGACGAGGACCGGAACTGGGACCTGTGGGGCCAGTTCGACGAGGCGGTCCTCCAGCAGGTCCGCGCCTTCCAGGTCCCGATGATCCGGCTGGCCGCCTCCACCTCCATGGACGCCGTCTGCGCGGTGTTCGAGCGGGTCAACACGGGCGGCGTGCCGCTGAACGTCTTCGAACTGCTCACCGCCACGTACGCCGGGGACCGCGACTACGTGGAGCGGACCGGGGACTACTACCAGCTTCCGGTGGTGTGGCGGGAGATCAAGCAGGCCCTGGCGAGCAAGTACCCGGTCTTCGGCCGCATCGAGAGCGGCCTGGAGAACGGGCTGAGCAGCATCGACTTCCTGCAGGCCATCGCGCTGGTGCGCACCTGGGAGCGAAAGCAGGAGGGCGTCGGGACCACGGTTTCCTGCAAGCGCCGCGACCTGCTGGACCTCCCCCTCGACGATTTCGTCCGCCTGGCGCCCAAGCTCGCCGACGCCTTCGCGTGGGTGGGCGACTTCCTGGAACGGCAGTGCATCGTCCGCCCGGCCGACCTGCCGTACAAGACGCAGCTCGTCCCGCTCGCGGCCGTCCGCGCCATCCTCGACACGGCGACCGACGGTCTGGGAGCGGAGGAGAAGATCGAGCAGTGGTACTGGTGCGGGGTGCTCGGTGAGATGTACGGCGGCTCCACGGAGACACGCTTCACCAAGGACGTCGAACAGCTCGTCCCCTGGATCGCGCAGGGCGAGAAGGCGCCCGAGACGGTCACGGAGGCGTTCTTCTTCGCCGACCGCCTCGACAGCCTCACCACCCGCAACAGCGCGGCCTACAAGGGGATCTACGCCCTGCTGATCAAGCAGGGGGCGGTGGACTGGCACCACACGGACGCCCCTCTCAGTCCCGGCCGGCTGGACGAGTACGGCGTGGACATCCGGCAGATCTTCCCCAAGACGTGGTTCCGGCGGGGCAACAGCAACGGTCTGCCCACGAGTTCGATCGTGAACAAGACCCCCTTGTCCTACCGTGCCGCGATGGACATGACGGGGGCTCCGTCGTCGTACCTGTCCACGATGATCGCCGCGTCCGACATGCGTCCCGAGTGGTTCGACGACGTCCTGTCCACCCACCTGATCGATCCGGACGCGTTGCGTGAGAACGACTACGAGCGCTTCTACCGCGACCGCTCCAAGCAGTTGCAGGACCTGGTGCACTCCGCCATGGGCAAGAAGACGATGCTCCGCGACCTGCCGGAGGCGGACCTCCGATGACGACCAGGTCTCACGAGCGGGACGTCGCCTCGCTCAAGGGCAGTTCCGTGTCCGTGCAGGAGATCCTCGACCTGTTCCAGGTCAGGGTCCGCGACCACCGGGCGGTGCACCGCATCTCGCAGGCCCTGACGGACGCCGGGCTGACCACGCTGCCGGACTTCGCCGTCTGCGGTCTGCGCAGCACCGTCGACGTCGTGCCGCTGGCGGCCGTTCCCGCGCAGCGCACGCCGGCCGATGCGGACAACGAAACCGATGCGACGGACGAGGCCCTGCCCTCGCACGCCCTGCCGCAGCGGCTGCTGCTCGGCGACATCCCGTCGGCGCGGCGCGGCCTGATGTCCGTGGGTCCCGGCACGCCCCTGTCCCAGACGACCTTCCTCATGCGCACCAAGGGTCTCTCCCAGATCCCGGTGACCACCGGCATGGCGCAGGTCCACGGGGTCGTCACCTGGGGGTCCGTGGCCAGGATGTACGAGGCGGGGAAGGCGGCCACCCTCGACAACGCGATGGAGAAGGACTCGTTGCCCGTCGCCGACGCCCGCCAGGAGTTCTTCACCGCCCTCCCCGTCATCCGCGAGCACGGCTACCTGCTCGTCCGCGGCGATGACGGCTGCCTCTCGGGCATCGTCACCGCCGCGGACGTCACGGAACGCTTCGAGGGCGCGGCACGCCCCTTCTTCATCGTGGGCGAGATCGAGTCGCTGCTGCGCCGCTGCCTGGGCGCGGCACTGGACACGGAGACCATCAAGGCGGTCCAGACGAACAAGAAGCCGGAGCACCGCACCGGCCAGGTGTCGGACCTGATGTTCGGCGACTACCTGAGGCTCCTGGACGGCGACCAGACGAAGCAGTCCCTCGCCGAGCGGGCCGACCACAACTGGGAGGCGCTGAAGTGGCCCAACATGCCCCGGGAGCAGTTCATCGGCCTGTTGAAGCGGGTGAAGGACATCCGCAACCGGATCGCCCACTTCGACGAGAAGCCGCTTCCACCGGAGATGATCGACGAGCTGACGACCTTCGCGAAGGTGCTGCGGGCGTTCGCGTCGTGAGGTAGCGGCGCGGGGCTGCTCCTCACTTGGGCCGCGTTCGCCGCCTACGCGGGCGAGATCACCGTCTGACGACGGACCACACTCCGGGTGCCTCCGAGACAAGCTCTGGAGGCACCCGGAACCGTGTCCTCAGCCCGCTCCGAGGGCGAACTGCTCGCGCAGCAGCGCCTCGTGGAGCCGCAGGGTGCGGCCGTCCGGCAGGGTCTCCAGGACCTGTACGCCGTCGTAGTTGAGGAGCTGCCGTAGGACGGCGGCGAAGCCGTCGCCCCGCGTGACGGGCATGCCGGCGCGCTGGGCGAGAGCGGTCACGGGCAGGGTGCCGCCCGCGTCCAGCAGGGCGGCGAGTGCCTTGTGGACCTGCTCCTGCTGCGGCTTGCGGGCCAGGCCACCGAGCTGGGCCTGGTACGTCTCCGAGTCGAGCAGCGCCGCCACCAGTGTCTCGGTCCGGGAGACGACGGCCGGGGTGAGCAGGGCGTCGTCTCCTCCGGTGGTCAGCGCTACGTCGAAGAGTGTGTCGTGGGTCCGGGCGACTTCCGCCTGATCCTTCTTGACCTTCCCGGTCGGCTTCTTGGGAGCGGAGACCGTTCCGGCCGCTGGCCGGGCGGTGGGCTCGCTCGCCAGCGGCGCCCTTCCGGTCTCCTCCGGGGCCCACCAGACCGGCCGCTGGTCCCCCAGCTCCCGCCACCCCTTGGGAGGTTCCGCACCGAACGGCAGGAAGGCGAGCACCGGGATGGTGACCTCGGCGAGGGAGGCCCCGCCGTGGTAGCCGGCCTTGAGGGTGGTGTAGCGGGAGTCGGCGTCCCACAGCGCGACGATGGACGCGCCGGGCTCGGGCCACACCACGCGCGGCCCGGACAGGGCGATCTCGCGTTCCGCGAGCGGGCCGCCGCCGGGCAGGCGGTGGCGGGCGGACGCGGGGTCGGCAGCGGTATCGACCTTCGTGCCGTGCCGGTCGACGACGTGGCCGTGGTCGCTGGTGAGGACGACCGCCATGCCCTGGGTGGCCGCCACCCGCAGCAGGTCGCGCAGGCCGGGCACGTCGTCGACGCGCCAGGCGCCGTCACCGAGCTTCTGCTCCTTGGCGAGCCGGTCGTCGATGGCGTTGAGGACGACGGCGACGTGGGTCCTTGCGTCGCCGAGCGCCTCCGTCAGAGCCGGGCCGAAGGTGTCGCCCGCGGTCTCGGTGCGCAGGTCGTCCTTGTGGAACACGGCGGCCGGAGCCCCGCCCCACAGCTTCAGCGCGGGGAAGAGCCGCTTCTCGTCGGCCTGGGTGCCCTTCGTCAGCGTGCCCGCGAAGAGCGAGGTGCGGGAGACGGCCGTCACCGTGGGCAGGGCGGCGGCCATCGCCCGCCGATGCGGGGCGCCGCCCTCGGGCAACGGGTCGAACTCGGCCCAGGAGCGGCGCAGCTCCTCCCCGAGTTCGTTCGCGATGGCCGCGCTCATGCCGTCGAGCACGAGCAGCAGCACCCGCCGCTCCTCCCCGCGCCGCACGACCGGGCCGACCACGCGGTCGAGGAAGGTCTCGACGGTGAGCATGGAGCCGGGCTGGGTGCCGGCCTGCGTCCAGGTGGCCAGGGAGCGGGCGAAGGACGCGTCGATCTGCCGGCGCCGGTCCCTGACACGGGTGCCGAGGGTGTCGTAGGCGGCCTTGAGGACGGGGTCCGGGTCGCCGCCGGCCTCGATGTGCTCCAGGGCGAGGTCCGCCCAGCCGGTCTCGGCGACGTGCCGCTGTAGGGCGTCGGCGACGGTGGGGGCGTCGGCGGGCGGGTCGGTGACCAGCCAGCGGGCGAGGCGCTGGCCCATGCGGGCGCGTTCGATGCGGGCGGACTCCTCCTGCTCGGCGGCGAGCCGGTGGTCCTCCAGGCGGCGGACGGCGTCCGCCGCCGCGGCCGTGTCGCCCGCCGCGAGGGCCTGGCCGACGGCGGTGAACCGGGCCTCGAGTCCGCCGCGCAGGACGGGGCTCGCCGCCACGGCCTCCTCCGCGCCGAACTGGCGGGCCAGCGCGGACGCCCGATCGAGCACGATGCCGGTGGTGCGGCGTGCCTCGCGGACCTGGTCGGCGTCGGTGCCGCCGGTGCGGTGTCCGGCCGCCAGCAGCGTGGTCACGTACTCCTCGGCGGCCCGCCCGAAGACGGTCACCAGGGCGTCGAGCTGGTCGCCGGTCGCCGGGGGCTGGTCGCCGAAGTAGCGTTCGGCGCGGCCCCGGGCCCGGTAGGTCTCGGGGGCGGGCTCGGCGTGCTGCCACAGCGCCGCGCACACCAGGCCGAAGGCGGCGGCGTCCGCGCCGCGCTCGGCGTCGACCAGGGCGAGCAGGGCACGGCCGGCGAGGCCCGCCTGGTCCTCCTCGCCGAGGAAGGCGGCCAGTCCGGCGCGTTCGGGGCCGCGCAGGGCCAGGAACCGTTCGGGGGCGCCGGGCCGGATCGACCAGTGCAGCAGGGCCTGGGCGTCGAGCCGGTCGTCGCCGGGGCGGCGCGTGCCGCCCTCGGTGTCGTAGCGGCCCAGGCGCAGGCGGCGCTGGGCGAGCGCGGTGAGGGCGTACTGGCGGGACAGCCAGCCGCCGGGCACGGCCGACCAGCCGCCGGGCGGGGTGGCGTCGAGCAGGGCCTCGGCCGCCCAGTTGACGTCCTTGAGCCGGGGGTCTATCTGCCGGGCGCCGAACGCCTCGCGGACGACGTCCCAGCTGTCGACCGTGTCGATGCGCAGTTTGTGGACGCGGGCGAGGATCGCCGGGTCGAGTTCGTTCTGCTCCCGGTCGGTGAGGACGACCAGGACGGCGGGGCCGGGGCGGCGGCCAGCCAGGTGGTCGAGGACGAGCTCGTGGACGGCGAGCGGGGAGGGCGCCACCGCGACGCCGGCCGTGCGGCCCTCGCCCCAGACGGGTTCGGCGGGGCCGTCCCACTGCGGCGCGGACCGCAGCAACACGACCCGGCGCCGCCCCCGCTCCTCCCCCGTCAGGGAGGCGGCGAGGTGGGTCTGGGAGGACAGGTACTGGGTGACGGTCGCGGTGTTCAGCCGGACCGCACCCGGTGCGGCGGTGACGGTGTCCGTCATTCGATGACCTGCCAGGTGATCTCGATGGTCGCGTTCGGGTGGCGGGCGGCCAGTTCGGCCAGCTCCGCCTGGAGGTCGGCGGCAGCCCGGGACACGGTCGTGCTGCGGCGTCCGGACTTCCGCGCCGTACCGCCACCGCTCGCCGAGGAGGGCGTCTCCTGTGACGGGGTGTAGGGGATGCGCGGGTCGCTGGTCGGCGTGTCCAGGGACTGGCCGTCGGCCGTGGGGGGCTGGGGCGCGACCGGCACGGGCGGCGGCGTGGCGGCGGCCTGGGTGCGCTTGATCAGGGCGACGACCTCGCGCTGGGTGCGGGCGAGGGCGTCGCGCAGGTCAGCGGTGCGCTGGTCGTCGCGGGCCACGTTGCGCAGCGAGTCGAGCAGCGCCTCGCCCTCGGGGCCGAGCCCGGCGGCGAGCTCCAGGGTGCTCCAGGGGGCGGAGGCGACGGCCTCCGCGACCGCGCGGGCCTTCTTGATGGAGGTGCCGTACCGGTCGGCGCTGGTCTCGCCCAGGTCGAAGGAGGCGAGGGCCTCCACGGTCTTCTTCGCCCCGGCCGCGCCCTTGCCGGCCTCCGCCGTGAGGGCGTCCAGCAGTTCCAGGGAGCGGCGGGCGAGGGCGAGTCGTCCGGTGTCGGCGGTCTGGTCGAGGCCGAGGAAGGAGGCGTGGGCCTCCAACTGGTGCACCAGGTCGGCCGCGTGGTCCCGATGGGCACGGGCGGCCTCGATGATCTGGCGGGCGAACTGGTTGACCATCCGCCCGCGCCGCAGCGCGGGCGGCTTCGCGCCGAAGATCGTCTCGAAGCGCTGCCGTGCGGTGTCCCAGTCGGACTCGGCGGGCAGCGGCTGACTGCGCAGCGCGTCGTGGTCCTTGATCGCGGACAGTTCGGGCGCGGGGTCGAGGACGGTGCCGCCGCGCACCCACACCCGGTCGTCCATCTCGGCGAAGGCGGCGACGACGAGCCGGGCGAGGAAGTCGGGCAGGCCCCGCGGGTCGGGCTTGTCGGTCCAGTCGGTGAGCGTGATCAGGGACAGGTCACCGGTGACCCCCTGGGAGCGGGCGAGCTGCCGGAAGTGGTCGGCCCAGTAGCGGGACAGCTCGAAGTACGCCTCCTTCTGCTGCCCGAGGCGCAGCGGCCCGGCGATCCGCTGCATGAGCTTGCGGTCGGCGGCCGGAACCTCCACCCGCCCGTCGCGGGCCTCGGCGGCGGCCCGGACGTGGGTGAACACCTTCTTGGTGTCGGCGGGCTTGACGGCGGTGCCGGTGGCGTCGGGGTCGAGGTCGGGGTGGGCCGGGTACTGGTGGGCGAGCAGCTTGCCCGCGACGTGCCGGATGCCGTCGTGCAGGCTCTGCCCGAAGGACAGGGTGAGGCCGTCGACGTCGGGCAGTGCGACGAGGTGGTCGTCGAAGTCGGGCACGACGTCGGCGGCCTGCTTCTGGGCGAGGCCGTACGCCTGCTTGAAGGCGCCCTTGACCTGCTTGAGCAGAGCCTCGCGCTGGGTCTCCAGGAGGCCCTTGGCGCGGCTGCGGTTGTCGGCGTTGAGGTGGCCGGCGTACTGGGTGTCGAAGCGGTGCTCGTCGGCGAGGGCCTTGTCGATGACGACGAGGCGCCGGAAGTCGGCGAAGCGCTGCGCGGACAGGTGCGCGGGCAGCCAGGCGACGGTGCGGGACCGTTCGCCCTGCTGGCGTTCGCGCAGCCGCTGGATGCGGTTGACGTCCTCGACCGGGCCCCACTCGCCCTCGTCGAAGGGGAGGTCTATGGCGATGCGCCAGCGGCCCTCCTCCTGCGGCATCAGGTCGTGGTCGGGCAGCTCGTCCTCGTCGGCGACGTTCCCGAAGACGATCTCGGCGGTGCGGGCGGTGCCGCGCCAGGTGAAGCTGAGCTGGTCGCTCAACTGACCGTGCTCGACGCCCAGTTCTTCGGAGAGGAGCCGGCGGGCGAGGGCGACGCGGTTGCCGGGGTTGTCGTTGACCTGGGCGTTGGCGATGACGGAGTCCACGTCGACGCCGGAGAGTTCGAGGCGGACGCCGGGGTTGGCGTCGGTGCCGGTCTCCTTGATCTCGGGGAACCGGGCCGCCCATTCGGCGACCTTGTTCTTGATGATGCCGACCTCGGCGCCCGGGATGGGGGCGAGGACCGACCCGTGGTTGAGCGCGCCGAGCCGCCGGACGGTCAGCTCGGACAGCGCGGGCACGCTGGGCGCGAGCGCGGACAGCAGCAGCGTGCACACGAGCCTGTTGTCGCCGACGAACATCTTGCAGCCGCCCAGCCGTTTCGGGTCGGTGAGGGACTCGGGCCGGTTGCGGTACTGCTCGACGTCGTCCTCGGTGATGTCGTAGGAGCTGAGCAGGTAGGGCCGCAGCTTGGTCTTGTAGAGCTTGTCGGCGGCCTCGAAGACGACCTTCAGGCTGTCGGTGAACGGCTTGTCGCCGCCCGCCGTGATCACCGGGTAGAGGTCGCCGACGGGGACGAGCTGCCCGAGGCGGATCTCGTCGCGGTGGTCGGCGAGGAGCTGGCCCATCAGCTTCAGACCGGTGCGGGAGCGCTGCAGCGCCGACGAGATGTGGACGAGGGTGTCCATGAACGCCGGCGAGAACGGGTACGTCAGCCGGAACGACTCCGCGTCCGCACCGGTGGTGCCCTTCTCCGAGCCGAGCAGGGTGTCCCAGACCTGCGGGCCGACCCGCTTGGTCTGCTCGAAGGCCGCGGCGACCTGCTGGGCCGCCTCGTCGTCCTTGGGCTTGAGGAGGCGGGCGTGGGCGATCTGCGGGAGGTTGCGGTCCTCCAGGGTGATCTTGTCGAACCGGCCGGAGGCCAGGTTCAGGGTGTCCTGGATGGACGACTCGGCCGCGCCGGACACCTCCTCGCCGACCAGCTCGCGCAGGTCGCGCTGGCGGGCGATGAACGACACGACGGGGATGGCGCGGCGGGCGTCGCCGCCCTCCACGAAGTTCGTGATCTTACTGGCCTCGCGCGCCACGAACTTCTGGTCGTGGATGAGGGTGGCCAGCCACAGGATCAGCTCGTCCATGAACAGGATCAGGCCGTCGTAGCCGAGCGACTTGGCGTGCTCGGCGATGACGGACAGACCGGCGTCCAGGGAGATGAAGCCGTGCTCGTCCTCGGCGGCGTTCTTGGTGAAGCCGGGGAGGAGGTTGGTGCCGGCGTCGTTGACGAGCTTGGCCCGCAGCTCGGCCGGGGTGGAGGGGTTGGTGAGGTTGAGCGGGACGCCCGCCTCGTGGTTCTCCTCGGCGGCGAGCGCGGTGTCCAGGAGCTGCGGGGTCCAGGCGAAGCCCTCGCCCCACTCGTCCTCGTCATCGTCGTCCACGCCGGTGCCCAGGCCGCGGATGACGGCCTCGTCGCCCATGTTGGCGCGCATGGCGCGGATGTCGGCGAAGAGGGAGTCGGTCCGGTACACCTGCGGGGTCGGGGCCTCCGGGTGCAGCTTCTTGACGTGGTGCACGTACCCGCCGAGCACCCGCTGCTCCAGGGCCTTCGCGCCGAGCATGTGGTACGGCACGAGCAGGAACTTCTTGCCGTCCGTGCTCAGCCACTCGTGCTTGGTCAGCACCGGGTCGAACTCGGTACGGGCGCGGGCGGCCTGGTTGCCGCTGAGCAGTGCGTACAGCACGGCCATGAAGTGCGACTTACCGGAACCGAACGAGCCGTGGAGGTACGCGGCCTTGGAGCGGTGCCCGTCCAGCGCGGACTTGATGAGGTCCAGCGCCTCGTCGAAGTTCTCCAGCAGCCGCTCGGTGACGACGTAGTCCTTGAGCGCGTGCTGGGCGCCCTCGTCTGTCGTCGCCTCGGCGAGGGACAGCACGAAGTCCGAGGTGGAGATGGACTCCTTGATGTCGATGACATCGCGGAGGAGGGGCGGCTGGGCCATTGCGGGTTCTCGCTCTCCCTGACGGTGGTCGGTGCTGTTGCTCGTACACGGTGTGGTGCGGGGTCCGCCGCCCAGGCCCGGGGCCGGTCCGAGGGGCGGGGCGGGCTCAGAGGTACGGATGGCCGGTGCGGCGGACCGGCTGTCCTGGCCGGTGGCGAGGACGGATCCGGTCATGCGGTGACCGGACGGGAACGACGCTCACGGCGTCGGCCGATTCAGGTCGGACAGGTTCGCGGCGTCTGCACTCTTCGTCCCCCTCGTACTGAACGTCACCCGTACGGCCTGCGCATAGCACCCTACATCGGTACTCCCGTCGACCCCGTGCCGTATACCCTCGCGCACCGCCCGTGCCGGCCGCTCCGGTCCCGCCGTGAGCGCTACGGCCGCCGTCGCCCCGACCGGTAGGCGTCCAGCAGGTGCCGGCTCGCGACCGTGAAGGGGTGTTCGGGGCCCAGGCCGCGTTCCCTCCGCTCGACGACGTCGGTCATCAGCGCGCTCCCCTCCTCCATGTGTCCGAGCGCGGCACGGGTCCGGGAGAGGAGTTGCCGGGCGGGGTCCGCGGCGTTTCGGGCGGTCTCCCAGGCGGAGAGGTAGTCACCGGTCCGGTGCAGGGCGATGGACAGCCGCGTCGCAACGGCCAGGGCGTCGGCGGCGGACGGCCCGCCGATGCGCCTCAGCAGGGCAAGCGCGTGAGGTACCAGCAGGCGCAGTCGGGGATCGTGCGGACCGGCGTCGGGTACACCGGGCACGGCCGCGTCGAGCAGTCGGACGGCTGTCGTGTCGAGGGCGGGCACCAGGTCCGCGGGGGTCGCCGCCGAGACGCTGTCGAGCAGGACAGGATGGAAATGCGGCGGGAGCCAACCGCTGTACGGACAGCTCACTGATCCGGGAAACGAACGCCGGGTTCAATGCGCTGTATGAGCGTGGCGAGGGGTTCTACGATTTCTTCGACCGGGAGATCGTTCCCCTGGCCCCGCCGCGGGTGTCCGGTGCGCCGACGGATTTTCGCGGGTCGCGGTGATCAACGAGGCGAGGTAAAGGGCCAGCCCGCGTGCCGACAGATCACCGCCCCCCTGCGGCGATGAAGAGAACGCCCGCCGCATCGGCCACCCCTTCGGCAATCAGGAGGGCACCCGCGGCGTCAAGACTGGGGTTCCTCCAGCTTGACGGCAGTGGTGTCCGCGCCGTGCTGTTCAGCGTGTGCTGTGTCGAAATTTTCGTGGTCTTCCACGACTTCGCCGTCCACGACGTCCCCCTCCATCACCCGGCGCGACGGATCCGCCAGTGGCAGGCCGGCGAGGTGCTTCTTGAGCCTCTTGGCCATCGGAAGGTAGGTCGCGAAGGTGAACCCGCCGGAAACAGCAGCCCCTACGAGAGGGATGGCCTTCGAGACGGCCTTCGCGAACGACTCCTTCGTCATCTTGACGCCGATGTAGGCCGCGACCTTCTTCACTATGGGATAGACGACGCCCTTGGTGAGCGCCTTCTGAGGCAGCTTCTTGGCGACCTGCTCCGACATCATCCCCGCGACCTTCCCCACGGCGGCGTTCGCCGACTGGGTGCCGAACATCACGCCGAAGAACAGCGTGAGCACCCCCATGGTGGCGTCATCGACGTCATCGCCCTCGTCGGAGAACAGATCGGGCCAGCTGTAGAGATAGGCGAGCTTCTGCGCGATGCGCAGCATGTGGCCGACGTACTGGGCCACGTCGGCGGGCACCGTGGCGGGAAGGGCGAGGATGCCGGGTATCCCGGCGGCGGCGGAGAGAGCGCTGACTTTGGCGGTTTCGTAGCGGATGGAGTCGTTGGCGGCCTTGTCGAGGACCTTGACAGTGATGCCCGCCGCAGCGGGAGTCTCTTCTATCGCTCGTCGGATCTCATCCTCGGAGCAGTGGCGAGCCAGCGCACTTCGAAGGTACGCCTCCCTGTGGATACGCACACCCGGAAGCTTCGCCGCCGCCAACAGCACCGCGAAGAAACGCGACTCGGGATTCTCGACCTCTTTACCCTGCTTCATGGCAGGAACTTACAGTAGCTCCGCGCTCCAAGGGCCAGCATGTATCAGCTCCGTTGAGACCTTGTTATGTGAGTGACGGTGGCGTGAGGGCGGGCTCCCTTCACGATGTCGATCGTCACCCGGGAAGGCGACCGCCGTCGCGAACCAAGCGCGCCCGGGGCGGACGTTGACGGCCGCGCCAAGCTGCGCCGGCGCGGGCATCCGGCGAGCAAGGTGCCTGGGCCGCTGAAGGTGTTCCGGGAGCGGACATGCGCAGGGCCCTCGGCAAGCACATGCCCGCCGGAGGGCCCTACGATCGACGCCACCTCTGTCAGCGTGCCGCGAACTCTACGAAGGCGGCCCAGGCCGTGGGTTCCACGGCGAATGCGGCACGGGTCGTGCCCTTGGAGTCGCGGACGTGGACCCTGGCGGGGGTGGTGGCTACTTCTACGCACTGGCCGCCATCACCGGCGCTGTGACTGCTCTTGAACCACGCCAGGCCATCGGAGCCCGACCCAACCCTTTCCCCGCTCATCTCTCTCCCAGCAGCTTCTCGATCAACGCCAGCGATTCTGTCGGAGTATGGGCCTGCGCGCGAAGAATCCCGTACGTACGCTCAAGTGCTCGCACCTTCACACGCTCCGTGTGGACACGGCTGTCGCTTTGTACCTCCGTGTACGCGATCCTGCGCCCATCCTTGGTCTCCATCAAGGTAAACGGGCCAGCCAGTCCCGCATGTTCCCGACGGGACAACGGCATCACCTGAATCACCACGTTGCGCCTCTCTGCGATCAGCATGAGGTGCTCCAACTGGCCTCGCCAGACAGCTTCCCCGCCGAGCGGCCGGAGCAGGACAGCTTCCTCGATCACGAAGCTCAGATGCGGCGCGGGGCGTCGGCCGAAGATCTCTTGTCGTGCCAGTCGTGCGGCCACCCGTTGCTCGATGAGCCCTTCGTCCAGCAACGGCTGCCACATGGCGAACACCGCTCGTGCGTACTCCTCCGTCTGCAACAGGCCGTTGACCAACTGGGTGTCGTACACATGAAGCTCAACCGCCTCGGCCTCCAACTTGGCCGCGTCCCGGAAGAACGCCGGATACTGAGCCCGAGCCACCTCCTCCTTGCTCGCGCTCAACACCCCACCTGCCCCGAGCGCTTCGTCCGCCTGGTCGATGAACCTCGGCGGCGGAATACGTCTGCCCTGCTCAAACGACGCGATCGTCGAGGCCGAGTATCCGGTCAACGACCCGAACCTCGCACGGTCCATTCCCGCCCGCTCCCGGCACAGCTTCAACTGCCGTCCGAACAAGCACAGAATGCCCGTCCCCACCTCGTATTCCGGCTGCTGAACCTCGTCGTTCACGCCGTAGCTCCTCCCGTGCGCCCCTCGCAGTCACCAGGCTCCGCTCGCCCAACGTGCGGCCCGGGAACCGGTCACGCCCCGCGTCACGGACAAGCGCACCACCTGCACGTACAGCCCGCACCCGTCAGCGCGTCGCTCCTGGTCAACGCTACGCAGAGTCCGCGACCGTTGACCGTATGAAGTCAGCAACTCCCCCGAACGGGCACACGCCACAGCGCTCCGCATCCGAACGCGAGTTCACCATGCGCTTCACCTCGACGCCGCGCGGCGTCCGCCTCGCCCGCCGACTCGTCTCGCACCGCCTGAACGACTGGGGCCACCCCTACACGACCCCGGTCAACGAGACACTCACCCTCATCACGGCCGAACTCAGCGCCAACGCCGTACGCCACGGTCACGTCCCCGGCCGGGATTTCCATGTCCAACTCACCCTGGCCGAGGGCACTTTCCGCATCGAGGTGACCGACACCCGTGCCGAGAAGCAGCCCTCGCCCACTCCCGCGTCCCCGGACCACCTGTCCGAGTCCGGCCGCGGCCTCCACCTCGTCGCCGTCCTTGCGGACGACTGGGGCGTCACCCCTCGCCCGGCCGCCCCCGGCAAGACCGTATGGGCGCAGCTGCGCGTACCGACCGGCGGTCACACACACGCCCACCCGGGGGCCTCTCCCCCGGCAGACTCGGCGTCGGTGCAGGGGCACAACGCCGAGTCGATTCCGGCTACTTCTTCACTGCTGCGCGACGGCCTCGGGTTGCGGCCGGGGGACGCCAGTTGCGGAGGTCGTCGTCGGTGAGTCCGTGCTCACCCTGCATCTGCTGGCGGTAACCGGCGAAGAAGTCCGCCGGGGAGCCGCTGTAGAGCATGTCGAACTCGTTGTGCCACTGGGACAGCCACGGCTGGAGTTCCAGCAGGCCGGCGAGGAACGGGGTGATCTCCTCGGTGGACAGTGCGGTGTTGGTGAAGTACGTCGCCAACGCCTGTGCCTGCTCCTTGTGGTCCCAGCCGGCCCAGCCGTACAGCTCGGGAGTGGCGGCGTTGGTCTGCCCGTAGGAGATGAACCGCTCCTTGGGCACGTCCAGCTTGCCTCGTGCCTTCCAGTAGGAGGGGCGCAGGAAGTCGGCGGAGGTGTACTTGGGCGGTACGGGGATAGAGTCCCGGATTTTCCGCTTGGCTGGCTCGTCCGGCGCGGCGTCCTCCTTTCGCTGGAGGTCCCACACCTCCTCCCAGTCGGTGCGCTTCTTCAGCCCGGAGGGCTTGTAGCGCAGGGCGGAGAGGAATGGCACGTGCTCGTCGGTGATCAGCTCGGCGACGACCTTCGCAAGTTCCTTACGGGGTGCGTAGAGCTGGGCGACGGAGACGAAGTCCTCGTCGCGGGAGAGGGCGTCGGTGAGGCGGGCCAGGGTGAGGATGGCGGGCTGACCGTTCTCGTCGAACCAGAGGTCGCGGTTCTCCATGCGGTCCAGCAGCCAGGAGCGCAGGGCCTTCTCCTGGAGGGCGTCCCAGCCCTCGGTGGCCCAGCGGCGCTTGTACTCGGGGCGCTCGACCATGTTGATGGCGCGGTTGGACTCGATGGCGTCGATGCGCTTCTGGACGATCTCGCGGTAGGAGGCGGGCCAGTGGGCGGGGATCTCCGTGATGGGGGTGGAGTTGTGCCGCTTGAACCACTCGTCGCTGGCCTCGCCGGCGGCGACGCGGCGGGCGAGGACGATCTCGAAGGCGCGCTCGCCGAGGGCAAGTTCGGGGATGTTGGGGTCCTCGGGGTCCTCGGGGTCCTCGGGGTCCTCGGGGTCCTCGGGGTCCTCGGAGACACGGAGGTCTTCGGAGTGCAGGTTGTAGAGGGAGTAGACCTGCCAGTCCAGCTCTTCTTGAAGGGCGATCATGCGGGCGCGGGTGGACTCCCAGCGGGTTTTGGCCTCGCGGAGGACGGTGACGGTCGGGGCCGACTTGGCCGCCGCAGCTGCAGGGCTGGTAGCGGTGAGCTGCTGGGCAAGGGCGTCGAGGGCGGTGGCGACGGCAGTGGGGTACTCGGCAGGAAGAGGGAACTCCTGGAGTTTCGTACCAGTGAACTCATACCTGTCAGACCATGGGTGGACACTGACACGCGCACCCTCATCACCAACCGGGTCTCCCCCCTTGGGATAGCTCACCATGCGAAGCCAGAACCCAGCCGTAGAGCTGTTCAGCAGCCCGAGCAACTGCAGGTGCTCCTCCTCACTCGCCCCCTCCCGCAACTTGATCACCGGCGCGGTCTGCTTGAAGACTTTGCCGCCGCGATCCAATACGAAATGATTATGCGTTGATACAAACGGAAAAGCCAGACCAAACGGGGCGGCGTAACGCTTCGGGAAGAACATACTGTGATCAAACCAGCGCAAACCACGCTCAGCGGGCGTCTGCCCGAAATCCATACGGCGACGAAGGCCAGTTCGGTTTCCCCACAGAAAACGCTGCTCTCGAACATTGAGCTGACGTGCATTTCCCTGCGGATCATAAGGAAAGAAGGTGCAAATCGGCGCGTCGATCCCATAGTCTCGAACGCCGTCTCCGAGCACAACAGGTACACAGGAAGAACCCAGCGAAAGCGTCTGTGCCGCTACCTCGGGTAGGTAGAAGGCGTCATCCATACCGGTGTGTGTAGTCCGCCCGATAGCATCACTGTGAGAACCAAGTACGCGGGTAGACGTTTTCCCCAATTGCTCAACCATCTCAAGACCGCCATCGGCCAAGATCCATGGCTGCTTGCCGAAATAACGACCACGCTCCAGGTCATCCACCGAAACCCACTGGCTCAGCGAGCCTGGCTTGTCGATCTGGTCCATGATGGCCTTCCAGACAAGCCCGTCCTCGGCGTTCTCCGGCGCAGCAGGCTCTCCCTGCACACTGCGTACGGTCCGAATCACCGGCGATCGGCCGCCTCCACCCCTCTGCTTGCCGATGAGGATTACCGTCGGCGTGCCATGCCCGGGGATGTAGGCGCCGGATGTGTCGATGACTTCAGTCAACTCAACCGCATGTCCAAAGAAGCCCTCAATGAGCTTCGTGCCGAACTCACGCTTCATAAATGAGTTAGCAGTGATCTGCCCGACCGCGCCGTATCCCCTACCTTCAGCATCTCCGCGCTTGGCCAATTCGAAGAACCGCTGAGCGAACGGAACCGACAGCGCGTATGCACCCGCGCATGCCGGATAAAGCTCTCGATACAAATCGTTGAGCTTCTTGTCCTTCACGGTGATGTAAGGCGGGTTCCCCACCACTACGTGATACCGCCCCGGCCGCAGGATGTCCGGGTACTCGTGCACGTCCTCCGTGGCGTACTTGAACTCGGCCAACTCGTCCACGAAGTCCTCTTCCACTCCACCAAACAGGTTGCCCTGCTGGGAGCGGCGGGACTTGATCAGCGAGTCTCCTACCGCCAGATTCACCGGCCAGTCGTACTGCGCCGCCCCCGCCAGCGTCCGGACACCACTCACAGCCATAGCCGCGACCAGCAAACGGAACCGAGCAATGGCCACAGCGAACGGGTTGACATCGACCCCGTGCACCGATTTCAGCGCAGCCGCTACCCGCTCATGCACGTCCTTGCCCGGCTGTCCCTCCCCCCACAGCCGCACCAGCCGCCGGAACGCCCCCAGCACAAAGTGCCCCGACCCACACGTAGGGTCGATCATCTTCAGGCCCTCGTACCCGAACTCCCGCACCGCAGGATTCATCGTGCGGTCGAGGATGAACTCCTCCACGAACTCCGGCGTCTGCAACAGCGCGTACGTCTTCCGGGCAGCCTCGCTCAGATCCTGGTACAGGTCGCCCAGGAACCGCGTGTCCCAGCCCTCCGTGCCGTCCTCGTTCAGCGGATCGGTGAAGTCGTGGACCAGGACGCCCGCCTCGTCCCGCTGCCGCCAGAACTCGACCAGCTCGCGCGCACCGTCGTGCGACAGCGGAATCTGGTACAGCGGGTTGTGCCGCTTGTCGAAGAGCAGGCGGCCGGCCTGGCCCTGGCCCAGCTCGTCGAACGCCTTCTCCAGCCAGCCGCGGTAGGTCGGGTTGTCGTCCGACTCCACGTACGCGTCGTACCGCGACTCCGCCAGCTCGCGCCGGTCCCCGTCCGGCCCCGTCAGGTACGGCTCCGGGATTAGCCGGTTGTCCTCGCAGAAGCGGACGAACACCGTGCCCAGCACCCACGCCACCGCGACCTGCGTGACCCGCTCGTCCAGCCACGAGGTCCACGTCGCCGCCGTACGCCCCAGCTTGCGCGCCTGGTCGTACTCGGCCCGCAGCCGCGCGCCGACCTCATCGAGGGCCTTCACCTGCTTACCGAGGTCGGCCTCGACCGCCTTGACCTGCTGCTTCAGGTCGTCCAACAGAGCCTTGCGGTCGATCACTTCGCGTCTCCCTCGACACCACTTGCCACAACCTCGCCG
The DNA here is from genome assembly GCF_044743035.1 of Streptomyces sp. NPDC087787. Taxonomy (NCBI): domain Bacteria; kingdom Bacillati; phylum Actinomycetota; class Actinomycetes; order Kitasatosporales; family Streptomycetaceae; genus Streptomyces; species Streptomyces sp. NPDC087787. Next base: position 173,990 of record NZ_JBIUVQ010000014.1, read on the forward strand.
GACCCGCGGTGGGCGTTGCCCACCCACGTGTCCGGAAGCTGGATCCACTCCCCCAGGCCGGCCTGGTACGGCACGGCCACCTGCCCGAGCCGGGGCTCGCGCGAGGGGTCACTCTGCGGGACCAGGAGCCACAGCCCCCGCCCACCCCGCCGGGCCGCCGACGCCAGCCGGTCCAGGACGCCCATCGCGTCGTACCGGGCGAACACCCCGGCCTCCGTCAGCAGGACAGGCCCCGCCCCACCGCCGCCACCGTTGCCCAGCAGCTCGACGATCCGGGGCTCGACCGAGCCCCACGCCGTGCGCGCGTACTCCGCGAACCGCACCGCGCCCTTGGAGCCCGGCTCGGCGGCGTCCGCCTTGAGCAGCGTCTCCCAGGTCGGCTTGGTGCCCGGCGTGACCTGTCCGTGCAAGGCTTCCAGGAACAGCTCGGTCACCGACAGGGCCTGTGCGCCCAGCCGTTCGGCACTCAGTTCCCGCACCGCGTCCCGCACGAGCTGCTGCCGTACGGTCAGCACCCGGTACCCGTCCCGGCGGGCCGAGGCGAGCAGCCGTTCCTCCGCGCGCACCGCGCCGGCGAGCTGCGGGTCGTCCGCGTACCGCGTCACCGTGCCCGTGCGCGTCGACTGCCGCCACGCGCCCGTCGTGAGGTAGCTGGATGCGTCGTCCACCCGCGTCGGCAGGTAGCGCAGGGTGCCCGTGTCCTCGCGCATGCTGAGCGACAGCTCGAAGCCGGCGTCGCGCAGTGCCTTGGTGAGCGGGCCGCCGGTCGGCAGTTCGTGCGTCGTGCCGCCGCGTCCGTCCGGGACGACCAGCTCGGGGAAGCGGGCGCGGACCCGCTCGTGCACGTCCTCGCCGGTCAGACCGGGCTGCCGACCCTCCGGAACGCCCGGGATCCAACGGACGAGGCCGGCCTGGGTGAGGCGCAGTGCCCGGACGAGCGACAGGTCGCGTGGGTAGATTTCCAGGCGCGGAGTGGCGGCGGCGTTCACCGACGCGGCGGCGGCCAGCTCCACCATGCGCCGCTCGTCCCAGTCGACGGCGCCGGGCGGGACCGTCAGGGCGCCCAGTTCGGCCAGGACAGTCGCGGCCGTCGGCAGGGTGTCCAGCCGGGCGAGCCGGTCGGCCGTCTTGCCGAGGCGGGTCGCGTAGTCGAGCAGGCCGGGCGCGGTGGGGGTGTCCGGGGCGTCGTTCTCGCGCACGTCGAGGGCGAGCAGGCCGGCGCCCAGCGACTCGTCGGTCGCCTTGCGGTTGGGCTGGTGCTGGAACTCGGCCTCCTGCGGCACCAGTTGCTCGATCTCGACGACGGCCCGTACGGCCGCCAGGGCCATCGCGCGCCGCTGCTCGCGTCCAGCGAGGTGCGTGCCGCGGCGGACGGCGAGGGCGTCGGCGATCTCCACGGCGGAGGCGACGCGCCCCATGCTCACGAGCAGGTCGATGATCTCGTCGCGCAGTGCCTGGACGGCGGGCTCCGCCTTCCAGCGCCTGCGCTCCTCCTTGAGCATCTGCGGGATGCGGCCGTGGCTGAGGCCGAGCGCGTCGGCGACGTCCTTCTGCTTCGGCCAGACGCCGATGCCGGGCAGGACGCCGTGCTCGTCGGGCAGGCGCAGCAGCAGCCGCACCATCTCCGCCTTGTTGCGGTTGGAGCCGTTGTTGTTGACGGCCGGCACGAAGACGGTGGCGAGGGTGTCGAGGCTGACGGAGCGCAGGGTGCGGGCGGACAGCGCGCCCGCCGACTCGCCCGTCGCGAGCTTGCCGACGAGGGCGGACTCGGCGGCGGTGAGCTGCTCCAGCTCCTCCTTGGCCTCCGCCCGGCCCTTCGGCGTGAGCGGGGAGACGGGGATCTCGCGCAGCCGCTCGCCCCACCCCCTCTGCCGCTGCTGGACCTCGTTGCGGGTCTTGGCGCCGAGGCCGGGGGCGTTGACGAGCTTGCGGCGGCTGTAGTCGAGGAGTTCGCCGACCGTCGTGATGCCCAGGCCGTAGAGGAAGGACTGGGCGGCGGGCGTGAGGCCGGAGACGGTCAGCGGGGTGTCGCGGGTGACCTCGGCGGCGAGCCGGTCGCGCTGCTGCTCGGCGGTCTCCGGCTCGGCGTCCGCGATCCCCGCGGCGACGCCCTCGGCGGGTGCGGTCCCGTCGGTGGGGGCCGCGTGGCGGGTGCGGTGGCTGGAGGGGACGGTCTGCGAGGCGTCGAGGAAGACCTTGCGCCAGGCGTCCCGCATCGGCTTCAGCTCGAGGAACCGCTTGCCCGCGTCGCGGTGCAGGGCCTTCTGGAAGAAGGCGACGAGCCCGTCGCGCACTGCCGGGTCGAAGGCCTCGGCCGCGATGGTCGGGTACGGCCACTCCTTCGGGTCGGTCATGCGCGGCAGGACGCTGCCGTCGCCCCACTTGGGCAGCTCGCCGGAGGCCATCTGGTGCAGGGTGACGGCGACGGCGTACCGCTCGGCGTGCGAGTCGTACGAGCCGCGCGTGATGACGTCGACGAAGGGGTCGAGGTAACCCTCGGTGCCCGCGTCGGTGTTCTTCGCCGGGTAGCCGGCCAGCGAGAAGTCGATGAGGACCAGCTCGCGGGTGCGGTTGGGGCGGATGCGGACGGCGATGTTGTCGGGCTTGATGTCGCGGTGCCAGACGCCCTCGCCCTCGAGGAAGTCGACGGCGCCGAAGAGGTAGTCGCCGTACGCCTCCAACTGGTCGACCTGGAGGCGGCCGTGCTCGCGGAGCTGGCGGGCGACGGTCTCCTCGCGGCGGCGCGGGCGTGCCGCGCCCTCGGCTTCCTGGCCGCCGTCGTCGCGCTCGTCGCCGACGTACTCCAGCGCCAGGACGGTGCGGCCGCCGATCTGCAGCGGCTCGGGCTCGACGAGGCGGATGATGCCGGAGTGGGGGCGCAGGTGGCGCATGGCCTCGGCCTCGCGGACGAGGATCTCGCCGCGGCTGTCGGAGAGGGCGACCTTCAGCACGGCCAGCGGACGCGTCCTGCGGGTCTCCGCCTCCAGGTCGCGCACGAGGAAGGCGCGGCTGGTGGAGCCGGTGCCGAGGCGGCGGCGGACCTCCCACCGGCCGGCGAGCACGTCGCCGGCGACGGCCTCCAGCGGGTCCTTGTCGACGGTCGCTCCGGTCTCCTCCTCGGCGTGCCCGTCGAGGGCCGCGGCGGGGGTGGTGAGGGAGTCCTCGACGACCTCCAGCAGTTCCAGGAACTCGTCGACGCTGGAGAGGCGCTGGCCGGGGCGGTAGGCGGTGGCGGCCTGCACCAGGAAGTCCACGTCCTCGGAGAGCCCGTCCACCAGGGAGCTGGGGCGCAGGCCCTCACCCGCCTCCAGACGGGCCAGCAGCTCGGCCTGGCTGGCGGCCGGGGCCTTGCCGGTGACCAGCAGGTAGGTGAGGACGCCGAGCCCGTACACGTCGAGGTAGACCGGGTCGGGGTTGAGGGCGGTGAGTTCCGGCGCGAGGTAGGCGTCGGCGTCGTCGGACAGGTGCATGGCGGACAGGGCGGTCGGCGCGAACCGGGTCATGCCCTGGCCCTGGGAGGAGTCGCCGCTGCGCTGGGTGGCGATCTGCCAGTCGGAGATCTGCAGCTGCGGAGTGAGCCAGGCGGCCTCTTCCCCGACCGCCTGCCCCTTGCGGCCTCGCGGCCGGGGGACGACGTGGACGGAACGGGCGGCGAGCGCGCGGTGGTGGATGCGGCTGGCGTGCGCGGAGCGCATCGTCTCGGCGAGCTGGCGCACCAGTGCCATCCGGCCGAGGATGTTCAGCTTCTCGCCGTACTGGACCAGGTACTCGTCCAGCTTCAGGGTGTCCGGGTGGTAGTCGAAGACCAGCGCGGGGCCGGCGGCGTGCCCGGAGGGGAAGTACTGCTTGAGCTGGACGACGCCCGGGTGCTTGAACCGGCCCAGCACCGCGGCCTCGCGTCGGGCGGCGTTCTCGACGGACTGGCGCAGGGATGCGTCGGAGCCGCGCTCGCTGAGGTAGATGCGCACGCGCGCGGCCTCGGGCAGGTCGCTGTGGCGTGCGAGGTAGTCCGCCCAGGTGGGCCCGGAGTCGAAGGACTTCCGCTCCAGCTCGTAGGGGCCGACCTTGTACTGCGCGTCGCTCTTGCGGATGCCGATGCTCTTCAGGGCCGCCGCGACCTCGCGCGAGCCGATCGCGGTGATGCGGCGGCGCTCGTCGCGCGGGGGCTGCTTGAGCATCTCGACCAGCTCGTCGACGGTGTAGACGCCGTTCTGGTCGTGGGCGGGCAGCCGCACGCGGAGGCTGTTGTCGGTGAAGCAGACGGCCTCGGCGACCCAGACCCGCCTGGCGCCGGTCTGGGCGAGCAGGCCGGCCAGCTCCTTGGCCTTGCGGTTGACCAGGTGCAGCGGGTTGCCGTGCGTGCGGCGGTAGCCGCCGGGCGTGGTCTGCACCCAGGTGCCGTTCTCGGAGGTGACCGAGCCGTGCCAGTCCTTCAGCTCGATCATGCACAGGCCGCCGGGGGCGACGACCAGCAGGTCGACCTCGCGGACGTGGCCGGTGTTCGCGGTGAAGGTGAAGTTCGACCAGGCACGCCAGGGGTCGGAGTCCGGCAGCTTCTGGCGGATCGCCTCCAGGCCGCGGCGTTCGTGTTCGAACTCTGACTCGGTGACCGTGACCCACCGGCCTTCCCGCATGCCTGTTCCCCGCTCCTCGTGTCCCTCAAGGGCCGCCGTTACCCATGGTCAGACCCTCGCTGCGCATCCTAGTGGTTGCATGTGACATGAGAAGAGGCGGTGAAGGACGGGACTACAGGACATACGGCCCGCATGATCACAATGGGATGTCGCGCTTCATACAGACGTATGGCGATGACGAGAGTCCAGTTCTTCGCATACCTGATGAAACCACCCCAAGATGACCTGGCCGCGCGAGTCGAGGACCATCCCGCTCCCCACTGTCGTGCACGCGCATGACTCGGAGAGCATGCGAGACCTCCGCACAGTCGTCACTCCCGGGCTCCTGGCAGTCGCCCCTGCACCGCGGAAACTCGTTGACGCCCCGACGTGTACGAGTTCCGTCATCCGCCCTTCCTCTCCACCTGAGGAAGACTAGGGTCACCGTCAGGCACATCGGCAAGGGGAGCCGATGCGGGCAGCGCCAATGGGGGAACAATGGCGAACGACACCAGGACCGACGTAAACGTCCGCGGACTGTTCGACGACTTCGGTGCCTTCCGCACTCCGACGAGCGCGGACTTCGGCTCGGTGCTGACGAACGGCATCGTCACCCCTGACGCCAACGTTCTGCTCAATCTCTACCGTTACACCGAACAGGCGCGTGCCGACCTCTTGGCAGCGCTCGGCGCCCTGGGTGATCGCTTATGGATTCCCCACCAGGTTCTGGTGGAGTTCTGGCGGAACCGGGAGACCACGATCTCCGACGCACGGTCGACCAGCGCCAAGGCCGCCCAGGAGATGAGCGGCCACTCGGTGCAGGCGGTGCAGACACTGCGCACCTGGGCCAACCGGGTCGCCTTGAGCGACGACGACTTCGACGACCTCCGCGATCGGTTGAGCGAGGTCTTCGAGGAAGTCCGAAAGAAGATCAACGAGGTCGGCGAGGGCGAGTGGCAGCACATCGAGCATGACACGAGCACCGATCCGGTGATCGCCAAGCTGGAGCCGTCACTGACCGGCAGGGTAGGGGCTCCCTTCTCTCCGGAAGACCACACCTCGTTGACCGCGTTGGGTCAGAAGCGTGTCGCCCAGCGCGTTCCACCCGGTTACATGGACGCCAAGAAGGACGGCGACGGAGCGGTCGGGGACTTCTTCGTGTGGGAACAGCTGCTGCGCGAGGCATCCCGTCGTCAGTGCGACGTCCTGTTCGTGACCCCGGACGCCAAGGAAGACTGGTGGCGCAAGGAGCGGGGCCACAACCGCGGCCCGCGCCCGGAGTTGACGGCGGAGCTCCGGGCCCGTGGCGGAGGCCGACTCTTCCTTCTGTCACCGAAGCAGTTCCTGGAAGTCGCCGCCCCCGTTCTGCGGCTCAGTCTTCAGGCCGGTTCCGTCGAGGACATCGAGCGGGTCGAGCGCATCGAAGCAGGGGCCACTTACGGCGGATGGACCTCCGAGGCCCTTGAGGCTCTTTTCCGCGGGTTGGCGTACGAGGGGTACACCAACCGCGTTGACGTCATCCGCTACGCGGCAGAATCAGGCGGCCACGTGGAAGCCGACTTGGTCTACGAAATCTGCGACTACGACGAAGATCGAACTCTGAGAGGCTTCACCAAGCCGATCACCCGGATCAGCCGCAAGCTGCAAAATCAGGGGTTGATTCCGGACTCGGCGGTGCCCGTCCTCAAGACTGAATACAGGAACGGCCCGGGGCCTGCATCGGGCTTCACAGTCCACCCGCTCCTCGTCCCCCTCATCAACCATGCAGGGGACGACGAGGAGTCGTGACGCGACGCCGACGCTCGGTGTGAGCATGCCGTCCCCTGCGCCCGTTCTCGCGCCGCCGCGTCCGCAGCCGGCCCGAGAACCGCTCTCGCACACACCCCAGCAGTGGCCGAAAAGCATGAGCGCGAAACAGTGGTGCACTACCGTCGCTTCCGCTGCGCACCCTCCCGGAGGGTACGTCTGCGGTGTTCGGATGCCGGTTCCCGGCTGTGACTGACGAGTGGTTTCCGCCGCGTGTCGCACGCGGCGTGATGCGGATGCCCGGAAGGGCGGTCCCGCCATTCCCAGCTCACGCCGAGGAGTGGACATCCATGAACCCCGTCGAGTACACGCCTGCACGTCGTCACCTGCTTCGCGAGATCCTGGTCAATGTCGCCGCGGTTGTCGTCACCCAGCTCGTGGTGACGGCCCTGGTGGCGGCAGCGCGCCTGCTCTTCTGACGCAGGCCAGTGGCGGGCCCGGAGAGCCCGCCACTTCGCGTCCGTCCGCATGCCTCAGAACAGACGCAGATCGGGTGAGTGCGGGCCCACGTTCTGGCTTCTCCTGCGGGAGCGCCGCCCCCGGCGGGGCCGGGGCAGGTGCGGCACGCGTGCTTCCTCCGGCAGGTTCTCCCAGGTGGGGCGCAGCCCGTGCACCTGGAGCCCGCCAACCATGTCCTTCAGGTAGCTCCGGGTCTCCTCGTCCGTGGAGTAGAGCACCGTTGCCCGGCTCGCCCGGGTCATCAGCACGTGGTAGGCGTGGCGGACCAGCCGGGCGAACTCCTGCTCACCGACGCTGCCCGCCTTCACCTTGGGGTCGAACGAGCCCGGTACGGCGACCCGCTTGACGCCGGACTCCGGGTCCTTGCGCTCCTTGCCCCGTCGGAACACCCACCGGCCGTCCCGACGCACCATGTCCTCACCCAGGATCACACCGCACCAGTCCCACTCAAGACCCTGAGCCGTGTACACACAACCGATCTGATCAAGCCCTCTCTCGTGCACGGACCAGATCTTGGACGGCGGCGCCCCGTTCTCGCAGACCGCGTCGCTGTCCGCGTTCCACGGTCTGTGCCAGTCGCCGATCCGCACGTCGGCCTCCAGCCGTCTCTCCTTGCCGATCGGCTTCGTCCAGGGCCAGCAATACCCCGCGACGAGACGGGCGGACGCCCCGGCCAGCGCTTCGGTGCGGATGATCCGTTCGAGTTCCTCCGGGCTGTCCGCCACCTCCACGTGCATCAGTCCGTCCGGCGTCCACTGCTCCGGTTCCTCGTCCGCCACCCCGAGTACGGCGCGCACCCAGCGGATGTAGGCGTCGCTGCCACCGCAGCGGAACTGTTCCCGGAGTTGGTACCGGACAAGACCGGCGCCGTACCGTTGCGCCGCGTTCTCGATCAGCTCGACGGTGCCGACCTCGTTCGGCCGCACGGACTGCCCCTCGTCGAGGACGAACACCGTCATACGGGACGCGTCGAGAAGCTCGTCGACCTGGGGTTTGGTTCCCTGGTGCTCGGGCTTCCAGAAGCGGTTGGTCGAGCGGTCCCGCAGGCGGTGTGCCTCGTCGCAGATCAACACGTCCAGCGGCGGATCCGGCGGGGTGACGAAGTTGCTGAAGTAGGTGAAGGTCTCCTTGAACTCCCGGTCCCCGTAACCGACGTGCTCCTGGATCGCCCCGTTGAAGGCTCTGCTGCCGCTGGCGTACTTGACCGTGTGGCCGCCTGCCTCCAACTCCGCCTTGATCTGGAGGCCGATGGCGCTCTTCCCCGTACCGGCACCACCGGTGACCAGGAAGACCACGCGCCGCTCGTCCGGCACGAGGGCGGGGCGCTGCGGATCCGGGAGGACTTTGGCCGCGGTGTCCAGGATCTGGTCGGCGACCTTCTTCTGCCGGCCGCGCAGGGTGAAGACGGTGTCCTCTCCACGGGAACGGATCATGGCGTCGAGCAGAGGTGTGTTGCGTAAGCCCATGTTCTGCAGCAGTAACTCGGCCGCGGACGCGCAGCCTTCGTCGGCGAAGTGCTTACGGAGGTCGGAGATCAACTGCTCGCGTCGGTCGTTCGTGTAGACGCGGGCGTAGGCACCGGTCGGAGCGTCCACGTCGACCAGGGGCCGGACCGAGGCGTCGGTGGCGTTGTGCAGGTAGGCGAAACCGCCGCATTCGAAGTCCAGCCCGTGCAACGGTCCCCTGTCGCCCGTGAACGCCTCGTAGTACTCGCGCAACTGCAGGGCGGGGTGCTTCTTCCTGCCCATTCCCGGTACGTGCACCAGTTCCGCTGTGGCTCGTTCCACTCTGGTCACCATCGACCAGCGCTTCAACTCGACCAGTTGAACGGACAGGCCACTCTCCTCCGGGTGGTGGCCCACGAGGACGACGTCGATGAGCCTGGGGTCGCCGGGGCGGTCGGCCTCGTCGAGGGTGGCAGCGCAGTCGACGATCATTTCCACGTTTCCGCGCCCGGCGGCGACCAGGTCTTGCGCGAGGCTCACGAGGCTCTCGGCCCACGCGGAACGTTCCGACAGCGAGGCGTCGGCGCCTCGGAAGTGCCGCCATCTGGCTGCCAGGTGGGGCACCATACGACGCCTTGAGTTCAGGGTCAGCAGATCCTGTGCTGCCAACCTCATGAGGAGCATGGACACGAGGTGGATCCCCCAGGGCACGAGTGACTCGTGCGGGTGGGGGCGTGTCCTCGTGGGAAGCCCGTCGGGCCGCAATCAGTACCCGGGATCTTAGGGAGACCAGCCGCCTACGGACGACGACGACACCGTGGTCGACGCGAAGCGTAGCCATCATGGCCGGATCGTGTGCTCCGTGGCGAGGGGTCCCCCCGTCACACCACGGAAACCCGCTGCTCCCTTCGGCCACCGACCAGTTCCCGCAGCTTCTCTCGCGTCTCCGGGTCCGTCGAGTACACGATCGAGGACGTCCTCCAGCACGTCTGGGTCGCCGGCCCCGGCGCCGCCAACCCCGGCGAGCTCCTCTCCAGCCCGCTGACCCCGCTCGATCGTCGCCAGGCCCAGGCCCTCGCGATCGACCTCGCCCGCCTCAGCACCCCCACCGAGGGCGGCTTCTGCACCTTCCAGCCCGTCGTTGAGGGCGGTTCCTGCCCGTTCAACCTCGACTGCGAGAACTGCGACAAGTTCGTCATGTCCGGCGCTGACCTGCTCTACTGGCGCCGCAAACGCGAACAATGGCACTCCATCGCCGAACGCGCCCCCGACGACGCCACTGCCGACTACCTCCACGAGGCCTTCGCCCCCACCTCCCGCGCCATCGACGGCCTGGAGAAAGCCCTGGCCGGACTCGGTCTGCTGGACGATGCCCTCGCGCTGGATCTGCGGCGTCCCCAGGACTACTTCCAGCGCCTGTGGAGCATCGGCTTCCGCGCGACCGAGCTGGCCCGCGCCGCCGATGACGACGACAACCTCGACGAGGACGAGGAGATCCCGGCATGAGTGAGCAGATCCCGCCGCCCCGGACGGCCGCCGCGCTCCAGGCCCGCCGCCAGCGAACCCACGCCAAGGTCGATCAAGTCCGCACTGCTATCGCAGAGTTGAGGCGACAGGAGAGCCCGTCACGGTCGCTGCAGTCGTCCGCCGGACGGGAGTTTCCCGCACCTTCCTCTATGAGAACTCCGACGCCCGCGCACTCGTCGCCGACGCCGTCAACCAAGGCAGCATCACCCGGAGCCGAACCGGCAACTGCCCCAACCCTCAGGACCAAACCCCTTGGCGAGAGCGGACTTTGAACGCCGAGGACGCCCTCAAGGCCGCGTACGCGGAGATCCGCAGCCAGCGAAGCTGGATCGCCCACCTCATGGGTCAGGTCCGCGACCTCGAAACCAACTGGAGCGACGAATCGATCGAGCGGATCACCACCGAGAACACGAACCTCAAGCAGCGAGTCCGCCAACTTATCCAGGACAAGCGCACGCTCGAAGAACGCCTCCAGGCAGCCCGTTCCAACGGCCGCTTCCAGGACCGCCGCATCTCCCAGCTCGAAGCCCCTCAATGCCGGACAGGCACCATGAGCCGACATGGTGGCTGCGTAGGTGAGATGCAGGAACGAATGTTGGCGAGTGTTGGCAGCGGTTCCTGGCGCAGGGGGCAAGGAATGTCGGCCGGAAGCAGAAACAGTCGAAAGGTCGCACACCGATGCGACGCATCCATCCGGGGAGTCCGGGTCTGCAACGTCCGCCCCACCGGCACCGTGGGCCCTCAGATCGAACTGAAAGCCGCCATCGAGGCACCGGCGTCCTCGTCGCGACCACCTGAGCCGAGCGGGCCGGGCTCAGCAGTCGTAGCGGTGGGTGTACGGGGTCTCCGGGCAGATGCGGCAAATAAAAAAGTACATGCCGCCGAGGTCGCCGAGGGCCATGCCGTGCCCGAACGCGTCGAGGGCGCCGGGGTCCGCCTCGGCCCGCCAGGACGGGATCGCGTCCTCGTCCTGGCGGGGGTCCCGGTCGTCCAGGGGGAGCCAACGGCCCACGCCCGGTTCGGTCGCGGTGATGCTGAGCAGGTGTTTCATGCGGGTGCCGCAGCATGCGCAGTCGGGCCAGTCGGGCGGCTGAGTCCACCCCGGGTAGCCGCCGACCTTGCTCTGCTGCGTGGTGGCCACCTCGAAGTAGTCGTAGCCCCGTTCATCCTTCAGGGCCTCGAACCGCTCGTCGAGCAGTTCGCCGAGCTCTTCCGGCAGGTCCCAGTTCGGGTACTCCACAGCTGGTGTGGGGGACACCGTGCAGGGACGCGGCCGGTAGTCTTCCTCCACGGTGTGCGGGCGAGGCGGTTCGCCGGCAGCGGCGCCGGCGGCTGTCAGCGCCGAGTTGCGCCAGTAGAGCCGGGGGTTGGCCGCGTACTGGTCGTCCTCGTGAACGAGCGGGCACCACAGGAGCTGCAACAGGTCGGTGCCGGCGGGAAAGACGAGGTCGGGCACGTGCCGTGCGTACAGCTGGACCACCGGGACCATCGCGACCGGCTCGGGCCCGACGGGCGCGCTGAGCGGCTTGTAGTGGCCTGGTTCGGCGCACATCGGCCAGGGTTCGTCGGCCGGCCACAGCAGCGGCCCGCCGATGGAACTGTCATCCGGGCCCGGCTGCCCGGCCCGGGGGTAGAGGAGGATGACCTCGCGGACCGTACCGGTCAGCTCTGGAAAGGCTGCCTCGACCTCGAAAGGGATGGGCGCCAACGGCCGCGGCCCGGTCCGCCGGGCTTGAGCACTGTCCTGCTGCGTGTGCCCGGATGGCATGGGTGCCTCCTGCTACTGGTGGTCGAACACCACCGACCCTAGCCTGCGTCACCAACAGCCGACGGTCCCGCCCTTACCCCCGGTGCACCGCCTCCAGCCCGTCGGCGAGGGCTGACCAAACATTGGGCTTCGGCAGCACCCGGTCCCCCTAATCGTGTAGAGCACATTCATGGTCCCGAAGCAAGAACCCAGGTGCTCTCGTAACTCGGCGACATCGCTTTCCCGGGGAACGGAACGTCCTCACCGCTGAGAGACAGCTGCTCTCAATACTCGGATCTGGCACAGATCTTGGGGAGCCGTCACGGCGAGTCACCGATGCGGCATCTTCCACGCCCTGGACGACGTGCTCGGCCTGTATCTGCCCTGCAGGCGGTCCGGGAGGAGACGGTGAGGGACACCTGGGGGCACGCTAGGCTGCGGTTCTTCGGCGGATGGGGGCATGGCATGTGGCAGCGGGGGATATGGGTGGTCGTACTCGGCGCGGCCCTGGTGGTCCTCGCCGGCTGCGGTTCCAAGACCGCCGAGACCGATGCGGAGGCGACAGATGTGGCCACGGCCGCCGCCTGGACGCTCGCCGCTCCGATTCGCATCGACGGCGTCCGTGCCGCCGACGGCGGCCGGTCTCTGGTAGTCAATGCCGAAGTGCCCGACGGGGCACGCGACTGCGTGCGCAGCCTGCGCGGTGAGCTCGACACCGTCGAGCACGGCACGGTATACGTGAAGGTCACGTACGAGACCCGTTCCCAGGACCAGGACTCCGGCTGTACCGGCACGCGGCGGGTCAAAGCAACGGTGAAGCTGGGCGAGCCCCTGGGCTCCCGCAGGGTCATGGTGAACAGCATGGACGTGTACACCCCCGTAGGTGCCACGCCACCCGCCCTGCGGCAGTGCGGTGAGAACGGCTGCGACCCCACGCCGCCGCGTTGCACCTCGTCCTCGTACCGACAGGCGGTCAACGACACGGACATCCCCAAGCACACGAGCTGGGAGGAACGCGGCTGCGACGACACGTGGCTGGTGCTGGACCTGTCGACCCGGATGGGGCCGGCGTGCGGTGACGCCGGTGACGGATGCTCCTCCTCTGGTGTCTCCCAGCGCTGGTTCTACCAGGCCGAGTCCTCGGGCTGGCGGCCGGTCGCCACGAACGGCGATGCGGGGTGCGGCGGGATCCACAAAGTCCTGCCGGAATTGCCCGAGCACCTCTGTGCGTCGCTGCCGCGTCTCGACCGCGGCTGATCCCCCGAACCTGCGGCTGCTTGGTTACTGGAGCAGGATCAGATCATTTTGCGGAGTAGTTCGAATCCGGCCCGCCCGTAGAGCTGCCTTTTGATCTTTTTCGTCCGACGGCTCTCGGTTCGAACGACCAGTGACCCGCCGTGACGGCTCCCCAAGATCTGTGCCAGATCGCAATACTCACCTACAAAGTCAGACATGGCGAACATGCACGCCACGTGAAACACCAGGTCGAGGCTGCAAAACTCGCTGATGAGGTCGGAAAAGTCGAGTGCAACCCCTCCGGGCAATGGGCGTGGCTGGAACCGGAGACCGGGCTGCCGATGGTGGCGGCGATGGCGGATCTCCTGGAGAGGAAGACGGCGTGAACGAACAGGAGCTGAGGTCACGGCTCGTCGAGCGACTGACCGACAGCGGACATCTGCGAACCGGGCCCTGGCGGGAGGCCGTGTCCGCGGTTCCGCGCCACGAGTTCCTGCGTGGCGGCTTCTTCCAGCAGGTCGACGGCTCGACGCCGACCGCCTGGGCCCCGGTCATGCCGGACGACCTGCGGTGGCTGGAGGCGTGTTACGACGATGCCTCCCTGGTGACGCAGGTCGCCGGAACGATCGTGCCCGGGGACGTCCACGGGGAGATCATGCGCGCCCCCACGTCGTCCAGCACCATGCCCGGCCTGGTGGTGCGCATGCTCGAAGACCTCCAGGTCGACGCCGGCCACCGTGTGCTCGAGATCGGCACGGGCACCGGCTACTCCACGGCTCTGATGTGTCACCGACTCGGCGACGATTCGGTGACCTCCGTCGAGGTCGACGAGGGCGTTTCCGCCCGCGCCCGCATCGCGCTGGGCCAGTGCGGGTTCGCACCGAACCTGATCGTCGGCGACGGTCTTGCCGGGTACGAGAACGGGGCCCCCTACGACCGGGTGATCGCCACCTGCGGGCTCCTCACCGTCCCACGCGAACTGATCGAGCAGACCCGTCCCGGTGGGACCATGCTCGTCACCCTCGGCGGTTGGCTGTACTCCTCCGAACTGGCCAGGCTCACGGTGCACGAGGACGGCACGGCATCCGGCCGCTTCCTCGGCGGACACATCTCCTTCATGCTCGCCAGGCCACAACTGCCGCCGCCCCTGGGGCTGCTCCCCGATCTCGACGAGGGCGAGGAGCGACATGCGGTCCTCGGCGCCGACGTGATCGACGACTGGAGCACCCGGTTCGTCGCCCAGCTCGCCGCGCCACGCGCTCAGTGCGTCCGCCTCACCCGCGAAGGCCGCACGGAACACCTGTTCCTCGACGTCGACACCGGCGCCTGGGCAGTGCTCCGGGAGTACGACGGTCGGTGGACGGTCCGGCAGGGCGGGCCGTCCCGCATCTGGGACGCCGTCGAGGCGCACGTCACCCGGTGGCGCGGCGCCGGGGCGCCGCCGTTGGAGGAGTTCGAGATCACCATCAGGTCCGGACAGCCGGCGGTCACCTGGCCGGGCCGCTGACCCCTGTCCCACGCATGCGCTCCGCCTCACGAGCACCGCGGGGCGGAGCGCCTCGCTGTGCCGGCCACGGCCTCGGCCGAAGGTCGCGCTCTCACCACATCGGAACCGGTCGGGCTCGGCGTCCGGCAAGAACTGCGAAGCGGCGGTGCGCTGTTCTCCGTCCCGCGTCTCTCGCCCGTACTGCCGCGTACACGGCCGCGCGCCGCCACGGACGACTGTCCGGCGTCGGCGCGTCACCACTGGTCACGGTGTGCCACAGGGCGCCACCGTGAGTGCATGACCGCAACTCAACCACCCCTCACCGCCCACCTTTTCGCGATGCGCTTCAGCTCCACCCCGCGCGGCGCCCGCCTGGCCCGGCGACTGTGCGGACACCGGCTCGACGCCTGGGGCATCCCCTACGGCAGTGACGCGCACGACGTCGTCACGCTCGTCGCGGCGGAGCTGTGCGCGAACGCTGTACGCCATGGGCATGTCTCCGGCCGGGACTTCCACGTCCTGCTCACCGCGGACCCGGCCACGGCGACCGTACGGATCGAGGTCAGCGACACCCGGGGTGAACGACTCCCCGCCGTCCCGCCGGACAACGGCTCCACCACCGACGCCCTCGAGGACTGCGGACGCGGCCTGCTCCTCGTCGAGGCGCTCGCCGACCGCTGGGGCTGCTCCCCACGCGCTGGAGGCGGGCCGGGCAAGACCGTATGGGCCGAGTGCACCGCCCCGGTCTGACCTCGACGACATAGACCGTCCAGTTCACGGCGTCCGGCTGGACGCACCGAATCCGTACCGGCGAGACTGATCCCGAACCACATCGAAGACGACTTCGGACGCTCGACGGGGCGAGGGCGAGAGCCAGGTGCCGGACGTACGACGGATCGCGGAAGTAGCGCACGCAGCGGGGTGCGGTGCAGGCGCGTGCTCGCGCTGCAGGCCGCTCAGGAAGTCGATGGCGGCGCGCGCCAGGGTCGCCACGAGGCGTACCTTCGGGTCGTTCTCCGCCGACAGCAGCCGGGCCGTGGGGGCACCTCCCGGCGGCCAATCCATCTGCGGGACGACCGGTTCACGGGCGGCAGCCGTGTTGAGGCAGGCCAACGCCTGGTCCACCCGTACATCGTTCTCGGGTTCCTGGTGGCGCTCCTTCCCCTGGTCGCCACCGCCGGACCCAGTCCGGCCCTTCTGAAGCGCCCCGCCGAGCCGCTCCTGGCAAGCGGCACCCCGGGACGCTCAGGAGCCCGCTCCGAACACCTCGATCTCGCAGCGTGCCGCACCGCTCCGGGCGATCCTGGCATCGCACGTCAGTAGCGGTACGCCCAGGGTTTCGGCCAGCGCGACGTACTGCGCGTCGTACGCGGACAGGTTGTTCGAGAGGTCTTTGGCGCGCTCCCAGAGGATCAGCGTCTCGTGTCGGTCGATGGCGAGGTCACGGTAGGTGGCCAAGGCCTTGCTCAATTGCCTTTCGGTCAGCTTCGGCTCGCCGCCGCGCCGACCGCGCGCCAGGCCGAGCAGGGCGGACATGATCTCGTAGTCGATCAGGTGAGGGGCGGCGAGCCGGTCTTCCTTCGCCACGCGCTCCCGAACCTGGTGCCCGGTCGGCCCCGCATCGGTGAGGAAGAACACCAGCGCGGAGCAGTCGGTGACGATCAACGGCCGGACCTCGCGTCGTCGATCGCCCCGAAAACGTCCGAGGGGCTCAGAACGGCGCCTGCCTGTGCTTCGGCACGGGCGGCGGCTTCGGCCAGTGTGGGCCTCTCCGCCTCACCGACGAGCAGATCAAGCGCGTACGCCTGGAGAGATTTGCCCGTGCGGGCCGCGCGCGCCTTCAGTATGGCCAGCGTGTCGTCCGGAACGTCGCGGATCGTCAAAGCAGTCATGCAGGCATTTTAGCTGCATCAGCTGCATTGTGCAGCACGAAGGTGAAGCGCGAGCAGAACAGTCGAGTGATCAGCACCTGCCCAGGAGAGCGGCCGTGCAGGTGATCCGACCGGTCGGCCGGCTGCACGGGGTGGCGAACGGAACGGGGGCGTCATGTGCTGCGCCGGTACTGAGCCGGTCGGCAGAGGGCCATGACGTCCCGAGCCATCCGGCACCCGACCACCGAACGGTCCCGGGCTCACCGCCGAGGTGGCTGCTGCTGATGTCTCCATGGCAAGGACGCCGAGCCATGGGCCCGGTCACCGGTCCGAGGGTCTCGCCCCGGAGTCCCCGGGCCGGACCAGCCCCGTCTCGTAGGCGAGTACGACCGCCTGAGCCCGGTCCCGGAGGGTCAGCTTGGCGAAGATGCGGGCCACGTGGGACTTCACCGTGGCTTCGCTCAGGGTCAGTTCGGTGGCCAGTTCGGCGTTGGACAGGCCGCGGCCCAGCAGGGTGAGGACTTCCAGTTCGCGCGGGGTCAGCGCGGCCAGGTCGGTGGGTACGGCGGGTGTGCGGGCGGGCTGCGAGGCGAAGCGTTCGACCAGTCGGCGGGTGATCGACGGGGCCAGCAGGGCGTCGCCGGTGTCGACGAGGCGTACGGCCGCCGCCAGGTGCTCCGGGGTGACGTCCTTCAGCAGGAAGCCGCTGGCCCCGGCGGACAGCGCGGTGTAGACGTAGTGGTCCAGGTCGAAGGTGGTGAGGATGAGCACCCGGCAGTCGGGGAGCCGTTCCAGGATGCGGCGGGTCGCTTCGAGGCCGTCCATGTTCGGCATGCGGATGTCCATCAGGACGACGTCCGGTTTGAGTTCGCTCGCTGCCGCCAGCGCTTCCTCGCCGTCCGCCGCCTCCCCTACGACCTCGATTCCGCGGGCGTTCAGGATCAGCCGGAAACCGGTTCTGATGAGGGTCTGGTCGTCGGCGACGAGGACGCGGGGAGCGGGCCCCGCGGCGGCCGCCGTCATGGGCGGTCCAGGGGGATGCGTGCCCGCACCCGGTAGCCGCCGCCCAGTCGGCGGCGGGCGTCCAGGTCTCCTCCGTACACCGCGACCCGCTCCCGCAGACCGAGAAGTCCGCGGCCCGTGCCGTCACCGTGTCGCGGGGCGGCCGGGGTCGAGACGGGCCGCGCGGGCGCGGTGCCGGTCAGCACGCTCGGGCCGGTGTTCAGCACCTCCACCCGCAGGGCGTGGTCCGCGAACCGCACGGTCACCTCGGCCTTGCCGCCGTCACCGTGTTTGAGGGCGTTGGTCAGCGCCTCCTGGACGATGCGGTAGGCGGTCACGTCGACGCCCTCGGGCAGCGGGCGCGGCTCGCCGGAGATCCGTACCTCCACGCGCAGTCCGGCGAACGAGATCCGGTCGACGAGCGCGCCGAGCCGGTCGAGGCCGGGCTGCGGCGCCGGCCCTGTGCCGTCCTCGTCGCCTCCCACTCCCTGGACCAGGTCCTCGTAGTCCGTGTCCTCGCCGCTCTGCGACGGCGCCAGCAGGCCCAGCAGGTGCCGCAGGTCGGTCATCGCCCCGCGCCCCGCGTCCTCCACGGCCCTCAACGCCGCCGCGGCCTCGTCCGGCATGGTGCCCAGCACCTCCCTCGCAGCCCCGGCCTGAACCACCATGAGGCTGACATTGTGGCTGACGATGTCGTGCAACTCACGGGCGATACGGTCGCGTTCGGCCGCCACCGCGGTACGGGCGGCGCTCTCCCGTTCCCGCTCCAGCAGCCAGCCGCGTTCTCCCACGACGGTCCGACACCGGCGCCTGGTGCGCACGAGCGCCACCGCCAGCCATCCGGCGGCCGCGCACGTCACTGCCAGCGCCGCCACCAGGGCGTCCGGCTCCCACTCCCACACGACGGTCACCTTCGCAGAACGGCGTCCGATCCGCATCAGCCTGTGGATCCATGGCGCTGCATCCGGAGGATGAGGTGCGCCTCCGAGTGCCGTCCGGAGGGCGATGTCCACGCACGCGTCTTCGCCTAGCGTCCCGTGCATGGTCACTGAGGACAGCAGCGGAGAGGCCGTCGTACGACTCGACGGTGTACGCAAGGAGTACGGCGGGACGACGGCTCTGGACGGGGTGTCGCTCGAGATCCGGGCCGGGGAGGCGGTCGCGGTGATGGGGCCCTCGGGATGCGGCAAGTCCACGCTGCTCAACATGATTTCCGGCCTGGACCGTCCGACGGGCGGCACGGTCCTCGTACATGAAGAGAACGTCGGGGCGCTGAGCGAGAAGGGCCTCGCCCTGTACCGGCGGCGGCGGATCGGCATGGTCTTCCAGTTCTTCAACCTCATCGACGACCTGTCCGCCCTGGACAACGTCACCCTGGCCGCGCAACTGACCGGCACCCCGGCCCGGCAGGCCCGCCGCCGCGCCCTGGAACTCTTCGAGGAGCTCGGCATCGCCGACCGGCGGAACGCCTATCCAGCCGTACTCAGCGGCGGCGAACGGCAACGCGTCGCCGTGGCCCGGGCCTTGATGAACCGCCCCGCCCTGCTGCTGGCCGACGAGCCGACCGGCGCCCTCGACAGCCGCTCCGGCGAGCAGGTGATGGACCTGCTGCTCGACCTCAACCAGATCGGCCAGACGCTCATCCTGGTCACGCACGACGAGCACCTCGCGCGGCGCTGCGCCAGCAGGCTGGTCCTCCTCGCCGACGGCCGGGTGGCCGGCGAGCACACCCTGGAGGCGTCCGCATGAGGGCGGTGTGGCGGGCCGCGCAGGCGGCCGTACGGCGGCGCAGGCTGCAGACGTTCGTCATCTGGCTGGTCACGTTGACCTCGACCGGGGCGATCGTGGTCGCGCTCGGCCTCGTCGACTCGGCGTCCGCCCCGTTCGACAAGGCGTTCGCCGAGCAGCGCGGCCCGCACGTCGTCGCCGCGTTCGATCCGGGGAAGGTCTCGGACGCGCGGTTGGCGCGGGCAGCTCGCGGGCCCGGGGTGGACGCCGTTGCCGGGCCCTTCGCGCAGGCCGCGCTCGACCTGCCGAGGGACGGCGTCCACGGCCTTCCCGGCGCGGTCACGGTCGTGGGCCGCCCCGGTCCCGGAGGCCCGGTGGACCGGGTTGACCTGTGGGCGGGCCGCTGGGCCACCCGGCCCGGTGAGATCGTCGTGAACCGGCAGTCGGACTGGACGCCGCACGACCTCGGTGAGCGGATCAAGGTGCCCTCCGGGCCGACGCTGACCATCGTCGGGTTCGGCTTCGAGATGAGCCGCACCGCGGACGCCTGGGTCGCGCCCGGGCAGATGCCGGCCCTGCACCCGACGGCCACCCAGATGCTGTTCCGCTTCACAGACGCGTCCTCGGAGAGCCGGCTCCGCGCGAACCTCTCCACGGTGACCGCGGAGTTGCCCGAGGACGCCCTCACCGCCTCCCAGTCGTATCTCACGCTCAAGAGCCAGGTGGGGAGTTCGGCGCGGGCCTACGCCCCGTACCTGATGGCGTTCGGGGTTCTCGGCATCGTGGTGGCGGTGCTCATCGTCGGCAACGTGGTGAGCGGCGCGGTGATCTCCGGCTTCCGGCACATCGGCATCCTCAAGGCCCTGGGGTTCACGCCGGGGCAGGTCGTCGCCGTCTACCTCACGATGGTCTCCGTTCCCGCGGTCGCGGGCTGCGTGGTCGGCACCGTCGTCGGGAATCTGCTGGCGCGTCCCCTTCTGCAGTTCGTGTTCATGGGGCCGGACGCGGGCATGTTCCACCACAGCGTCGGCATCGCGCCCTGGGTGAACGTGGTCGCGCTGCTCGGCATGCCCGCCGTCTGCGTGCTCGCCGCGCTGGTTCCGGCGGCGCGCGCCCACCGGCTGTCCGCGGCGCGGGCGATCAGCGCCGGCAGCGCCCCGCGCGCCGGGCGGGCGCTGGGCATTCAGCGCCGGCTGGCGGGCAGCCGGCTGCCGAGGTCGGTGAGCCTGGGGGTGGGCCTGCCGTTCGCCCGGCCGGGCCGCAGCGGCCTCACGCTCGCCGCCGTCGTCCTCGGGGTGGCCACCGTGACGTTCGCGACCGGCCTGGGAACGACGATGACCAGGTTCGGGAACGCGGGGCGGGACGACTTCCAGGTCACGGTGTACGCGGGCAGGGCCGGCCACGGCAAGGTGATCGAGCCGGAACACGGGGACCTCGCGCTGCAGTCGCTGCTGCGCTCGCTGCCCGGTGCGAGCGGTGTCACCGCGAGGGGGGTCGCGGAGGCCCGTATCGCCGGCTCGGTGCGGTCGGTGTTGCTCGAGGGACGCCGCGGTGACCGGCCGCAGTCGGGCACCGTGCTTGTCAGGGGCCGGTGGACGAGCCGTACCGGCGAGGTCGTGGCCACCTCGGCCTTCCTGCACCGGCACGGCCTGCGGGTCGGTGACCGTCTCGTCCTGGAGAAGGGAGACCGCCGGGAGAACGCGGTCGTGGTCGGTGAATGCATGGAGACCAACGGCCAGTTGGTCTTCGCCGAGTGGTCGACGTTGACGGCGCTGTCCCCGGGTGAGAAGCCCATCGCCTACCTGATCTCGTTGCGCGGCGGCGCGGACGCGAGCGCCTACGCGCGTGCCGCCAGGACCGTCGATTCCGGGGTCGACCCGGTGCCACAAGGCCCGAACACCACCACCCAGACCATCGTCGGCTCCGCGGCGCTGCTCACCGCGATGCTCACCGTGGTGGCCTCACTCGGCGTCCTCAACACGGTCGTCCTCAACACCCGCGACCGTCGCCGCGACCTCGGCATGCTGAAGTCGATCGGCATGACGCCACGGCAGGTGACCGTGATGGTCGTGACGTCGATGGCGCTGCTCGGCGCGGTCGGCGCCCTACTCGGTGTTCCCCTGGGCATCGCGGGCTACGGCCTGGTGGTGCCGCGGATGGCGGACGCCGTGGACATCGTCCTGCCCGCCTTCATGACGGACGTCTGGCGGGCCGGCACCCTGGCTCTCCTGGCCGTGTCGGGCGTCGCGATCGCGGTTCTGGGCTCCTTCGTCCCGGCACGGGGCGCGGCACGTCTCACGGTCGCGGAGGCGTTGCGCAACGAGTAGGACTCCTGCGGTGGGCTGAGCCGTGTGCACCGGACCTCGGAAGAGGGGACGCGGGAAGCTGCCGAAGAGTCTCCGCGGCCTGAGCTGAGGGGGTGGCCCGTGAGGCGATGCAGCCGCCCGGCGACACGGCCCCCGCTGCGGCTACTTCAGCTTCCACTCGCCCGTCTGGTCGGCGAAGCCGGAGTCCATGGTGAACTGGACGGCGTCGAGCTTGGAGCCCTTGGGGACTTCGAAGACGATCCAGCCGAGGCCCTTGGCGCCGGGCTTGAGCTTCAGGCTGGAGGACATGGACGGGCCGGCCGTGATGTCCGCGAAGGTGGAGTCGAACTGCTGGCCCTCGCTGTCGGCGACCTGGGCACCGTTGGACGGGCTGTCGCTGTAGACCGCCTTGCCGGTGTTGACGAGCTGGAACTGCACGCCGACGAAGCGCTTGCCGGCGTCGGGCTCGGTGAACTCGTCGGCCGGCTTGCCGGGGTCGGCGATCTTGACGACCGTGACGTCGAGTTGGCTGCCCTTCTCGAAGCCCTTCAGGGTGAGGGTGTCGCCGACCTTGGCGGCCTCCGAAGACTTCCCCTTCTTGGCGTCCTTGCCGTCCTTGCCGCCGTCCGCCTTGGCGGCGGCGTGGTCCTTCGGCTTGTCGACGACGGTGCTGCCGGTGTCGCAGGCGCTGATGGTGAGCGCGCCGACGGCGACGGCGACGAGGGCGGCGGCGATTCTGGTACGGGCGTGCATGGTCCCCCCAAGGACAGAGCTGTGTGGATCACGGCGCACCCCCACCGGCTGTCAGCGAGCGGAGGCTCACGGATGACAGTACGAGCACCGCGTTGATCGTGTCAACAGATTGACCAGTCGAGGGCTGCGTTTACGTGGGCACGGTCATGGTGATGGTGAACTCCGTGAACACCGGCAGTGCGGAGCCGTTCTCGCGGCACGCCGAAGCACCGCTCCTGTCGGCTGCGGGAGCGGTGCCTGCGTAGAGGGGCCGAGGGGCCGTGAGCCCGTTCGTGTCGGTGCGCTGAGGGGGCTCAGCCGTTTGGCTCCAGGGCGCCGTTGGCGAGGCCGTCGCGGGCCAGGGCGGCGGCGTCGCGGCTCAGCTCGGCGATCCTCCTCGCCCGCTCCTCGAACTCCTGGAGGGCACGGAACGCCGCCCCGTAGCGGCGCTGTTCCGCGATGTCCATCTGGGGGACGCGGGCGCCCTTGCCGTCGAGGCGGAAGGTTCCGCTGGCGCTGGTGGACCGGCGCGTGTTGGCTGCGCTGCGCAGGAACCCCTGGAGGAAGTCGGTGTCGAGCTGATCGCTGATCGACACCGGCTCGGCGCCGCCGTACTCGACGAGACCGGCGCGGGCGAGGTCGGCGACGCCGACGGAGGGGCCGTCAGGGGCACTCAGGCGTCCCCCGGCGCCCAGGGCCGGGAGAAGTTCGGCGAGTATGCCGACCTGTTCCGCCAGCTCGCTCCGCAGCTGCTGGTACTCGGCCACGTAGTCGCGGTGGGACTCGCGCACATAGCGGCCGGGGGTCAGATCCACGACGTCGTCGAGCAGTTCGATGAGAGCGACGTCCGTCGTCTGGTCCGGCCGTGGGTCCAGGGGGCCGTCCGGATCGTTCCGGGTCAGGTCCACCATACGGACGCTGGTGGCCGCGTCGCCGAGGGAGAGCGGCCGGTGCAGTTGCCAGATGTGCACCGGCAGGGCGTGCGAGACGGCCGAGCCGGGCGGCAGGGCCGTGACCTGGGTGAGGATGCCTCGGCGTACGAGTTCGGCGCGGATGCGGCGGCCGGCCTTGCGGTAGGCCACCGAGGCGGGCATGACCATGATGACGCGGCCGCCCGGAGCGGTGTGCGCGTACGCGTGCTGCAGCCAGGCGAGTTCGCCTTCCGCCCGGGACGGGATGCCGAGTTCCCACCTTGGGTCGAGCAGGAGCTCCTCACGCCCCCAGTCGGTGTCGCCCACCGGAGGGTCGCAGACGACCAGATCGGCTTTGACCTCGCTCCACCGGTCCTCACGGAGAGAGTCCCCGGCGGTGATGTCGGCGCCCGTCCGTCCGGTGAGGTCGGCGCGCAGTTGCGCGAAACGGGCGCTGCGGGCGTCCACCTCCTGTCCGATCCGCCGCGGTCCCCGCTCGGGTCCGACGGCGAGCAGCAGGGTGCCGATGCCGCAGGCCGGATCGAGGACGGTCGTGTCGTCCGCCACCTCGCCGGCCAGGTGCCGAACGGCACGGACGATGCGAGGAGAGGTGACCTGGTCCGAACCGGCCCTGCGCACGGAGTCGGTGAAGCGTTCGGCGAGGGCGTCGACCACCTCGCCGGGCGAGCCGCTGTCCGCCAGGCGCCGGGCCAGGGTGACGGCGTCCTTCGGCAGGGCTTCCGGCCGCTTCGTACGGGCGCCGGCGAGTACCGTGGCGACGTCGGCGAGCGCGGTGACCATGTCGTCGCCGTACGCTCCGCGCAGCACCTGCCAGAGTTGCACTTCCTCCGAGAGGTCCTGGCCCTTGCGCTGCTTGTCCAGCCAGGCCTTGACCTCGGCGAGATCGAAGAGCGGACTGTTGGCGCTTCCGCCCGTCGGTGCGGGGAAGTCGTCGTACCGCCGACGCCAGTTGGAGACCGCTGCCCGGGTGACACCCGCGAGCCGCGCGATCTCGGAGCCGGTGACGAGAGGACCGGCTGGTGGGGCGGCGTTGTCCGTCATGCAGCCACCGTACACGGCGCCTGTTTTTCGCATCAACGGAAAAGTGGTTGACATGGTACACATAGGGCAAAGATGTCCTCACGTGTACCTCAACGGCTCCCCGGAGGAGCTGTCGTACGGCGGCCGTTCTCACCTCACCGCGTGCTCAGGAGGGCCTCTCTCAGCTGGTCGGCGTCCATCGCCACCAGGCGCGGCACGCGGTCGTTCCATTGTGCGGCCAGGTCGTCGACGGATCGTACGACGGCTCGGCGTATCCGGCGGGCGGCGACGGTGAGGACGATGGCAGCCAGCGGTCGCAGGAGTCGGCGGCCGCGCAGGGAGACCGTGATCTGTATGTCCCATCTGCCGTCGTGCCGGGACGGCCGGGGTACCGCCCGCACGTCCGCCCGGACCCAGCGGTGGTCGAGCCTGGCCGAGGCCGGGGCCGAGGGTGGGATGCGGTCGCTGTCCGCGGCGGGCCACCAGTCGTCCAGCCGCACCCGGGCGCGGCCCGCCATCTCGAACAGCTTGAGTGGTGCCGCGCCGCCTCGTGTCCGGCCGGCGATCTCGACCAGGGCCGGACGGTCCGGACTCTTCAGCGTCACGTCCAGTTCCGTGGCCATGTCGTCCTCGGCGACGGTGAGTTCGAGGTGAACTGCCCGGCGGTGGTCCCATTCCCCGACGGTGATCCGTGCGGTGCCGCTCGGGTCGGCGGCCTTGTCCTTCCTGGTGCCTTCCGCGTCCGCTGCCGCCTTCCCCTCGCCGGCCCCGTTCTCGATCACGTAGACCGAGCCGGGCCGCAGGTGCCGCCCCTGGATCAGCCGGATGTCCCGTAGCACCTGGCCGTCGGACAGTACGAACCCTTGTTCGTCCACCCGGCACTCCTCCACCAGGGTGCGGATCACGGTGACGGCGTCGACGAGCCAGGGGTAGGGGACCGGTTCGACGACCACCGTGTGCTTGACGGAAAGCATGTCAGCCACCGACGCGCAGGGCGCCCAGCAGCATCGGAAGGAAGATTCGAAGGGTCATCGCGGCTCCCTGTGGCTGGTCGCGGCTCGAGCGTTCTTCGACCGGGCGGGGTCAACTCCTGTGGGGCAGGATCAGCAAGGCGTCTCCGACGGGGCGTTCGCCGGTGGCGTCGGACGGCTGGTTGAGCACCTTGCCGCCGATCACCATGGTGGTGGATCCGCCGCCGTCCAGGTTGATCGCGTCGCGCAGTCCGAGTGACCTGGCGATCTCGGCGCTCTCGGTGATGCTGAGCCCGAGCGCGCCGGTGCTGCGTCCGTCGGCGGTGACGAGCACGGTCCGTCCGGCGGTGTCCACTCCGGCGAGCGTGCGCGGGTTTCGCTTGTGTACCCAGCCGTAGTAGAAGCTCGGGTCGCCCGGACGCACCATGCCGTCGGTGGCCGGTGTGACGTGGAGCCGTCCGTCGCGGACCAGTTCGGGGCCGCCGTTCACGATGTCGGTCCTGGGTGAGGGCGTGACCGGGTGTCCGCGTCCGTCCAGCAGCGTGGCCTTGATGTTCAGGTGGTCACCGACCCGTGCGAGGGCGGTCAGCTCGGCGACGCGCCGGCCGGTCGCCTGCACGGACCTGCCGCCGGCCGGCAGCGGTCCACCGCGTGGCGTGCGCAGTTCCACGACCCGGTCGTGGGCGTCCAGGACGGCTTCGAGTCCCTCGCCTGCGGGGGTGCGCTGCCCGAAGTCGGGGGTGAAGGCGACGAGTTCGTCGGTGCTGGTGCAGGTCACGTCGTGCAGCGGGAGCGCGGTCGGGATGTCGTGTGCGCCGCCGCCGCAGTTCCTGATCAGGCCTGGTACGCGGTTGACGCCGCTCAGGCTCAGCGAGGTGCCCCGGCCGGTGACGCGTCCTTGCCAGGTGAAGCGGGTGATCTCGGTCCGGCGGCCGTTGGTGTGCGTGACGAGGCCGGGGCGTCCGCTGACCGGTTCGCTCAGCAGGCGGCCGTCGTAGACACCGACGCCCGCCGGGTCGCCCGGTGCGCCCGCGAGGGGGTCGAGGACGAAGAACCCGGCGTTGACCGCCGCGGTCGCGCCGGCCGTGTTCGCCAGCTCGCTGGTCCTCTCGCGGTGCTCCAGGTCGGGGCCGTACGACGCCTCCAGGCTTCCGTGGAACCGGCGCGGGTCGACGGTGAGCACGTCGACGCG
This sequence comes from Streptomyces sp. NPDC087787, assembly GCF_044743035.1. NCBI lineage: Bacteria > Bacillati > Actinomycetota > Actinomycetes > Kitasatosporales > Streptomycetaceae > Streptomyces > Streptomyces sp. NPDC087787. Next base: position 200,063 of record NZ_JBIUVQ010000014.1, read on the forward strand.
CCAGGGCCCCCTGTCCGTGCGGTCGCCGTCCCAGCCGGTGTACACCGCCGATCCCGCGTACCCGGCTGCCTTCAGCCGTGCTTGTTCGGAGGCCGCGTCGGACTGCGCGCCGAACGAACCGACCCGGACCCGCCATCCGAGGGTGCCGCCGGCGTAGTCGGCCGTCTTCGATGTCGTCACCTGCTCGACCCGGGCCTGGAAGCCGTCGCGCTGGAGGCCGGCGGCCAGTTCGTCGGCGCTCGCCCTGTCCTTGAGGGCGGTCGGCGGTGCGTCGGGGTCCGGTGAGGTCTCACCGCCCGGAATGGACACCTCGACCGTCCAGCGCAGTGCCGAGTCGGGGGCACCGCGCACGATGCGGGTGAGGGTGACACCCGGCTGGAGGGTTGTCGTCGTGCGGGTCTCGGAGAGGTCGGACGGTCCCAGTGGCAGGGCCCGGGCCTGCCGAAGCGGCTGTGTGGCCGGGGACGCCTGCGCCGGGAGTGCCCCCATGGTGACGAGGACGCCGAGGGCGACACCGGCACCGCACAGTCTCTTCTTCATCCGCAACCGCCTGGAAGCCTGGGCCCCACCGACTCGAAGGACCGACTGACTCGAACATGACATTCGCACCCGTCGGCGGATCATGTTGCCAGCCGTGCGGGCGACACGAAAGCCCGCCGCTCGCGCCCGGGGCGACGGCCCGGGCCGGAGCGCGCCGGGCCGGGCGGTCCGGTGCGCTGCCGGGAAGCCGGCGGATGGGTCGAGACATGGGCGGGCTCCTGAAGAACAGCGTGAGGAACGGTGGGGGGTACGACGGGAACAAGGGGCGATCCGTCCGCTGAAACCGCAGATCAGTATGGCATTAGGGGCAAATACCCCAACATCCCCGGGTGCGCGGGACGTTGGGGCCTGGACAGGACCGGCGTCGTCCTCTCCAACCGTGCCGACCCGGGGCTCAGGTCTCCCTCTCCGGCACGTAGTCGGCCTCCTCGAGACCGAAGGTCCAGGCGACTCCCTGCCGGGCGGTCCGGGTGCTCGGCGGTACCCGCAGCCAGTAGGTGCGGCGGGTGCCGTCGGGCTCCGGGGTGGAGTTGACCACCTCGACCATCACCAGGGGCTCGTCCCCCTCCAGTTCGATGCGCCACAGCACGCCCGCCTTGTCGCGCTGGACGGGTTCGGCGCCGGAATCCTCCAGGTAGCGCTCGTAGCCGTAGTGCTCCAGCATCACGCGGCGCAGCTCGGCGTTCTCCTCCTCGCGTATGCGCGCCGGGGTCAACTCTCCGAGCTCGACAAGGAATTCAGCGGGGATCGGCATACCGCGCCAGGCGTGCAGCGCGAACCCGTCGGGGAAGGCGAGCGCCGGTCCGTCCCCGCGGTCGAGCCGGCCGGCCTCGTCCCGGTGCAGCTCCACGGGGCGTTCGCAGACGACCGCGGCCCTCTCGTACGGCCACCACCAGCCCGCGGCGCGGGCGACCGCGGCGAGTCCGCCGAGTGCCTCCGCGCCGACCTGGCCGTCGAAGGCCGCCAGCCAGGCCGCGTCGTGCTGGCCGAGGACCGCGTCGAGCAGGACGAGCCGGACGACCTGCTCGTCCTCGAGCGCGGTGGTCGAGGCCTCGACCACGCCGGTGCGTATGCGTTCGGTCAGCGCTACCGTGCCGTCCCACAGTTGGGCGCCCGTCAGGGCCCAGTGCGCGGCCCAGCCGGCCGGTCCGAGCCGGTCGAGGACGCGCTTCCGCGCGGCCGCCCAGGGCCGGGTGCGCACCGCGTCGCGGACGGTGCGGCCGGCCGTGCCCTCCGCCGTGAGCCGCGCGGCCACGGCCACGCCCTCGCTGGGCGAGCCCGCCCAGATGATGTGCTCCGGCTCCGGCAGACCCGCCAGCCGGTAGGCCAGGCGCACGCCCTCCTCGGCCGCCGGGCGGTCGGCGGGGCCGGTCGCCGCCGCCACCTCGCGCCACATCGCCGTCGTGTCCACCTGCACGGTCGTCCCGCGCGCGGTGTCGAGAACAGTCTCGTGCGCGGTGTCGTGCGCGGTCTCGCTCACGGTTTTCGTCGGTGTCGTCATCGTTCCGCTCTTCGCTGTCCCAGTCCGGCCGTCTCACGGCGCCGTCCGAACGCGCCGCCTCAATCCGCTGTCTGTACGTGCCGCTTCAGCGCGCCGCTTCAGCGCGCTGCCTCAGTCAGCCACGACGCGCACCGCGCCGGGCGCGTACTCCCGCTGCCGCACCACGCGGTACCAGCCCTTGGGCAGCGGTATCGCCGCGTGTTCCTCGTGCACCACCCGTCCGCCGTCCGGGAGATGGAGGTAGGACGCGCCGAACGGTCCCGCCTCCCTGACCAGCGTCCCCGGTCCGATCACCGCGTGAGCGTGTCCGGTGACCTCGCCGAGAGCCAGGACGAGCCTCCCCCGCGCGTCCCTCGGCTGGTGCGGCAGCCGCTCCGTGCCCGGCGGCACGGCCGCCTCCGCCACGGGCACGATCAGGACATCCCCCTGCCGGTACATACAGGTCTCCCTTCCCCGTCGGCACCTCACCGACCGATGTCCACGACGCTACGCGGGGGGTCTGACAACGCCTCACAGCACAGCTCCCGGCCCGGCCCGGGACCGCCGATGTCAGAGCCGCTTGGTACAACTCTTCGCGAACAACGCAATGCGTGAGAGCCCCAGGAGGCCAGCGTCATGTCCAACGTCGAGCATCTGAAGGAACTGCACGGCCTCCCGGCCTTCGACTTCGCGCAGTTCGCGGGGAAGCGGGAGCTGCCGGAGGCGGGCGACGCGGCCTGGTGGCTGGCCGTCGAGCCGTACGCGGACCCGCCGGGGGAGAGCTTCGGTGAGCTGTGGGACCGCTTCCTCGGCTCCGTCGACCCCGCCGGGGTGCGGGCCATCATCGTGGGCCAGTGGGGTGAGGCGTACGAGGACGACTCCAGCAGCATCGTGCGGCGTCTCGTGGACGCCCGTGACCGGCTGACCGCGCTCCGGGCCGTGTTCATCGGGGACCTGGAGATGGAGGAGTCGGAGATCTCCTGGATCGAGCAGTCCGATGTCACTCCGGTCCTCGACGCGTATCCGCTGCTGGAGGAGTTCGGCATCCGCGGCGGCACCGGGCTGCGTTTCCCGGCGGTCCGCCACGAGCACCTGCGCAGGCTCCGCTTCGAGGCCGGCGGTCTGCCCGGCGAGGTCGTGCGCGGTGTCGCGGCCGGCGAGTTCCCCGCCCTGGAGCACCTCGACATGTGGCTCGGCGTGGAGGCGTACGGCGGCGACTCGGGGGTCGCCGACCTCGCCCCGATCCTGGCCGGGGGACGTTTCCCGGCGCTGCGCCATCTCGGCCTGCGCAACAGCGAGATCCAGGACGAGATCGCCGCCGCCGTCGCCGGGGCTCCCGTCGTCGCCCAGTTGACGTCGCTCGACCTGTCCCTGGGCGTGCTCACCGACGACGGCGCGACCGCGCTGCTCGGCGGTCAGCCGCTCACCCATCTGACCCGGCTCGACCTCCACCACCACTTCCTGAGCGAGTCCATGGCCGATCGGATCCGCGAGGCCGTCGGCTCCAGCGGTACCGAGGTGGACGTCTCGGACCAGCAGACGCCCGACAGCTGGGGGGACCAGGAGTGGCGGTATGTCGCGGTCTCCGAGTAGTCCGGCACCCGCCGCCGGCCTGCGGTTCGCCGTCGTCGGCAATCCCGGCAACAGGCGGACGACGATGTTCGCCGACGCCGTTCGCGCGGCCGGCCACCCGGCACCCCGCGTGCTGGCGTGGCGGGACGTGCTGCATGGACGGTACGCCTTCTCGCCGGGTGAGCTGGTGCGGATCGACTCCCCCGGCGAGGACGCCGAGGTCGACCGGTTGCTGCGGGACACCGACGACCCCACCCGGGTCGAGGGGACGGCTCTGTGGCACCGCCGGTTCACCGCCGCGGTCCGGGAGCTGACCGCCGCGGCGCGGCAGGCGGGCGCGGTGACTGCCGCCGACCCGGAGGACGTCGCGGTCATGTTCGACAAGCGGCGCTGCCATGCCCGGCTCGCCGCCGCGGGCGTGCCGGTGCCCCCGGCCCTGACGGGTCCGGTCGGCGGCTGGTCCGGGCCGGACGGTCTCCGGGAGCGGCTGAAGGCGGCGCGGATCTCACGCGCGTTCGTGAAGCCGGCGCACGGGTCGTCGGCCTCCGGTGTCGTGGCGCTGACGCTGGCGGGTCCGGGCCGGGTCAGGGCGACGACCTCCGTGGAGACCACGGCCGACGGCCGCCTCCACAACTCCCTCCGGGTGCGCCACTACACCACGGAGCCGGAGGTCGCCGCCCTCGTCGACGCGCTGGCCCCGGACGGGCTCCATGTCGAGCGGTGGCTGCCGAAGGCCTCACAGGGCGGCCGGGCCACCGACCTGCGGGTGGTCGTGGTGGCAGGGCGCGCCACGCATGCGGTGGTACGGACCAGCCCGCATCCCATGACGAATCTGCACCTCGGTGGCGCCCGCGGCGACCTGGACGCGGTGCGCGCGGCGATCCGGACCGCGGGAGGCCGTTTCACGGACGTGCTGGACATGGCCGAACGGGCGGCCGCGTGCTTCCCGGGCACCCTGTGCGTCGGCGTGGACATCCTGCCGGCGACGGCCTGGCGCCGCTTCACGGTCGGCGAGGTGAACGCCTTCGGGGACCTCCTGCCCCGCCTCACCGGCCTGCCGGGCAGTGGCGCCGAGGGCCTGGACACCTACGCCGCACAGGTCGCGGCCGCACCGGCCGTCGTGCGGGCGGCCGCACGGACCGAGGCACCGACCACACGGACCTCGGCGACGGCCCCCGCGCCGGCCGTCATACGGGACGCCGCACGGACCGACGCGCCAGACGCCGCCCAGGCCGCCGGACGGACGCCCGCACCGGCCGCCGCCCCGGCCCTCGCCCCGGCCCCGGCCGCGGCCCCCGCACGGCGAGCACGACGCAAGGAGCACCACCATGACCGCAGCGCTTGACATGAACGACATCGTGGGGGGCCACGACATCCTGTTCGTCACGCTCGACACCCTCCGCTACGACGTGGCACAGGAGCTGGCGGCGGCCGGACGCACTCCGCATCTGGCCCGGCACCTGCCCGGCGGAGCCTGGGAGCGTCGGCACGCCCCCGGCAGCTTCACCTACGCCTCCCACCAGGCGATGTTCGCGGGCTTCCTGCCGACGCCGGCCGCGCCGGGTCCGCATCCTCGGCTCTTCGCGGCCCGTTTCGCGGGCAGTGAGACCACCGCGAACGGCACCTTCGTCTACGACACCCCCGACCTGGTCTCGGGCCTGGCCTCGGTGGGCTACCGCACCGTGTGCATAGGCGGCGTGGGCTTCTTCAACAAGCAGGGGCCGCTGGGCTCCGTCCTGCCGGGGATGTTCCAGGAGAGCCACTGGCGGCCGGAGTTCGGGGTGACCTCATCCACGTCGTTCGAGGCCCAGGTGGACTGCGCGGAGCGAGTCGTAGCGGAACTCCCCGAGGATCAGCGGCTGTTCCTGTTCATGAACGTGTCGGCCCTGCACCAGCCCAACTGGTTCCACCTCCCAGGGGCCGGCCGCGAGGCGGGTGACACGCGGGCCACCCACGCCGCGGCGCTCGAGTACGTCGACCGGCACATGGGACGGCTGCTGGCCGCCGTCGCCGGCCGCCGTCCGTGCTTCGCCGTCGTCTGCTCCGACCACGGCACGGCGTACGGCGAGGACGGCTACAGCGGCCACCGCATCGGCCATGACGTCGTATGGACCGTGCCCTACGCCCACTTCCTCGTCGACGGAGACCGATGACCATGACCGTCACCAGCGCCGAAGCGGTGATCGCGCCCAGCGCCGTCCGCCCGTACCAGCAGTACGTCTACGCGTATCCGCACAAGACCGCGTACCGCCCCCTCGCCCGGGAGCGGGCGTCTCTGCGCGCGCTGTGGGCGGACGAGCCCAAGGACGCGCTCTCGCTCTACTTCCACATCCCGTTCTGCGAGGTCCGCTGCGGCTTCTGCAATCTCTTCACCCGGATCGGGGCGCCGGACGGCCTGACCACGGCCTACCTGGACGCGATGGAACGGCAGGCGGCCGCGGTGCGCGAGGCGCTGGGCGAGGGGGCGCGGTACGCCAACGCGGCCTTCGGCGGCGGCACTCCGACGTTCCTCAAGGCGGCCGAGCTGGAGCGGCTGTGCGATCTGGCCGAGCACGGTCTGGGCGCCGACCTCGCCGCGATCCCGCTGTCGGTGGAGGCCTCGCCCGCCACCGCGACCGCCGACCGGCTGGCGGTGCTGGCCGCCCGCGGCACCACGCGGCTGAGTCTGGGCGTGCAGAGCTTCACCGACTCCGAGGCGCGGGCGGCCGTACGCCCCCAGCGCCGGGCGGACGTCGAAGCGGCCCTCGCCCGGATCCGCGACGCCGGCATCCCCGTCCTCAACATCGACCTGATCTACGGCATCGACGGCCAGACCGAGCAGTCCTGGACCCGTTCCCTCGACGCCGCCCTCGCCTGGCGGCCGGAGGAGCTGTACCTCTACCCCCTCTACGTGCGGCCGCTCACCGGTCTCGGCCGGCACCGCGGCTCGGCGCCCGGCGGCGACGCCGACTGGGACGAGCAGCGGCTGCGGCTGTACCGCCACGGCCGCGACCACCTGCTCGCGCGGGGCTACCAGCAGGTGTCGATGCGCATGTTCCGCCGCGCGGACGCCCCCGCCACCGGCGGCGAGGACTACGCGTGCCAGAGCGACGGCATGGTCGGCCTCGGCTGCGGCTCCCGCTCGTACACCTCCGCACTGCACTACTCCTTCGACTACGCCGTCGACATGCACCGCATACGCGGGATCATCGACGACTACACGGCACGCCCCGCCGACGGCTTCCGGCACGCGGACTTCGGCTGGGAGATGACCGCGGACGAGTCCCGGCGCCGCCATCTGCTCCAGTCACTGCTGCAGGCCGAGGGCATGCCCGTCGCGGACTACCGGGCCCGTTTCGGCAGCGAGCCCGGCGACGACTTCGCCACCGAGCTGGACCGTTTCCGCGAGCGGGGCTGGCTGGACGGCTCCGCGGGCCCGGAGCTGCTGCGGCTGTCCCCGGAGGGACTTGCCCACTCCGACGCGCTGGGGCCCGAGTTGTTCTCCACCGCGGTGCGCGAACGCATGGCCGCGTACGAACCGAAGTGACGGAGCGCGCATGGACCTGACGATCCTCTACCGCGGCCCGCTGGCGTCGTGCGACTACGACTGCCCCTACTGCCCCTTCGCCAAACGCCGGGACAGCCGCGGCCAGCTCACCGCGGACCGCGCCGCGCTGGAGCGTTTCGCCGCCTGGGCGGGGGCGCAGCGCGACGACCGGCTCTCCCTGCTGTTCACTCCGTGGGGCGAGGGCCTGGTGCGGTCCTGGTACCGGCGTACGCTCGCGGAGTTGAGCCGGCTCCCGCACATCCGGCGGGTGGCGATCCAGACCAATCTCAGTTGCCGCACCGACTGGCTGGACACCGCCGACCTGGACTCCCTCGCCCTGTGGTGCACCTTCCACCCCGGGCAGACGCCCTACGACCGCTTCCTTGCCAAGTGCCACGACCTGGCCGCGCGCGGTGTCCGGCACAGCGTCGGCGTCGTCGGCCTTCCCGAGCACCTGGAGCAGGCGCGCCGGCTGCGCGACGACCTTCCCGGCCACGTGTACCTGTGGGTCAACGCCGCCGAGGGCCACACCTACACCGACGCCGAGGCCGACCGGTGGACGGCCCTGGACCCGCTCTTCCCGTACAGCCGCCACCCGCACCGCAGCGCGGGCCTGCCCTGCCGTACGGGAGAGTCGGTCATATCGGTGGACGGCGAGGGCACGGTGCGCCGCTGCCACTTCGTCCGCTCGGAGCTGGGCAACCTGTACGACGGCTCCTACCGGCGGGCCCTGCGCCCCCGCCCGTGCCCGCTGGCCGTGTGCGACTGCCACATCGGCTACGTGCACCTGGAGACGCTGCCCCTGTACGACGTGTTCGCGGGCGGCGTCCTGGAACGGATCCCCGCAACGCCGCCCGCGGTGCAGCGCCTGACACCGACGCCCCGGTAGCGGGCGGCCCCCGAGGCCTTGTCAGGCAGGGCGGCCGGGTGCCCGGTCGAAGTCGTCGTCGCTCATGCGCAGGAGTGCCCAGCCGGCCCCGGCGAAGCCGGCCGCGGCGACGAGCAGGCCGATGCCGGCCGCGACGTGCCCCGGCATGAAGGGATGGGTGAAGCCGCCCAGGGCCAGGGCGATGCCCGCCCAGGCCGGCGCGGCGCCGCTGCGCCACAGGGCGAGGCCGAGCAGCAGCAGGCCGACGACGATGCCGATGATGAACAGCAGGCCGCCCGTCAGGGCCAACGGGTCCTCCTCCAGGGCCTTCTGCAGCGCGGCCACGGTCGGCACGTCGAGGCCGCGCTTCGCCGTCATGTAGGCGAGCAGGTCGCCGCCCTGGTTGAGGGGGAAACCCGCCAGCTGACCGAGGAGCGCGAGGAGCGCGCCGGCGGTGGTGAGCCGGGGCGCGCCCCGGCGGGACACCCAGATCACGGCCAACGTCGCCGGGATCAGCAGGACCAGGAACGGCACACCGAGGTACTGGGTGACGCGGGCCTGGTCGAGGTGGCCGGTGTAGGCGGTCACGGTGTCCTCGAAGGACGTGCCTCCGTCGACGGGGCTGAGGATGTAGCCGAGCCCCATGCCGGTCATCGGCAGCGGGGCGACGACGGCGAGCAGGACGCGCCAGAACCCTCGCATGTCTTTCCGCGGCTTCGGCGGCCGTGTCGGGGTCGGCCGGCTGCCGGTGTCGGGGGCGGTGTCGGGCTGCATGGTGGAACCTCCGGTCGGTACGGGAAGGGTGAGGGTGGGTCAGCTCGCCTGCGGTGTCTTCGCCGACCGGCCCGCCACGAGGTACGCGAGGGCCAGGCCGGTGCCGGCGGCGCTGAGGACGAGGCCGATGAGAGCGCCGTCCCAGCTCCGGACGAGGGCGACGACCGCGCCGACCAGGTTGAGCGCGCCGACGGTGAGCACGGCGGGCGCGGCCCAGGCGGCGGAGCGGAGCAGGGCGATCGCGGTGACGACGCCGACGACGCCGAGCAGGCTGATCAGCCAGGCGGCCGGGGCGGGGATGCCGTTTCCCCCGTCGTCGAGGGCGATCGGCAGATTGAGCAGCGACATGGCGAGGGTCGCGACGGCGGCGGAGCAGCGGACGGTCCTCATGACGGCCTCCTGGATGCGGCGTTGGCCGGACCAGCGTCCGGCTCGCCCAGATCCCCGGCCCAGGGTTCGCCTTCCCGCGTCGGCGCGGTCGCGTCCGCCGCCTGACGCCCCGATTCCCGGGCGGATCGGGAAGGTTTCCCGCGCCTCCGGGAAACACGGCCGTTGATGACGGCGGGCGCGGATCGGGATACTCGACGCATCGACACTTCGCGCGGACACCGGACCCGGGACGGCAGCCGATGGGCCGCCGCGTCACTGGCGGCTGTCCTCGTCGGGGTGGGCTTCCTGCTGTGGTGGGCGAGCACGGGGCGTCCGATGCCGGACTCAGGTGGGTCCCCGGCCTGGGTGGAGCCGCTGGTCACGATGATCGCCTACGGGGTGGCGGGGGCCCTGCTCATCGACCGCCGTCCGGACCTGCCGTTCGGGTGGCTGCTCGCCGGGGCGGCCGTGCTGGTCGTCGTGCGGGTGCTGGTCCTGCCGCCGGCGTACGCGGCCGTCCTGGACGGCGACCGCGGTGTCCCGGCGCGCTGGGGACTGACGGCCGGGACCCTCGCCTTCGCGCCGGTCGCCGTGCAGGGTCTGATCAACATCCGGTTCCCGTCAGGGCGACCGGCCGGGCGGTGGAGCGCGGTCCTCGAGAAGGTGCTCGTCGCCTGCACCGTGCTGGTGATGGTGGGCGGGCTGCTCGGCGGCACGACCCTGCGGGACGCCGAGAACGGGGTGACCGGGCTGTCCCACCCGCTCACCGGCGGGAGCGCGGCCGGCCGGATCGCCGACGCGGCGACTCTCCTGGCGCCCGTGGTGGTGCTGCTCGGCCTGATCGCGGGCATCGGTGTCGTGGTCCGGTTCGCCCGGGCCGAGGGGGTCGCCCGCCAGCAGCTCAAGTGGCGGGCGGTCGGCGTGGTCGTGGCACTGGCGCTGTTTCCGCTCGCCGTCACCGAGCAACTGCCTTCGCTCACGGACAGCGTGGACACGGTCGTGTTCGTCCTGACCCTGGCGGTCCCCGTGCTGCGCTACCGGCTGTGGTCCATCGACACGGTCCTGCGCCGCTCCCTGGTGTACGGGGCGATCACCGCCGCCCTGGTCATCGGGTTCGCCGTGCTGACGGGGCTGGCCACCCGCGTGGTCTCCCGGCAGGTGGCGGCCCCGGTCGCCGCCGCGGCCGTGGCACTGTCCTTCGTGCCGCTGCGCGACCGCACGCAGCACCTGGTGGACCACCTCTTCTACGGCGGCCGCCAGGATCCGTACCGGACGCTGCGGGACCTCGGGCAGCGGCTGAACGCCGTCCCGGGCGGCGACGCGCTCGGCTCGTTCGCTCACGCGGCGGCGTCCGCGCTGCGGCTGCCGTACGTGGCCGTCGAACGCGCCGACGGTACCCGCGTCGCGTCCTACGGGACACCCGTCGAGCCGATGGAACGCCGGCCTCTGCCGTACGAAGGCCAGGTCGAGGGCTTCCTGGTGGCGTCGGCGCGGCGCGGCGAGGAGGGCTTCGACGACCGCGACCGCGCCCTGCTCTCCGACCTCGCCGGTCAGCTCGGTCTGGCCCTGCACACCTGGACCCTCACCGCCGAGCTGCTGCGGTCGCAGCAGCGCCTGGTCGCCGCGCGGGAGGAGGAGCGGCGGCGACTGCGCCGCGAACTGCACGACGGCCTGGGTCCGGTGCTCACCGCCGTCGGCCTCACCCTGGACGCCGCCCGCGCACGGCTGGAGACCGACCCGGCCGCGGCCGACACCCACATCGCCGAGGCCCGCGAGGCCGCCGCCCAGGCGCTGGCGGACCTGCGCAAGGTGGTGCACGGGCTGCGCCCGCCCAGCCTCGACGACCTCGGGCTGGCCGGGGCGCTGCGCTCGCAGGCAGACCGGCTCACGGCGGGCTCGCCGCTGCGGGTCACCGTCGAGGCGGGCGAACTGCCCGGCCTGCCGGCGGCGGTGGAGGTCGCCGTCTACCGCACCGCCGTCGAGGCGATCACGAACGCGGTGCGCCACAGCGACGGACGGCGGTGTCGCGTACACCTGGACGTCTCCGCGCGCGAGTTGGTGTTGCGGGTGGGCGACGACGGTACGTCCGGCGGTCCGTGGCTGCCCGGGGTCGGCGTCACCGCGATGCGCGAACGCGCCGCGGAACTGGGCGGACGCTGTCAGGCCGGCCCCGGTCCCGAGGGCGGCGCCGTCACCGCCTGGTTCCCGCTCCCGGAGACGCCATGATCCGTGTACTGCTCGCCGACGACCATCCCCTGGTGCGCCAGGGGATGCGCGCGGTCCTCGACGCCGTCGGCGGCATCGAGGTGGCCGGTGAGGCCGGGGACGGCCTCGAAGCTGTCCGCGGGGCCGTCGAGCTGCTGCCCGACGTCGTCGTGATGGATCTGCAACTGCCGGGACTGCACGGCATCGAGGCCACCCGGCAGATCCGGACCCGGGTGCCGGACGCGGCCGTGCTGGTCCTGACGATGTTCGAGGACGACGCGACGGTCTTCGCCGCCGTCCAGGCCGGTGCGCTCGGCTATCTCGTCAAGGGGGCCGACGGAGCGGACATCGTCGCCGCGATCCACGCCGCCGCGGCAGGGCAGCCGGTCTTCGGCGCCGCGCTGGCGGGGCGGCTGCGTACGTGGTTCGTGTCGCCGCCGCCGCAGGACGGCCCGTTCCCCGAACTCACCGCACGGGAGCGGGAGATCCTCGACCAGCTCGCGGCCGGGCTGTCCAACGCCGAGATCGGGCGGCGCCTGCATCTGTCCGGCAAGACCGTGGCGAACAACGTCTCGGCGATCCTCGCCAAACTGCACCTCACCCAACGCAGCCAGGCCATCGTCCGGGCACGCGACGCCGGTCTGGGCCGCCCACGCTGAGAACTCCCCCTCCTCCAGTCCGGTTCAGCCCTGTTCCGCGGCGCTCGCGCCGCGTCGCGCCAACGGGCGTGTCCCGCCCAGCCGCAGTCTCGCCCCGGCCGCCTCGGCGCGGCCCCGGTCGGCGAGACGGTCGGCACCGCACTCCTCCGCCAGTTCGACGCCCTCGTGCAGAAGCCCGGTCGCCCGGTCCGTGGCGCCGACGCGGCCGAGTTCCGCGCCGAGGTCGATCAGGGCCTCCGCGTACGCGTGCCGGCTGGGCGATCGGCGCAGTATCTCCACCGCGCGCTCGCGCAGGGACAGCGACTGCCCGTCCTCGGCCACCGCCGCGCTGAAGCTCAGCGCCTCACCGATGGCGGTGGGTGTGCCGTAGCGCTCGGCCCGCCGCAGCATCTTCGCCGTGAGGGCGCGGGCGCGCGCGGGGTCCTCGTCGGCGACGGCGAGGGCGAGATGTCCCGCCCAGGGGCACCAGGTCGGGTTGACGATGCCCTTGGCATCCAGCCGCGCCCCGGCGGCGGTGAGTTGTGCCTCTGCCTCCTTGCGCAGGCCACGGGCGAGAAGCAGCCGTCCGTAGACCGTCTGGGAGTCCGGGAAGACCACGGCGTTCAGGTACGGGGGCGCGAAGTCGTACGTTCTGGCGACCCGCAGCGCCTCCTCCACGCGGCCCCGGGACAGCAGGACGTCCACGAGAAGCCCCACCGCGTACCACCGGGCGGGCACCCGGTCGCCGACCCGCTCGGCCAGGCGCACTCCCTCACGGGCGCACTCCTCCGCCTTGACGAGCATCCCGCGCCGGAGCCGGACCAGGCCGAGGAGGGTGAAGCCGAAGGAGAGGTGGGCGCCGCTCCAGCCGACCTGCTCGCACTCGGCGATGGCCGAACTGAACAGTTCCTCCGCGCGGTCGCACTCGTCGGCGTACATGTAGCTGAGCGCGGCCACGCTCGGCAGTTCGAAGCCCCAGTCCGGGTCGGTGTAGCTGAGGCCCATGGCGCGCCGGGCGACGTCCAGGGTGTCCGTGGCCGGCTCCCCGCGCAGCGTGGCGTCCCAGGTGCGGATGCACAGCAGGGCCCGCTCCTCGATGGCCTCGCCGGGCAGCTGCTCGACGAGCCGTGCGAGTCGGCGGGAGCGGTCGGACGCCTGCTTCTCGTGGGCGTCGAAGACGAGCCACAGGTAGTGCGCGACCTGCATGCGCAGCCGTGCCCGCGGGGACGCGGACCGGGCCACCTCGGCGCCCGCGACGGCGGCCGCCTTGGCGAGTTCGTCGTTGTGCGCGAAGACCTGGGCCAGCCGGAAGGTGGCGTTCTCCCGCAACTCGGGGTCCAGGAAGGGTTGTTCCAGGGCGGCGGTGAGGTGGTTGACCGTGGTGGCGGGGGCGGTGAGCAGGGCGGAGCAGCCGAGTTCGTGGAGGACGCCCGCGCGGTCCTCGGGCGCGGGAGGTTCGCGCAGCGCGCGTTCCAGGCAGCGCCGGGCCGCGTCGGGCGCGCCCAGACGGAGGTTCTCGCGGGCGGCGGCGCGCAGTTGCCGGACGGTGTTCGGGTCGCCCTCGGGGTGGGTCTCCAGCAGGTGCCGTGCGGCGGCGGTGATGCCCAGGCCTGCGTCGGCGACCGCCCAGGCGGCCTGACCGTGCAGCGCGGTGCGCGTGGTGGGCGGGATGGCCTGGTACACGGCGGTGGCGATGAGCGGGTGGATGAACTCGAGGGTGCGGGTGCCGGTGAGGATGCGGGCGACCCGCAGCCGGTCCACGGCGGCCTGCGCCTCGGCCGGGGGCAGTCCGGCCACGGTGGCGGCCAACTCCGCGGAGATCTCGGTGCCGAGCACCGCGGCGGCCCAGGCGAGCCGGACGGCGGCGTGGCCGAGCCTCTCCAGGCGCTTGACCAGACCGGTGCCCCGTGCGCTCGCGGCGAGTTCGCCGAGCAGGGAGGCCGATTCCGCGTCCGGGGCGAGGCCACGGTCCTGGACCCTGGCGATCAGCTCGACGGCCTCGTAGGGGTTGCCGCCGGTGACCAGCCAGCACTCACGGCAGAAGACGTCGTCGGCCTCCGCTCCGAGCGAGCGCCGCACCAGTCCGGCCACCGCCTCCGGGCTGAGGGCGTGCAGCGGGATCGGGCGTGCGCTGCGGCCGTCGACCAGTTCGCGGAACGTCTGCGCCTCGGCGGGCACCTCGTCGGGGCGGTAGCCGATGACCACCAGGATGGGAAGTTCCCGTGCCCGCACCGCGAAGGCGGCGAGCCAGGCGAGGGACTCCAGGTCGCCCCAGTGGGCGTCGTCGAGGACCATCACGACCGGTGCGCGGCGCACGGCCACCTGGGTGACGACCCAGTCGAGTCCGTCCCGGACGCCCTGCGGGTCCGGGCCGGCGGTATCGGTCTTCTGGGCGAACAGGCCGACTGCCGGTCCGGCGATCTCGTACCAGCCGCCGAAGATGTCGCGGCGCTCGGTCTCGGTGCAGGCCGCGAGGACGGGCTGGAGCAACTGGCGTACGACGTGGAAGGGGACGGTGTGCTCCTGCTCGCTGCCCCGGGCGGACAGCACGGTGCAGCCGCGGGCCGCGGCCATGCGGCGGATCTCGGCCAGTACGGTCGTCTTTCCCAGTCCGGCGGCGGCGCTGAAGAACAGCAGCCCGCCCCGCCTGCCTTCGCCGTTCCCCTCGCCCGCACAGATCCCGTCCACCGCTTTCCGAGCGGCGGTCACCTCGTTCTCGCGCTCGTACAGGGGCTTCCCCAGCCGATCGCGTCCGTCCACGATGGTGGTCCTCTCGGTGCGCTGGCGTTCCGACACTCCGTTACCCCTGATCTGCCGGTATGCCGGGAAGCCTAGCGAAACGCACACGCAGACTGCACAGTTGCGTGCGAATTGGTTGCGGGCGGCGGCGAAAGGGTACTCACGCCAGGAACTGACGCTTCGTCATGCGTCCGGGCGTCCGGAAACAGCGCGTCCACGGGGGCCGCCACGTCAGCGGCCGAGGCCGCGGGTGCCTTGTCGGCCGAGGTCCTGGCGGTCGAGTGCGGGTCTGCCGGTGTCCGAAAGTGCTGGGGGCGAGCGGGAACGCAGCCGCCCGTGCCGGCCGGGGGCCCGGCTCAGCGGGCCGGAGCCTCGGCCGGGCAGGGCTCGGTGGGGCCGGTCCCGGCCGGGGCGAGGGCGGGGGCGGTCCGCCGGGAGGAGGTGGTGATCACCGTGAGGCTGGTCAGGGCGAGGAGGGTGAGGACCGCGAGCATCACGGTGTACGACGCCAGCGCGGACAGGGCCGCCAGGACGGCGGGCAGCAGGAAGCCCGAGTAGCACAGGGCGTAGTAGACGCCGGTGATGCCGGCCATGTCGTCCGGGGTGACGATCCGCTGGATCTCCAGCAGGCCCGAGACGACCCCGATACCGTAGGCGGCCCCCAGCAGGACGGCTCCGCCGAGGCCGAGCCAGGGCGAGCGGACGGCCGCGTCCGCCGCGCAGACGGCCATGCCGCAGGCCATGAGGATCATCGACACGATGATGCCCCGCGCCGAGTCGAGCGAGTCCAGGCGCTTGGCGAAGGGCTGGACCAGCGCCCCGGTGCCGAGGGTGCAGACGGTCAGCAGGGTGGCGTAGGCCAGGGCCCAGTTCCCGATCCGGTCGCCGACCAGCTGGGGGGTGACCGCGTAGGCGACGGCGGCCGAGCCGAAGACCCACGGGGCCATCGGAAGCACCACGCGCAGGAAGCGGCGGTGTCCGGCGGCGGGGACCTTGAGGTCGGCCCACAGGCTGCGGACGACGGCCGGCCGGGTACGGGTCTCCACGGGGCGCGCCAGCAGGAACAGCGTGGGCACGGTGACCAGGACGTGCACCAGGTACGGCGTGATCATCGGCCAGGGGCCCCACTGGGCCAGCGCGCCGGCCACCCCGGCGCCGAGGCCGAAGCCGAGGGTCAGCGAGAGGGAGGCGCGCCGCGCCCCCGCGCCGGCGTCGGCCGCCGGGTCGTGCGGCGCCTGGGAGAGCTCCTTGACCCAGCTGGTCCCGACCGCCATCGCGATGCCGACGGCCAGGCCGCTGAGGAAGCGGCCGACGTAGACGGGGACCTGTCCGGCCACTCCCCCGCACAGGACGGCGCTGGCCGCGAGCGACGCCGCGGTCGCGGCGGTCATCAGCGGACGGCGGCCGTGGCGGTCCGAGGCGGCTCCGCCCACCAGCAGTCCGGGCACGAGTCCGAGGACGTAGGCGGCGAGAAAGGCGTCGACCGTGACCGCGGAGTAGCCGCCGAGGCGGCGGTACATCAGCAGCAGCGGGGTGAACTGGTTGCCGCCCCATCCGGAGCAGAACATGGCAGCCGCCGCCGGCAGCCACGGCCTGCCCCTGCCGGACGGTACGGCGGGACGGCCGGTCGGCCACCGGGTGGTACTCATGGCGGTGCTGCTCCTTGCTTGCTCACGTGCTGTCCCCCGGGGATGCAGGGGGTACTGCCGGAACACCTTCCGGCGACTTGTCCCGGACTTCGCAGGTTTCTCCTCCCGAGGCCGGTCCCGGGCGGCTCAGCGGCCGGTCGCGCCGCGGTGGGCGTCCAGATGGGCCCGCAGGGCGCCGGCGAACCCCGCGTCGTCGCGGTCGGCGATCCGCTCCACGAGCAGGGCGTGCTCGCCGATCAGCGGGGCCAGGCGGCCCGGCTGCGGCTGGAGGAGCTGCACGGCCATCCGCCGCTGGCGGTCGCGCAACGTCCCGTAGAAGCGCTCGGCGAGGTCGTTGCCGGAGGCCGCCACGATGGCGTGGTGGAACGCCTCGTCCGCCTCCGCGAAGCCCGCGACGTCGGCCCGGCCGGCGTGCTCCCGCTGGACGTCGATCAGGCCGGACAGCCGGCTCACCAGGTCGGTGAGCGGTTCGGCGCGGCGGGCGATGCGGCGCACCGCGCTGCTTTCCAGCGCCTCGCGCAGTTCCAGGACGTCCTCGGCCTCGCCCGGTCCGACCGGTACCACCACGGCTCCGCGCTTGGGGAAGAGCTGCAGCAGCCCCTCGGCCTGGAGGCGGAGGAACGCCTCGCGGACCGGGGTCCGGCTGAGCGAGGCGCGTTCGGCGATCTCACCCTCGCTGATGAGGCTCCCGCCGGGGAGCTGCCCGCCGATGATGAGCTCTTTGGTCAGGTCGTACGCACGCTCCGCGGCCGGTACACGGGCGGCGGAGGAGGTGGCGGGTGCGGTGGGCATACCTCAACCGTAGCAGACATAGATACAAGCTTGGATACAAGACAGCGATCCGGCCGCGGCACGAAAGCCGACGGCCTCCGGGGCAGAAGCACCCCGGAGGCCGTCACGATGTCGTCCCGATGTCGTCCTCGTGTCCTTACGCGGCCGTGCTCAGCTCCGGCCGGCCGGCCACACCTCGGCCCTCCGGGCGCAGCACCGTCGTCCCGGCGCTACGGCGACGGCGGAGCACCATGCCCGCCCCGATCGAACCGGCGATGATCAGGCCACCGGAGACGAGGGCTCCGCGCGCCCCGGCGAGCTGCATGAGCAGCCCCAGGGCGGGCGGACCGCCGAGGCCCCAGGCCGTGCTGATCGTGCTCCACACCCCGAGCACGCGTCCGCGCAGGTGGGCGGGCGGATCGGTCTGCAGGACGGTCGTGCCGGCGGTGTCGGAGACGGACTCCACCACAGCCATGGGCAGGACCAGGACCAGCAGCACGGCCAGCGAGGGTGAGAGCGCCGCCACTACCTGGAGGAGACCGCCCGCGGCGGCCAGGGTGCCGACGATCCGGACCGAGGGGCGGCGCAGCCTGGCCCCGAGGACCGCGCCGAGGATTCCGCCGACGGCCAGCACGGTGGAGACCGTGCCGAACGCCCCGGCGCCGCCGGCCAGCGGGCCGGTGACCAGCACGGCCAGGGTGAGACCGTAGTTCCGGCCGAACACCGCGCTGACGCCGGTCACGCCGGCCAGCGCGATCAGCTGTGGGCGGCGCAGGAAGAAGGCCACGCCCTGCCGGACGGTCATGTCCTGATCCGCCGCCGGGCTGCCCCGCCGGGCGGGTCGGCCTTCTCCCGTGCCGCCCGCCACCCGGCGGGTGGCGTTCCTGACCGGGCGCAGGAACGGGATGACCGCGGCGACGAAGAGGAAGGACAGGGCATTGGCGCCGTAGGCTGCCGCGGTGCCGAGGAAGGCGACCGTCACACCGGCGAGCGCGGTGCCCGCCAGCCGGCCCGCGCTGTGCACGAGCGAGCCCACTCCGATGGCGGACGGCACGTCCTCCGTGGGCACGAGGTCGTTGCCGAGCAGGGCGCAGGCGGGAGCGTCGATCGTGGCGATGAGGCCGGTGACGGCGGCCAGCACCATCAGGATGGGCAGGTTCAGATGCCCGAAGGCTACGAGGACGGCCGTCACGAGGGCGACACAGCCGAGCAGCGCCTGACTGACGGCGGCGGTCAGCTTGCGCGGCAGGCGGTCCACGGCGGCGCCGCCCAGGAGGCTCACGAGGAGCGCGGGGGCGGCCTGGACGGAGATCGACAGGCCCGTGGCCGCGGCGGACCCGGTGATCTTGAGGACCAGCAGGTTCTGCACCGTGAGCTGCATCCACGTGCCGGCGTTGGAGACGAAGTTCGCCAAGGACCACCAGCGCATGCTGCGGTACCTCAGTGATCGCCACGGCGAGGTGGACGCGGGCGCCGGCGGACCGGCGGCGGGCTCGGCAGGAGGGGGCACGGAGACAGCGGAGGAAGAAGGCACAGAAGAAGAAGGCACAGTGCTACTCGAGGACGAGCCCCACGGACTCGTGGGGGGATCGGCAGGAGCACGGGAACACCGTGCTGCGCTGCGCGGTCGCTCCGTCGGCTCAGGCGGGCTGCCGTACCCACGGGTAGCGCCCGGGGAGTCCCCGGGCGGGTCGTGGTGCGGCGCGAACCATCGTGGCAGACGGGCTTCCCGGCCGCTGTGGCGCAGCTCGCTCCCGGTCCACCAGGGAGTACAACGCCGCCCTGCCCGGGCGGACTTGCCCCACCTGTGCCCTTGCTCACAGCACCCGTGGCCGGCCGCTCCGGCCCAGCCGCGACAGGGGCGGCACCCTGGCCCGGTACGGGGTACCCGGGAGGCGGCGCTTTGCGAAGCGCCCAACCGGAGACAGTCTCATGGCCTTGGAGGAGCCATGGCGAACATCAGCCCCACGGACCTGCAGAAAGCGCTGTCCGGCGCGGAGTATCCGGCCGACACGAAGCAACTCGAGAAGGTCGCCCGGGACAACCACGCGTCCAAGGACATCACGGAACGCATCTCGCACCTCGGGAGGAAGAAGTTCGAGAACCCGGCCGAGGTGAGCAAGGCCGTCTTCGAGAACGAGTGACCGACCGGAGCGCGGCGGCCGAGCATCTGCCCGGCCGCCGCGTCGTGCGCCCGGCGCCCTTCCCGGCCCCGGATTCCGGCGTGCGGTGAGCGCCGCGCAAGAGGGTCGACTCCCGGTCACGTCACCGTTTCGTATGACATGCGCATGACATAAGCGCACTGGCGAGCGCCCACGTGCCGCCGGACCGGTCCGTGTCACATCCGCAACACGCAGAACGCGCGGACCCGTTGACTCGTTTCAATGATGATCATAGAGTCCGACGCCGACGGCCTCGGCCCGCTCCCGCGATCCGGGTCTCCGTATGGATGCGTCCGCCCTTCGCCGCTCTGACGGCGGGTCAGAGGCCGTGCTCGACCGCACCACCTGCACCGCCCCGTACCTGACACTCCGGGAGCAGCAAGTGAACAGACGTCGCACGGCCGTCGCGGCCGCCTCGGCACTCGTCACCACCTTCGCGCTGACCACCGCGCTCGCCGGCCCCGCCACCGCGGTGCCCGGCTCCGCGGCCCAGCCGGCCGCG
Source organism: Streptomyces sp. NPDC087787 (assembly GCF_044743035.1). Taxonomy (NCBI): domain Bacteria; kingdom Bacillati; phylum Actinomycetota; class Actinomycetes; order Kitasatosporales; family Streptomycetaceae; genus Streptomyces; species Streptomyces sp. NPDC087787. The sequence continues at coordinate 219,858 of NZ_JBIUVQ010000014.1, forward strand.
GAGCAGAACCGGACGGGGGCGGTCGCCACCGCGACCGACCCCGTCAGCCATGAGGAGAACGACCGCGTCCCGAAGGGCTCGCTCTGGACGCAGCACTACTTCCCGTCCTCGGACGGCTCGGACACCGAGCTGCACGCCGACGTCCTGCTGCCCGAGGGACTGGCCCCGGGCAAGAAGGTGCCCGTCATCCTGTCGGTCGGCCCCTACTTCGGGCACTCCGGGCAGACCGATCCCGAGGGCTGGAAGCACACCGGCCCCTCGTCCCGCTTCCAGGACTTCATAGAGGGCACCGACCTGTTCGCCCAGGGTTACGCCTTCGTCATGGTGGACCTGCGCGGCTTCGGCGGCTCCACCGGCTGCCTGGACTGGGGCGGTCCCGGCGAGCAGGCCGACGTCAAGGCGGCCATCGACTGGGCGGCGAAGCAGCCGTGGAGCACGGGCGCGGTCGGCATGTACGGGAAGTCGTACGACGCCGTCACAGGCCTGATCGGCAACAACCTGAGCCAGAAGGCCCTCAAGGCCGTCGTCGCCCAGGAGCCGGTGTGGGACATGTACCAGTACATCTACTCCAACGGAGTGCCCCGCCCGAACGTCACCGGCACCGCCAACGCCTACAACTCCATCGCCACGCTTCCCCAGATGGCGGACGACGACCCGCGCTACCTGGCCAACGCCCAGTGGGAGAAGGCCCATCCGGAGTGCCTCACCCAGAACTCGGCCGGATACAAGATCGCGGACCAGTGGGACAAGCACTGGACCGACCGTGACCTGGCGAAGATGGCCAAGGGCACCAAGACCCCGCTGTTCGTCACCCAGGGCTTCATCGAGAACAACACCAAGCCCGAGGAGATGCAGGAGTACCTCGACAACCACGTGGGCCCGGAGCGCGGTTGGCTCGGCCAGTGGGAGCACGTGCGCGGCGGCGACCGCACCAAGGACGGGCGCCTGTCCATGGGCCGCGAGGGCTGGTACGACGAGACCCTCTCCTACTACGACGAGTACCTCAAGGGCATCAAGCCGAAGGTCAAGTACCCGGCCTACGTCGTGGAGGACTCCACGGCTGCCTGGCGCGCCCAGAACACCTGGCCGGTCGTGAAGCGGTCCGTCACGCTCCCGCTCGGCAACGGCTCGTACCTGGACGACGGCGGCGCCTCCGGCCGCGCGGCCCTGGCCGCGTCCGGCGAGACGACGCCGCAGACTCTCGGCAAGCCGTCCGACGGCAAGTGGGACATGGAGAACGCGCCCGCGACCGAGCAGGCCGCTCCCCAGGGCCTCGCGCGTGGTCTTGCGAAGCAGCAGAAGGACGGCAAGGTCACGTCGAGCTTCTTCGTGTGGTCGCAGCCGGTCGGACAGCCGGTGCGCCTCACCGGTACTCCGCAGCTCTCCCTGACCGCCAAGGGTGAGGGCAACGTCATGCTCAAGCTGTACGACGTCGCCCCGAACGGCAAGGCCGTCATGTTCGACGAGCAGGTCTCCGTGCTGCGTTCGGGCCGGATGACCGTCGATCTGAAGGCGACCGACTGGACCCTGGCCGCGGATCACGTCCTGGCCGTGGAGATCGGCTCCATCCAGACCGGCTCATGGCGTGCCACGCCGTCCGGCCAGACGATCGAGGTCAAGGGCGCGCAGCTCAGGCTGGCCCTGGACGACCCGGCCCGTGACACCGCCACCGCCGGTGCCCGTTCCCCGTTCCTGGACACCTACCTGCGCCAGTACACGGTGAACCTGCCCGCCGGCCCCGCGTCGTTCACGGTGACCCCCGGCAACCACCTCTGAGCCGAGCCGCGACACCTGACGAGGGCCCCAACCACTATGGTCGGGGCCCTCGTTGGCGTGTCGAGACACGCGTACGTCAGTCGCGCGGCGGTGTGGGAAACAGATGGGGACGCCAGTGGTCGTGCTGGGTGCCTGGCGTGACGCCATCCGGCCGGCACCCAGCGGAACACCGTGCCGGTGCCGCAGGACAGCGACCACCCGGAAGGCACCCGGGACGGCCTGGGCCTGTTCTTCACACCCCTGTCCTGCGGCGGCGGCTACCTCGGGCGCGGAGGAAGCGGCTTCGGATATGTCATCCGAGCAGCGACGACCGTGGACGGTCGACGCACTGTCACCGTCTCCGCGCACAGCCGCTCCGCGGACCCGCGGACCGCCGCCCGTCAGGAAGACGCACTGCGCGACCTCGTCGACCACGCCCTGTGCCGCACCACCTGAAGGCCGGCGGTGGGGCGTGTCAGCCCAGGCCGTGCAGCCGCTTGTACTCCAGCGTGTAGGCGAGCTTGCCGGGCTTGGCGTCGGAGTACGGCTTGCTCAGCTTGTTGAACTCGCCCTTGGTGGCCGCGCTGCCGTCGTTCCACCGGTCCAGCGCGCCGAGTTCGGCGGCGGTGAAGCCGCTGTCGACGACCGTGCCCTTGGGCAGCGCCGCCATCGCCCCGGTCAGGGACCTGACGGTGGCGAGGTAGTTGTCGAGGTCGTTCGGGTTCCAGCCGGCCAGGTCGATCGGCTTGGCGTCGCGGACCCAGCTGCCCCAGTAGAACTCCTGGAACGGCAGTCCGTTCTGCGCGTAGCCGATGTCGCGGCCGAAGTAGAGCAGGCTGCGGTACCTGTCGTCGGTGAAGTTGGCCAGGCCCACGCCGGTGGGCAGCTTGTTCACCGCGACCTGCTTGCCCTCGGGGTCGCGCAGGTACACCCACTTGTGCGCCTTCATCTCGTCCCAGAAGGCCTGGCGGGGCAGGTTGCTCAGGTTGGCCTGCACCCGCAGCCGGACGTGCAGGTCGGGCCCGCCGTCGGGGGTCTCGTAGAAGGAGGTGAGCGTGTGGTGCCCGTCGGTGAGGAACGGTTCGCCGCCGGGTCCGATGACGACGGTCTTCATGGCGGCGACGCTGTCCGCCGTCTCCGCCCCTACGGGGAGTTCGCACGTGAACGACGACGGGTCGTCAAGTCGAGCTCGGGAGGGGACGTTTGCCGAGGCCGACCGGCCGTCGGCCTCGCACCAGTCGTCGAACTTCTTGTTGACCGCGTCCTTGCCGAGGGTGTAGCGGCCCAGCTTGTAGTACACCTCGTCGAAGCCGAGCGACGGCTGGGTCGGGTGCACGTCGCCGATGCGGACGTCGAGCAGGTCACCGGGCCGGGCACAGAGGTACCGCGAGAACGGCGTGCTCCGGTTGTCGTGGCCGCAGAACGACGGACGGGTGCCCGGAGCGCCGGGTGCGGCCGCGGCGGCAGGCGCCAGTGCGGCGACGCCGGCCCCGGAGACGGCGAGGGCCACTCCGAGGGCCGAGGCCCGGCGGGACGGAGATCCGAAGCGCATCACACCTGCTCCTTGCGGTATGGGGAATGTCGACGGCCAGCGTGTGGCCGATCGCCCAATGCACCGGATCGTCCCGGTGACGTCCGGTCGAGCCACAGGTGAACAATTCACCGCCAACCGGCTTCCGCACCGCACTTCCTGGCCGGTTTCCACGCACGCCACTCAAGATCCGCCGTACCTGGTTCAAATTTTCCCCACCACGAAGATGTTGCGAGCATGTCAACACATCCCTTACGTTTACGCGCGTCAACCCAACCCGCACGCCGAGGAGTTGACGGAGCGTGCCCGGTCCTACTGACCCCCCACCGCGACCGGCGCCCGCCCACCGCCGCCCACAGCTCCGACGCCCCACCCCGACCGTCGTCGGCCGAAACCACGGCCACCCCGGCCCGAGCGCATCGCAGTGTCCCTCCACACCTCTGGGAGCACCATGCCTTCAGCCACCCCCTCGCGGTTCAGACCCGGCATCACCCCCACCGGCCCCCGCCGGACGTTCGCCCGTGCGGCCGCACTCCTGGCCGCCGCCCTGACCCTGCTGGTCCTGCCGGGCACCGCCTCGGCGACGGCCGCCGGCACCGCCGGGACCTCGTCCGGGACCCCGGTACGGATGACGCACCCGGACCAGGACCACGCCGGATCCGGACTCCAGCGCCTGGGCGCGGGGTCCCTGGCGGCCGCCGCCCCGCTCGCCGTCAGCACGGGTCCGGCCGGACTCGACGTCAGCGGTCACCAGGGCAACGTCGACTGGACGTCCGTCAAGAACAAGGGCGCGGCCTTCGCCTACGTCAAGGCCACCGAAGGCACCACGTACACGAGCCCCTACTTCTCCCAGCAGTACACCGGCTCGTCGAACGTCGGACTGATCCGCGGCGCCTACCACTTCGCGCTGCCCGGCAACTCCAGCGGTGCCGTGCAGGCGGACTGGTTCGTGAGCCACGGCGGCGGCTGGTCCGCCGACGGCAAGACGCTGCCGCCCGCGCTGGACATCGAGTACAACCCCTACGGGGCCACCTGCTACGGGCTGAGCCAGAGCGCGATGGTCACCTGGATCCGCGACTTCAGCAACCAGGTGCGTGCCAAGGTCGGGCGCTACCCGACGATCTACACCACCACCGACTGGTGGACCACCTGCACGGGCAACAACAGCAGCTTCGGGGCCACCAACCCGCTGTGGATCGCCCGTTACTCCTCCAGCCCCGGTACGCTGCCCGCCGGCTGGTCGGCCCAGACGATCTGGCAGTACGCCGACTCCGGAACATTCCCCGGCGACCAGGACACCTTCAACGGCACCCTCGCCGACCTCCAGGCCTTCGCCAAGGGAGGCGGCTACAACCCTCCGCCGACGGCCGGTTGGCCCACGGTGAAGCAGGGCGCCTCGGGTGAGCGGGTCAAGTCCGTCCAGTACCTGCTCAACGCGCACGGTTCCGCGCTGACGGTGGACGGCGCGTTCGGGGCCGGGACCGACTCCGCGGTGCGCTCGTTCCAGTCCTCGCACGGCCTCGCCGTGGACGGCGTCGTCGGACCCGCCACCTGGCAGGCCCTCATCGTCACCGTGCAGCAGGGTTCGTCGGGAGCCGCGGTCCAGGCGGTGCAGAGCCAGCTCAAGGCTCATGGTGCCTCGTTGACGGTCGACGGCGCGTTCGGCCCCGGGACCGACTCCGCGGTGCGTTCCTTCCAGTCCTCGCACGGCCTCGCCGTGGACGGCATCGTCGGCTCCAACACCTGGCAGGCCCTGGTCGCCTGACCTTCGGGCGTCGTCACCACCAGTCACCCGTAGTCACCCAAGGAGGAGACCTCCATGAACCCGGCACGACACCCGCAGCGAAGCATCGACCGCCGCACCCTGTTCCGGAGCGCGGCGGGCGTGACGGCCGCGCTCGGCGTGGCCGCGGTCACCGGCGTCGCCACGGCGGGCACGGCCTCGGCCTACGGCTGGAGCCGCACCCTCCAGCAGGGCGCCTCCGGCTCCGACGTGGTGGAGCTCCAGATCCGCGTCGGCGGCTGGGCCGCGAACAGCGCCTCCCAGACGTACGTCGCCTGGGACGGCTCCTTCGGCCCGGGCACGGCCGCCGCCGTCCAGCGCTTCCAGTCCGCCTACGGCCTGAGCGCGGACGGCGTCGTCGGCCCGCAGACCCAGAGCGTCCTCAACAGCCTGGAGACGAGCGACGGTTCGACCGCGCACTTCAACTTCAGCGAGTTCTACTCCAAGGACGGCGCCGGCTTCAACAACGGCAAGGTCGCCGCCGCGACCGTCAAGGAGAACGTACGCCGGCTGATGTACAAGCTGGAGGCGGTGCGCAAGAAGGCCGGCAACAGCGCGATCACCATCAACTCGGGCTTCCGCAGCATCGCGCACAACGCGGCCTCGGGCGGCGCGTCCAACAGCATGCACCTGTACGGCGTCGCCGCCGACATCGTGGTCTCCGGGCACAGCACCCTGCAGACCTACCGGATCGCCGAGACCTGCGGCTTCTCCGGCCTGGAGGCGTACACGAACTCGTGGCAGCACTGTGACAGCCGCGTCCAGTACCCCTCGTACGGCTCCGGCTCCTGGTGGTGGGAGAGCGGCGTGGCGTGACCCGCCCGCGCCCACCGCACCGGGCCCGCCCGCGCCGTCATGGCACGGGCGGGCCCGTCCGGTCGTGGCCGGTGTCCGGTGAGCCGCCCATCATGCGCAGCATGTCCGGCCCGCCGGTCCGCCGGAACCGGAGCAGAAGCAGCGCGGCGAGGAGGAGGAAGGCGATGTTGAGCCAGGTGGTGTAGTTCCAGCTGACGCCTTCCATGGGGAGCCTCGCGCCGGCCTGGTCGGGGATCAGGCCGAGTCCGCCGAAGACGAATTCCACGACATAGCCGGCGACGGCCATCGCGAGGTAGAAGGTGCCCAGCAGGAAGACCGCCATCCGGGCGCCGTAGTACTTCCGGTAGATACTGAGGATCGGCAGGATCAGCAGGTCGGCGAAGATGAACGCCACCACGCCGCCGAAGCTGATGCCTCCCTTCCACAGCACCACCGCCAGCGGCACGTTGCCGATCGAGCACACGAACGAGGCGATCGCCACCAGTGGGCCGATGGCGGGGCCCCACAGTTCGGCGGCGAGCGGGTGGCCGTGGAAGAAGAAGGCGCGCCAGAAGGAGTCCGGGACCCAGGCGGCGACGGCGCCGGCGATGAGCAGGCCGACGACCAGGTCGCGCAGGATCGCCGCCCACTCCATGACGAAGACGTGGCTGACGGCGGTGAGGCCCTCGCGGGAGACCAGGCGCCGGGTGAAGGACCCCTCGCGCCGCACGGACATGTCCATCGCCGCGTGCCCCTCCATGGACCCGGCAAGGCCCCGTTCCGCCTGTTCACGGGCCTGGCCGAGCAGCCTCTCGCGCAGGAACAGCCGGAAGAGGACGGCCAGCAGCACGATCATGACGGCGCCGCCGGCGAACTCGGCCGCGGTGAACTGCCAGCCCATCAGCAGCGCGAGGATGACGCCGAGCTCGACGACGAGGTTGGTGGAGGCGATCTCGAAGGCCATCGCCGCGGTGAAGTCGGCGCCCTTGCGGAACAGGGAGCGGGCCAGGGCCACGGCGGCGTAGGAGCAGGACGAGGACGCCACGCCCAGCCCGGCGGCGACGGCGAGGGTGCGGGGCCGGTCGTCGCCGAGCAGTGCGACGACGGTGGACTTGCGGACCACGGCCTGGACGACCGCTGAGAGGGCGAAGCCCAGGATCAGGGCCCAGGTGATCTCCCAGGTCATGGACCCGGTGATCGACAGTGCGTGCAGTACGGCGTGCATCTGTGCAGCTTCCCCGCACGGCGTGGCGGTCGGCCGGGGGACACGCCCGCCGTCGGGGCCGGGCTATGGAGCGTTCGTCACCGGCGGTGGACGCTGACGGCGTAGCCGCCGCCCTCGTAGGGGTCGGCGTCCCAGGTGGCGAAACGGTCGACGAGGGTGAGGCCGGCCGCGGCGCAGCAGTCGTCGTACTCGGCGAGCGTGATGCCGGGCGGCACGGGCAGGTGGGCCTCGTCCAGGCCGAAACCGGCGACCAGCAGGCCGCCCGGACGCAGGACGACGGCCAGGCGCTGGATCACCGCGGCCTCGGTGCCGGCCGCGAGCAACGGGAGGATGTTGCCCGCGGCGACCACGAGGTCGAAGTCCGCCGCGATGCCGAGCCGGTCCGGCTCGAACGCGGCGAGGTCGGCCTGGAACCAGGGCAGCTCGGGCGCCTGCTTCCGGGCCACCGCCAGCATCGACGCGTCGAGGTCCACCCCGACGCAGTCGTACCCGAGCTCCGCGAGCCGGATCATGACCCGCCCGGTACCGCACCCGGCATCCAGCACCCGCGCCCCGGCAGGCACAAGAGCGGTGCAGAACCGCGCCTCACCGTGGACGTCCTTGCCACTGCGGGCCAGGTCCGCGAACCGCGCGGCGTAGTCGCCACCGGACGTCCCCCCGGTCAAGTCCCTCCAACGGCTCATGCGGCCCACTATAGGTCGCCCGCGCCTCGCGGAAGTCCTGGTGGGGGTCGGATCGCCCGGCGGCCGGCGGAACGGCGGCGCGGTGAGGCGCCGCCGTGTGATGCCGCCGGGTGGTGCCGTGGTCGTTGCCCGTGGTCAGGTGTATACGCCCAGCTCGTACAGTGAGTAGCCCCAACCGGTGCCGCGTTGTGTGCAGTTGATGCGTACGTAGCGGCCGGTGCCGGTGAGGTCGAGGTCGTCGACGCCGCCGTTGCCGTCGGTGATCTGGCGCAGGGTCTGCCAGTTCTGGCCGTCGTTGGACGTCTGGATGGCGTACGCCTTGGCGTAGGCGGTTTCCCAGACGAGTTGGATGTGCCGGAAGGTGGTGGGGGCGCCCAGGTCGACCTGAATCCACTGGGGGTCGCTCCAGTCGCTGGCCCAGCGGGTGTCCGCGCGGCCGTCGACGGCGTTGGCGGCCGTGCAGGGGCAGTCCCCGCCGGACGGCTGGAACGAGGAGGCGGTGGCCGTCCTGCGCAGGGCGACGTTCGTGCCGTCGATCACCGGTGGGACCACCCTGATCGAGCGCGACTGGACGCCGACGTTCCCGTGGCCGTCCGTCGCCTTGACGTAGATCTTCCAGACGCCGGGGCGGTCGGGTGCCGTGAACTTCAGCCGGCCCGAGCCCGCGCTGCTGAAGCGGAGGGAGTTCAGCTGGCCGCTGCCGTCGAGGTACATGCTGTTGTCCAGGACCTCGTACGTGATCGCGTCGCCGTCGGGGTCGGTGGCCTGGACGTCGAGTGTCACGTCCCGTCCTGCCTGCACCGCGGCCGGGTCGCCCTGCACGCCGATGTCGGACAGCACGGGCGGGGTGTTGTCGCGGGAGGTGTCGCCGCCGTAGGCCTTCTTCACGGCGTAGTAGGAGAGCCGTTTCTGTCCGGCGGGCAGCAGGTTGAACCAGATGCCGCCGAAGTCGTACTCCGTGCCGTAGTGGAAGAGGGTGGCGCCGAGCGCGACGCCGCTGTGGCCGGTGACGCAGTTCCACGCCTTGGTGTAGCCCGCGGCCTTGGCCTGGTCGTTGGGCTCCGCCGGGACTCCGTTGGCGTCGTTCGGCACCTCCCACTCGCCGGCCGGGCCGGACTCGGTCACGATGTACGGCTTGTCGTAACCGCCCTGCTGCCAGGCGGACCTGATGTCGCAGACACCGTTGTAGGAGTTGACGGCGTACAGGTCGAGGTCGGGTGCGTTGCGCTTGAAGTAGGGCCAGGCGCCGACCCACGCGTCGGTGGAGGTGACCGGGTGGTTCGGGTCGATGCCGTGGATTCTGCGGGCGACCTCGTTGACGAAGCTCGTATAGGCGTCCCGCTGCCGTTCCAGCTGGTCGCCGCCGTAGCAGTTCTGCAGGCCGAGGACCGACTCGTTGCCCACGTCCCACATGAGCACGCCCGCGTTGTCCTTGTAGGTCCGCACCCAGTTCGTGAACTCGTTGAGCATGTTGTTCTTGTACGTGGTGTCGGTGACGTAGTCGACGCAGCCGCCGCTGCCCGGACCTCCGCCGGGCTGGAGCCAGAATCCTGCGACGACCTTGATGCCGTGCGCGGCCGCGGAGTCGAACAGCGGCTTGCTGCTCGCGTCCGTGCCCCAGGTGCGGATGGTGTTGACGCCCATGGACCTCAGGTCCGGCAGATAGGTGTCGGCGGAGGCGGCGGACGGGCCCCAGGTCAGGCCCTTGATCTGGTACGGCTTCCCGTCCACGGTGAGCTGCCAGTTGCCCTTGGCTCCGGTCACCTTGACGACGCTGCCGGCCGCGTGGGCCTGCGTGGCGGGCAGGGCGGTGAGGGCGCCGAGGGTGAGGAGGCCCGCGGTGAGCGGTGCGGTCAGACGGCGGACGCGACTTCGTGACATGGGGGGGTCTCCGATGCGCGGGTGGTGGGGGGAGGTCGGGTGGCCCGGCCGTGTGGGGGTCCGGCCGGGCCACCCTGCTTCGGGGTGGCGCCTTCAGGGTGCGGTTCAGGGAAGCCGGTAGTCCCCGTTCAGCGCGGCTCCCGCCTCGGGGTGCGTCTCGTCGTAGCCGCGTGCGTCGCACTGGAGGCCGCCGACGATGCAGTGGCCGACCATGGCCGCCTGCGTGGGCGCGTCCCAGGCGTTGAAGAAGTCGTAGTGGTAGGACCAGGCGGCCCCGCTCGACAGCCTCACGCGGGACATGTCGCCGTTGACCGGGAACGCCATCTTGAACTCGATCATCGGCAGCGCGACCGGGTGGTCGGCCGGGCACATGTTGTCGTTGGTGCCGGGCTTGACCACCGGGTAGGCCATGTGGCTGCGGTGGTCAGGGGTGTCGAGGTACTTGCCGTCCCAGCAACTGGGCGCCTGGAAGCGGATGTTGAGCTGTACGTCGGGCCTGTTGGGACAGCTCGCCGGGAAGTCGACGTTGAAGTAGCTGTCGCCGCATTCCCAGCCCTCGACGAAACCGGGGCTGTTGCGGAACTCCTGAGCGCTCTGCAACGGGTTGCCCACCACGAAGCGCAGCCCCTTGGGGAAGGGCCGCACGCTGGTGTAGTCGGTGACTCCCGCCTTGTAGTAGATCGTCTGCGGGCCGACCGGCAGTACCGCCTTGTCGCCGTTGTAGACGGTCGGCACCCAGTAGCCCGACCGATCGCCGGGCGCCTTGCAGGCGGTGCCGCCCGCGTCCAGTGACGCGGCGGTGCTGTACGCGTCGGTCGTGGTGTTGCCCATGAAGGTGTGGTCGTGCGACTTGCCCGGCTGCTGCGGATAGACGATGGGGTCGTCGGGCCTGGTCCGGGTGACGGAGCAGTTGGCCTGGAACTCGTGGAAGTAGCGGTGCGGCGGGTTCGCGGTGGACGGGGTGACGCCGGTGACCGGCGGGACCGCCGGGATGTAGCCGTCGCCGTTCGCGTCCTCGGCCGAGAAGGCGGTCGACGCGGCCATGGCGTGCCCGGAGTGGCCGGCCGCGAACGACGTCGCCGCCTCGCTGCCGGGGGCGGGCGGCCCGGCACTGGTGGCGACGCCGGCCACACCGAGCGACGTCATCAGCAGGGCTCCGGCGATCAGCATTCCTGACAGGGCTTTCGATCTCCGTGGCATGGAGACCTCCTGAAGGCAGGGGGTGAGAAGTGGGGGGTGAAGAAGGGCGAGCAGGCACGGCCTGACGAGATGTCACGAACGTCGTCAGCGGCGGGCAAGCGCTCTCCTGCCCTGGGAGTGTTGAGTGCTTGACGCGCGGGTGTCAAGGCATGCCGCAGAAGGATCAGCGCCGCCCCGCCCGTCCTCATTTCCTGAACACCACCCCACCTGCGGCGGGCACCCGTCCCGTCAACGCTTGAAAAGATTCCCGCGTCCGGGGACTTGCCGACCCCTCTGCCTCATTAGTTAAATCAAGATGTGAACTAAGCAATGCAGGCGTGTAGTTGAGCTTTCGCACGCCGTGACACAGCCCCGCCCTCCTCGCGAACACTCACCCCACATCGCATCCGCAGGGACCCGTATGAGACTCAGATCCCTGGGTGTCGCGCTCGCCGCAGTGGCAGCGCTCGTCGCCCTTCCCGCCACCGACCTTCCGGCCGCCGCCGCGGCCGGCACCCCGCTGCCCCAGGGCAAGGCCGCCGCGCCGTCGGCCGACCGGAGCGCCGGCCTCGCGGCCGCCTGCGGCACCGGCAACGCCGCCCTGGGCAAGCCCGCGACAGCCTCCTCCACCGAGAACGCGGGCACCCCGGCCTCCGCCGCCTTCGACGGCGACCCGGGCACCCGCTGGTCCAGCGCCTTCTCGGACCCGCAGTGGGTGCAGGTCGACCTCGGATCGGTCCAGAACCTGTGCAAGGTGGACCTGACCTGGGAGACCGCCTACGCCAAGGAGTTCCAGATCCAGGCCTCGGCCAACGGCCAGAGCTGGACCACGCTGAAGAGCGTCACCGGCGCGACCGGTGGCAGCGCCTCCTACGACGTCAGCGGTTCGGGCCGTTACCTGCGCATCCACGGAACGGTCCGCTCGACCGGCTACGGCTACTCGCTCTGGGAGGTCGCCGTCCACACCGAGTCGTCCGGCGGCGGCACCCCGCCCGTCCAGGGCGGCGGCGACCTGGGGCCGAACGTCATCGTCGTCGACCCCTCCACCCCCAACCTCCAGCAGAGGTTCGACCAGGTCTTCGCCCAGCAGGAGTCCAACCAGTTCGGCAACGGCCGCTACCAGTTCCTGCTCAAGCCGGGCACCTACAACGGGATCAACGCCCAGATCGGCTTCTACACCTCGATCTCCGGCCTCGGCCTCAACCCCGACGACACCCAGATCAACGGTGACATCACCGTCGACGCGGGCTGGTTCAACGGCAACGCCACCCAGAACTTCTGGCGTTCGGCGGAGAACCTCGCCATCAGGCCGTCGCACGGTGACGACCGGTGGGCCGTCGCGCAGGCGGCGCCGTTCCGCCGCATCCACGTCCAGGGCGGCCTCAACCTCGCCCCGAACGGATACGGCTGGGCATCCGGCGGGTACATCGCCGACTCGAAGATCGACGGCACCGTCGGCCCGTACTCGCAGCAGCAGTGGTACACCCGCGACAGCTCGGTGGGCGGCTGGACCAACGGCGTGTGGAACATGACGTTCACCGGGGTGCAGGGCGCGCCGGCGACCGACTTCGCCACCGGCTCGTACACCACGCTCGACACCACGCCGATCTCGCGCGAGAAGCCGTTCCTGTACCTGGACGGCAACACCTACAAGGTCTTCGTACCCGCCAAGCGGACGAACGCCCGCGGTGTGTCCTGGCCGGCCAACGCGGGCACCTCGCTCCCGCTCGACCAGTTCTACGTGGTCAAGCCGGGTGCGACCGCAGCCACCATCAACCAGGCGCTGTCCCAGGGCCTCAACCTGCTGTTCACGCCCGGTGTCTACCACCTCGACCGGACCATCGACGTGACCCGCGCGAACACCGTGGTATTGGGACTGGGTCTCGCCACCCTCGTGCCCGACAACGGCGTCGACGCGATGCACGTGGCCGACGTCGACGGCGTCCGGCTCGCCGGATTCCTGATCGACGCGGGCGCCGCCAACTCGGACACGCTCCTGCGGGTCGGCCAGCCCGGCTCCTCCGCGGACCACTCCGCCAACCCGACCACGGTGCAGGACGTGTTCGTCCGGATCGGCGGCGCGGGCCCCGGTCTCGCGACCAACTCGATCGTGGTCAACAGCAACAACGTCGTCATCGACCACACCTGGCTCTGGCGCGCGGACCACGGCAGCGGCGTCGGCTGGAACACCAACCGGGCCGACTACGGCCTGTGGGTCAACGGCAACGACGTCCTCGCGACCGGCCTGTTCGTCGAGCACTACAACAAGTACGACGTGTACTGGAACGGAGAACGCGGCCGGACGATCTTCTTCCAGAACGAGAAGGCCTACGACGTCCCGAACGCCGCCGCCATCACCCACGACGGCATCGTCGGCTACGCGGCCTACAAGGTCGCCGACTCGGTCAACACGCACGAGGCCTGGGGTCTGGGCAGCTACTGCAACTTCACTGCCGACCCTTCGATCGTCCAGGCCCACGGGTTCCAGGTGCCGGTCAAGTCCGGCGTCAAGCTGCACGACATCCTGGTGATCTCCCTCGGCGGCCAGGGCCAGTACGCCCACGTCGTCAACAACACGGGCGCGCCCACCTCGGGTACGAGCACGGTGCCGTCCAAGGTGGTCCAGTTCCCCTGACCGGGACGGATGATCGGCCCGGACCGGCGCCGGCGTGCGGCGAGTCACCCACGGGTGGCTCGCCGCACGCGTGAGCGGAAATGCTGTAGCCGCCGTCACCGCCGGGCCGGGGCCTCACAACAGCCGGACCCGCCAGGCCAGTACGCCGCCGGAGACGCCGGGTCGCAGCTGCACACGCACGCGCAGGGCGGTGGCGGTCACCGGGTCGAAGGAGACGTCGTTGAACGTGCCGGTGGCCGTGCCGTACGCGGATGCCCCGCTCACCGGCTGCCAGGCACCCGCGGGAGTCCGGTACTCCAGCCGCCAGGACCGCGGTACCCGGCAGGCGCCGTGGCCCGTGTCGTCGTACCAGTACACCGACACCCCGCTCGCGCGGACCGGCTCGGCGTACTCGTACCGCACCCACTCCTCCGTACCGGTCCGGTCCCACCAGGTGAAGCGGGGAATGGATTGGTCGTAGGAGTCCCGGGGCGCGGCCGTGGCGTTGATGATCAGGGCCTGTGGGCTGTCCACGCCGCTGAAGGACGCGGTGCACGCGACCCACTCATGGGCCCGCCGGCCCGATCCCGCCGTGGGAAAGGCGGTGATGCGCAGCCGTGCGGCGGCGGACGGGATCAGCGTGATGTGCTCGACCGGCTCGGTGGTGCGCGCCGGGCCCTGCTGGAGCGGCGCCGCCACGTTCTCGTCGTCGGCCTGCCAGGTGGGTACGCGGCGTGCCCTGGCCTTCATGCGGACGGGGGTGCCGGTGTGGGTGAACGGGTTGGCGGCGCGGGCGCGGGTGCGCTCCAGGGTGAGGGAGCGGGCGGGGTCCTTCTCGTCCAGTACCAGGGCGTAGTTCCACGGCGAGGCCGGGCGCACCTCGTACTCGGGCCAGTCCTCGGTACCGGCCAACCGCGACCAGTCCTCCTCGATCTGCAGGGAGTAGGTGAGCGGACCGTGGTCGACGGAGACCGAGTCGCGGTTCGCGCCCCAGGTCCGCACGTTGGTGCGCATGGGCAGGTACAGCTCCACGGTGTCGCGGTGCTGCCAGGAGCGGTCGAGGACCAGGTAACCGCCGCTGCCGCGGGCCTGCGCGGGCCGGCCGTTCACCCGCACCGAGGGGGCCCGGCACCAGCCCGGTACGCGCAGGTACAGCGGGAAGCGCACCGTCCGGGGAGTAGACAGGGTGAAGGTGACGGTCTCGTCGAACGGGTAGTCGGTGCGCTCGGCGATGGTGACCGTGGTGCCGTCGGCGACGTCGGCGCGCACCGAGGACTCCGCGTACAGCGAGGCGCACAGGCCGCCGTCGGCGCTGGCCAGCCAGAGTTCCTCGGCGTAGTAGGGCCAGCCCATGCCGTAGTTGTGCGGGCAGCAGCGGTACTGGTGGATGCCGCGCAGGTACGCCTGCATGGCGAAGCGGTTGTCGAACTGGCCGTGTGTCTTGGGGACGTTGTCGAGCTGGACGCCGTTGGCTGAGGTCGCGTAGTGGATGGCCTTCTGCAGCGGGTCGAGGGCGGCCGGCAGCATGTTCAGGGCCAGTTCCTCGCAGCGGTCGGCCCACACCGCGTCGCCGGTGATGCGGGTGAGCATCTGGTGGCTGTGCATGAACTCGACGATGCCGCAGGTCTCGAAGCCCTGGCGGGGGTCGTGGTAGCCGTCGCGGGCGTTCTCGTCCCCGGCGAAGCCGCCGCCGGGGAACTGCCCGTACCGGCGCATCACGGTGTCGTAGACGCGGTAGGTGGCGTCGCGGAAGGCCGAACCGCCCGCCAGGACGCCGTACTGGGCCGGTTCGCGGAAGCCCTGGGCCAGGTTGACGTTGTGCCAGGTCGGTATCGAGGTGGTGTAGTCGGCGCTGTGGGCGTGCAGGGTGTGCACCAGGTCGAGGAGCCAGGAGTCGCCGGTGCGGTTGTACAGCCAGTAGGCCGTGTCGATGGTGTCGCCGCAGCGTGCGGAGCCCCAGCCCTGCCCGAACAGCGTGCCCGGCTGGGTGTGGAGGTACTTCAGCCAGCCCTGCAGGGCGGGGACGACCCGGTCGTCGCCGCTGTACTCGTGCCAGGTGCGCAGCGCGTCAAGCACCGGCATGTACGGCCAGAAGTCCGGGCCGCCGTTCAGCGCCGTGCGCAGGGCGGCGGGGCCGAAGAAGCCGTCCGGCTGCCGGGTGGCCAGAATGCGGTCCATCCAGGCGCGGGTCAGCTCCAGCGTCCCGGCGTCGCCGGTGACGTAGGCGAGGTCGCCGAAGCCGCGCAGCCAGTACGGCAGTTCCTCCCAGCCGTCCCGCTCGGGCACGGCCCAGCCGCTGGTGGCCGGGGACAGGTACTCGGAGATCTCCGGCATGCGCCCGCCCAGGCCGCCCAGCTGGAGGTCGAGCTGTTCGCGCAGCCAGCCCTTGGGGGTGATGCTGCCCGGGGGAAGGCGCAGGAAGGGCTCCTGCCGTAACGGGGCCCGGTTGGCCGGGTACCGGCTGAGGGCACGGGCGGGGCCGACGAGGTGCACCGGCGGCCGGGGCGCGCCGGCCTGCGCGGGCAGAGCCGCCGTTCCCGCCAGCGCGGCGCCACCGACGACGGCCAGTGAGCGGTTGAGGAACGTACGACGTTCCATGCGGACGTCCTTCCTGAACTGTCGAAGGTGGGACAGGGCGGTGGGACGACGTCCGGGAGCGCCGGCCGGCGACGTTGGCGGAGGGACGGGGGACGACCGGCGCGCGCGGAACGCCCGAGGCGCCGCACGGACATGACGTCAGCGCGCCTTATAACGTTGCAGAGATTTCCGCCGACAGGAATGACAGCACGCGCGAGCAGTCGTGTCCAGACCTTGAACGGCCTGCGATCACCGCTGACTTGGCGGTCTTCCCACCCGCACGAGGTCGGCCCGCATCCGTTGGGCCCGGGGTCTGGACAGGGTTGTGAGGGCCCTGCTTTCATGCTCCCGCGCCGACTTTTCCAACGTTATACAAGAACGCCTCCGACGCGCTTCCCCCTGTGCCGCCCGGCGCGGGGGGTCCCCTTCGGCGCAGGTTCAGGCGTGGAGAATTTCCGTTACGGAAAGGGTGAGCATGAGCCCAGGCAGACTCCGAGTACCCTTCCTCGGCCGACTCGCTGCGTTGCTGCCGCTGTTGCTGGGCGCCGCGTTGCTGGTGCCGGCCCAGGTCAGTGCCGCACCGGCCGCGGCGTCCGCTCCCTCCGCCGAGGCCGACGACCTCGGTCTGCGAGGCGACTACTACCGGATGTCCAGCATCTCGGCGCTGGACTTCGCGTCGTACACCGGCACCCGGATCGACAACTCCCTCTACGTCGACGACCTGCTGCCCACGCTGCGCGCCTACGCCGGCACCACGGACAACGTCGCGGTGCGCTGGACGGGCCGGCTCCAGGTGCCCGCGGACGGCGCCTACACCTTCTACATCAAGGGCGACAACGGCTTCCGGATGTCCCTCGACGGGGCCAGTGTCATCGACCACTGGACCACCGACTGGGACGTCCAGACCACGTCCGAGGCGATCACGCTGAAGGCCGGTCTGCACGACCTGGCCGTCGACTACAACCAGGGCAACGGCGGCGCCTACCTGCACACCGAGTGGTCGGGTCCGGGCTTCTCCCGCCGGCCGCTCCCCGACTCGGCGCTGCACCTGCCGGCCGGGTTCTCCCCCGCCGACGCCAAGGGCACCGTCGCCTCGACCGGCAGGACCGCGACGATCGAACTGCCCTCCGCCGTCAAGGCCGTTCCGGCCGACGCGGCCAAGCACCTCGCGCTGGTCTCCGGAGGCACCCTGTGGTCCGGCACGGTGGCCAAGGACCCCAAGAACGCCTCCAGGCTCGTCATCACCGCAGGCAAGGACGACACCCCCGTCTCGCTCAACGCCGATGTGCGGATCAGCTATGACGGAAAGGGCGGCATCACGACCGCCGGTGGCGGACCGGGGCCGTTCTCCGTGGTGGCGCGGAACGACTCCACCTGGTACTTCGCCACCAAGTGGGCCAAGGACGTCTCCGCCAGGAACGCCCTGCCCGAGTACCCGCGGCCGCAGTTGACCCGCAGGAACTGGCAGAACCTCAACGGCACCTGGCAGTTCCAGGCGACCGAGCAGGGCGCCGCGCTGCCCACCGGGAAGCTCTCCGGGAAGATCCTGGTGCCGTACCCGATGGAGTCGGGCCTGTCCGGCGTCGCCAAGCACCACGACTGGTCGCTGTACCAGCGCACCTTCACCGTGCCGAACGGCTGGAAGGTGGGCTCCGGCAACCGGCTGCGCCTGAACTTCGGCGCGGTGGACCACGAGGCCTGGGTCTACGTCAACGGCAGGCAGGTCGCCCACCACACCGGCGGATACGAGGAGTTCGGCGCCGACGTCACCGACGCGCTCGCCGGACGCGGGGCGCAGACCCTGCTGGTGAAGGTCAAGGACACCACGGACGACAGGTACGCGCTCGGCAAGCAGTCCGCCGACCCGAGCGGCATCTGGTACACACCGACCTCCGGCATCTGGCAGACCGTCTGGATGGAGCCGGTCCCCGAGACGAGCGTCGACTCACTGGTGCTCACCCCGGACCTGGCGGACAAGTCGCTCTCCGTCACCGTGCGTCCCACCGCCGGGACCTCGCCGACGGCGAAGGTCACCGCCACCGCCTACGCCGGCAACAAGGCCGTGGCCTCGGTCACCGGCCGGGCCGGTACCCCGCTGCGCCTCCCGGTCGCCAAGCCGCACCTGTGGAGCCCGGACGACCCGTACCTGTACAACCTCAAGGTGACCCTGGACGGCGGACGGGCCGGAAAGGACGAGGTCGGCTCCTACTTCGGCATGCGCTCGATCGAGGTCGCCCCGGTCGGCGGCGTCAACAAGATCGTGCTCAACGGCAGGCCCACCTTCGTGATGGCCACCCTGGACCAGGGGTTCTGGCCGGACGGCCTGTACACCGCGCCGACCGACGAGGCCCTGAAGTACGACCTGGTGGAGCACAAGAACCTCGGCTTCAACGCGGTGCGCAAGCACATCAAGGTGGAGCCCGCCCGCTGGTACTACTGGGCCGACCGGCTCGGTCTGATGGTGTGGCAGGACATGCCGAGCCGGATGACGGCCGCGGCCGGCACGCCGGAGACCCAGACGTTCATCGACCAGGTGCACACGATCGTCGACCAGCACATCAGCAGCCCGTCGATCGTCATGTGGACGATGATGAACGAGGGCTGGGGCGAATGGAGCAAGGCCGCCACCGGTGAGCTCGCGGACGCGGTCAAGAAGCAGGACCCGTCCCGTCTGGTGGACGCCCACTCCGGCGTCAACTGCTGTGCCTCGAAGGGCGATTCGGGTCGCGGTGACATCATCGACTTCCACGACTACCACGGCCCGGCGAACCCCGCCCCCGACGCCGGCCGGGCCTCCGTGGACGGGGAGCACGGCGGCTACTCGTACGTCGTTCCCGGCCACATCCTCGGGACCGCCGGCGGTCAGGACTACGGTGACGCCGCCACCAGCACCGAGGAGCTGACCAAGGCGTACGTGGAGAACACCAGGAAACTGGTCCAGCGTGCCTCCTGCGGCCTCTCCGGCTCGGTCTACACCCAGGTCACGGACGTGGAGGGCGAGCTCAACGGCCTGCTCACCTACGACCGCAAGGTGGTCAAGGTCCAGCCCGGACCGGTGCGGGAGATCAACCAGCAGGTGATCGCGGCCGGTTCCGCCGCGGGCGGGGCGAACGTCCCGAAGGGCACCCCCGGACTGGCCGGGGTGTCCTGGTGGCCGCTGCACCAGCAGTCCGGCACGACCGCCACGGACGTCGCGGGGCGCCACGACGGCACCCTCAAGGGCGGGGCGGCCTGGACCACCGGCCCGAACGGCGGCGCGGTGCTGCTGAACGGCAGCACCGGTCACGTCGACGCCGGCGCGCCCGTCCTGGACACCGAGAAGGGCGACTACTCGGTGGCCGCCTGGGTCCGCCTCGACGACAAGGGGCACTTCAGCACCGCGGTGTCCGTCGACGGCGACCGGAGCAGCGTCTTCTACCTGCAGTACTCCCAGGCCGACAAGCGGTTCGCGTTCAGTTTCTCCGGCGCCCGGGCGCTGGCGAACAGCATCGGCGAGCCCGAGGCCGGGAAGTGGTACCACCTGGCCGGCAGCTACAGCCACCAGGACGGCGCGCTGCGGATCTACGTGGACGGCACCCAGGCCGGTTCCACCCGCGCCTGCAACGGCGAGGTGCCCACCGGAAACCTGGTGATCGGCCGTGGCAAGTACAACGGCGGCCCGGTCGACCACTGGGCCGGCGCCATCGCCGACGTCCACGCCTACGACCGCGCCCTGAGCGGCGCCGAGGTGGCCTCGCTGGCGGCCGGCGAACCCACCGCGCCCGCCAGGCGGTGACGGCGGCGGGAGGCTCCCGGTCCACCCCGGGGGCCTCCCGCCCCGGCCCGCTCCCTCACCGATGACGCGCCCCATTCCACCCGCGGCCCCGGCGGCGACCGGACGACCTCGTCGTCCGCGCCGTGCCAGAGCAGTCGCCCCACCACGCAAGGAGTGCAACGACCATGACCAGCCCTCGCAGATCCCGTCTCGTGGCCGCCGTGTGCCTCGCCGCCGCGGCGGCCCTCTCCGCCGGCTGCTCCAAGGAGGAGGGCACCGGCGCGGCCTCATCCGACACCAGTCAGGGCGCCCAGGTGGTGCAGTCGCCGTCCGCCGGCTCCTCGGGCTCTGGCTGCACCTTGGATGCCTACGGCGCCACCAAGATCGACCTGAAGGACGCGGTCGTCGGCTTCTCGCAGTCCGAGAAGGAGGCCAACCCCTTCCGGATCGCCGAGACCCAGTCCATCAAGGACGAGGCCGCCAAGCTGGGCGTCAGGAAGCTGCTCACCACCAACGCCCAGTCCCAGCTCTCCAAGCAGATCAGCGACATCAAGGACATGCTGGCCCAGGGCGCGCAGCTGCTCATCGTGGCGCCGCTGAACTCCGACGGCCTGGAACCGGCGCTGCAGGCCGCCGCCGCCAAGCACGTGCCCGTGATCACCGTCGACCGCAAGCTCAACGCCACCGCCTGCAAGGATTACGTGGCCTTCCTCGGCTCGGACTTCGTCGAGCAGGGCAAGCGTGCGGCGGACGCGATGATCCAGGTGACCGGCGGCAAGGGGAAGGTCGCGATCCTGCTGGGCGCGTCCGGGAACAACGTCACCACCGACCGCACCAAGGGCTTCGTCGACCAGCTCAAGGCCAAGGCCCCCGGCCTGGAGATCGTGGCCCAGCAGACCGGCGAGTTCGCCCGCGACAAGGGCCAGCAGGTGATGGAGCAGCTCATCCAGTCCAAGCCGGACATCACCGCCGTGTACGCGGAGAACGACGAGATGGGCCTGGGCGCCGTCACCGCGCTCAAGGGAGCCGGCAAGAAGCCCGGCAAGGACGTCAAGATCATCTCTATCGACGGCACCCGCAACGCGGTGCAGGCACTCGCCGACGGCCAGTACAACGGGGTCATCGAGTCCAACCCGCGGTTCGGCCCGCTGGCCTTCGCCACCGCGCAGAAGTTCTTCGGCGGCGAGTCCATCCCGGAGAACGTGATCATCTCCGACCGCGCCTACGACGCGTCGAACGCCAAGGACTCCCTGTCCGGAGCCTACTGAGACGCCCTCGGGCCGCCCGGGCCGCCCCAGGAACTGCCGTCACAGGCCCTGGACCGGGCGGCCCGCTCCCCGCTCACCGACCCACGGAAGGCCTGAGCCCATGGCACCCCCCGAAGCGGCAGTCGCCGCACCGCACCCGGACGCGGACGGCGCCGCGCCCCCGACGGTGCTGGAGGCCGTCGGCGTCGGCAAGCGCTTCGCCGGCGTGGTGGCGCTCGACGACGTCTCCCTGACCCTGCGCCGCGGTGAGATCCACGCCCTGGTCGGCGAGAACGGCGCCGGCAAGTCCACCCTGATCAAGGTCCTCACCGGTGTGCACCGCCCCGACTCCGGGGAGCTGCGCCTGGGCGGGCGGCCGGTCTCGTTCGCCCGGCCGCACGAGGCCCAGCGGGCCGGCGTGTCCACCATCTACCAGGAGGTCAACCTCGTCCCGATGATGAGCGTGGCGCGGAACATCTTCCTGGGCCGCGAGCCCAAGAACCGCCTGCGCCTGATCGACTTCCCCCGGATGCACCGGGAGGCGGCCGAACTGCTGGCCGGCTTCGGGGTCACGGCCGACGTGCGCCGCCCTCTCAACAGCCTGGGCGTGGGCACCCAGCAGATGGTGGCGCTGGCCCGCGCGGTCTCGGTGCGGGCCCAGGTGGTGGTGATGGACGAGCCGACCTCCGCACTGGAGCCGCGCGAGGTGGAGACGCTCTTCCGGGTCATCGAGGAACTGCACAGCCGCGACATCGCCATCCTCTACGTCAGCCACCGGATGGACGAGCTGTACCGCATCTGCGACCGGGTCACCGTGCTCCGCGACGGACGGCTGGTGCACACCGGCCCGCTCGCGGACACGGACCGGATGCGGTTGGTCTCGATGATGCTCGGCCGGGAGGTCGCCGAGGTCCGCCGGCACGGCGTCACCGGCTTCGGCGGCGAGCACGACGCCGCCCGCGAACCGGTGCTCACCGCCGAGAAGCTGAGCCGCCGCCACCTGCTGGAAGAGGTGTCACTGGAACTGCGTCCGGGGGAGGTTCTGGGCCTGGGCGGCCTGCTGGGTTCCGGGCGCACCGAGACCGCCAAGGCCCTGGTCGGCGCGCTGCCACTGGACTCCGGCACGGTCTCGGTGGCGGGCAGGCCGCTGCGCCGCCTGTCCCCCGCCGCGGCGATCCGGGCCGGCGTCAGCCTGCTCTCCGAGGACCGCAAGGCCGAGGGCATCGTGCCCGGTCTGTCGGTGCGGGAGAACATCGTCCTGGCCGCCATGCCCCGCCTGTCCCGGGCCGGTGTCGTCTCCCGCAAGCAGCAGGACCGCATCGTGGAGATCTTCATGAAGCGGCTGCGGATCAAGGCGTCGGGGCCCGAGCAGAAGGTCGAGGAGCTCTCCGGCGGCAACCAGCAGAAGGTGCTGCTGGCGCGCTGGCTGTGCCTGGAG
The DNA here is from genome assembly GCF_044743035.1 of Streptomyces sp. NPDC087787. Taxonomy (NCBI): domain Bacteria; kingdom Bacillati; phylum Actinomycetota; class Actinomycetes; order Kitasatosporales; family Streptomycetaceae; genus Streptomyces; species Streptomyces sp. NPDC087787. The sequence continues at coordinate 242,320 of NZ_JBIUVQ010000014.1, forward strand.
CCCAAGGTGCTGCTGCTGGACGAGCCCACCCGAGGGATCGACGTCGGCGCCAAGGCCGAGGTGCAGACCCTCATCGACGAACTGGCGCAGGAGGGGCTCGCGGTGCTGCTGATCTCCTCCGACGTCGAGGAGCTGGTGGAGGGCGCGGACCGGCTGGTGGTGCTGCGCGGCGGCGCGGTGGCCGGTGAGCTGGCCGGCGACCTGGTCGGCGAGGCCGAGCTGCTGGACGCGCTGGCCGCGCACACCCCCGAACCCGAGCCCGGGCCCGAACCCGAGCCCGCCGCCGAAACGCCGCACACGTCATCGCACATGGACGAGGAGCAGGAATGACCCAGCTGTCGCCGGCACTGGGACGGAGCACGGTCCGGCTCGCCGCACCGGCCTGGTTCCAGAAGTACGGCGTCTACACGGCGGTGCTGGTGCTGCTCGCCTTCAACGCCGCGTTCACCGAGCACTTCCTGACCGTGGCCAACCTGCGGACCCAGCTCGTGCAGGTCTCCCCCGTCGTCATCGTGGCGCTCGGCATGGCGCTCGTCATCGGCACCGAGGGCGTGGACCTGTCCGTGGGGTCCGCGATGGCACTGGCCGCCGCGCTGCTGCCGCTCTACCTCGGCTACGGGCTGGTCCCGGCGCTGCTCGTGGCACTGCTGGCCGGGGTCTTCGTGGGCGCGGTCAACGGCACCCTGGTCGCCGTGGTGGGCCTGCAGCCCATCGTGGCCACCCTGGCCCTGTTCGTCGGCGGCCGGGGCCTGGCCCTGGTGATGGCCGACGGGCAGCTCAAGCAGATCGCCAACCCGGACCTGCTGGCACTGGGCAGCGGGGAGGTGTTGGGCATCCCCGTGGTGGTACTGACCGCGGGCGTCCTGGCACTGGCGGTGGCCGGGGTCGTGCACCGCACCACCTTCGGCCGGCAACTGGTCGCGGTGGGCGGCAACCGGGCCGCCGCCGGACTCTCCGGGCTGCCGGTCAAGCGGGTCCTGATCGGCGTCTACGTCCTGTGCGGCGTCCTGGCGGCACTCGCCGGCGTACTGGCCACCGCCCGGCTGACCGCCAGCGACCCCTCCGCGCTCGGCAACCTCATGGAACTGTCCGCGATCACCGCGGTGGTCGTCGGCGGCACACCGCTGACCGGCGGCTCGGTGCGGGTGCTCGGAACCGTCACCGGGGCGCTGCTGATGCAGCTCCTGCGGGCCACCCTGGTCAAGCACGACCTGCCGGACTCCACCGCGCAGATCGCCCAGGCCGCCATCATCCTCGTCGCCGTCTACGTCGCACGGGAGCGTCGGTCCCGATGAAGTCACTCACCAGCCCCCGGCAGTCGCCGGCCGCCCTCCGTCCGACGGCGGCGGCCCCCTCCCCGGCCACCGGCCAGGAGCGGATCACCGAACTCCTGCAACGGCACGGCGCCCTCGCCGTCCTGGTCGCGGTCGTCCTGGTCTCCTCGTTCGTCTTCCCGTCCTTCGGCACGCTCGACAACGCCCAGAACATCGCCGTACAGGCGTCGTTCATCGCCGTCGTCGCCCTGGGCATGACCCTCGTGATCATCACCGGCGGCATCGACCTCTCGGTCGGATCGGTGTTCGCGCTCGGCGGCGTACTGGCCGCCTGGGCCTCGCAGTACGGCATCTGGGCCGCGCTGCTGCTGCCGCTGGCCGTCTGCGGGGCGATCGGCACCCTGAACGGGCTGCTGATCGCACGGGCCGGCATGGCCCCCTTCATCGTCACCCTGGCCACCCTGCTCGGGGCCCGCGGCCTGCTCCTCGCCCTGACCGACGAGGGCGCCACCACCTATCTGGTGCCTCGGGACTCGGCCTTCGCCGAACTCGGCCAGGGCACGGTGGGCGGCTTCGGGTATCCGGTGCTCGTCGCGCTGGCGCTGTTCACCGCCGGCGGGGTGGTGTTGCAGCGCACCTCGTTCGGCCAGTCGCTGTTCGCCGTCGGCGGCAGCCCCGACGCCGCGACCCTGATGGGACTTCCGGTGGCCCGCACCCGGGTCCTGGTCTACACGCTCAGCGGCCTCCTTGCCGGGTTCGCCGGCGCGCTCAACGCCGCCCGGCTGTCCTCCGGGGTCACGATCATCGGCGTGGGCATGGAGCTGGACGCCATCGCCGCGGTCGTCATCGGCGGCACCCTGCTGGCAGGCGGCGCCGGCTCGGTGAGCGGCACCCTGTGGGGAGTGCTGCTGCTCGCGGTCATCCAAAACCTGATCAACCAGATAGGCTCGCTCAATTCGTCCTACCAGTCCGTGGTCAGCGGCGGCTTCCTCATCGTGGTGGTCGTGGCCCAGCGGTACCTGGCGCGGGCACGCCGCACCTGATGACAGACGCCGTGCCGCAGGACCCGTCGCTGTCCTGCGCCCGGCCCGACAAGGAGGGAACGCCTTGGGCGTCAGCCTCAAGGACGTCGCGCAGCGAGCGGGAGTGTCCATCAAGACCGTCTCGAACGTCGTCAACGACTATCCGCACGTCACCCCCGCCATGCGGGCCCGGGTGCAGCAGGCGATCGACGAGCTGGGCTACCGCCCCAATCTCACCGCGCGCCACCTGCGCAAGGGCCGCACCGGGATCATCGCGCTGGCCGTCCCCGAACTCGGCAACCCGTACTTCGCCGAGCTGGCCAGCGCGGTCATCGACGCCGCCGCACGCCACCACTACACCGTGCTCCTCGACCACACCGCCGGCCTGCGGGAGAAGGAGATGCTCGTCTGCCAGGGCTTCCGGACCCATGTGATCGACGGTCTGATCCTCTCGCCGATCGAACTGGAGAACGCTGACCTGCGCGGCCGCACCGACACCTCGCCGCTCGTGCTGCTCGGCGAGCGGGAGTACGACGCCCCCTACGACCACATCGCGATCGACAACGTGGCCGCGGCCCGCAGCGCGGTCCGGCACCTGGTCGGGATGGGACGGCAGCGGATCGCCTTCCTCGGAGCGCGGGCGGAGAGCGCCCGCCAGCCCGCCCATCTGCGCCTCCAGGGGTGGCGTGAGGAACTGGCCGCCGCCGGGCTGCCGCACGACGACTCGCTGGTGGCCCCCACCGACGGCTACGGACGGGCGGACGGTGCGCAGGCCATGGCCCTCCTGCTGGACCGCGGCGTGCGGCCCGACGCGGTCTTCGCCTACAACGACCTCCAGGCGATCGGCGCCATGAGGGTGCTCGGCGAACGCGGCCTGCGCATCCCGCAGGACGTGGCGGTCGTGGGGTTCGACGACATCGAGGACGGCCGCTTCGGGGCGATCACCCTGACCACCGTCTCCCCCGACAAGCAGGCCATCGCCCGCCAGGCCGTCAGCTGCGTCATCTCCCGGCTCACCGGCTCCTCCGACACCGAGCCGCGCCGGCTGCGTCCGGGCCACGACCTGGTGGTACGCGAGTCGACCCTGGGCCGCCAGCGCTGAGCCGGCCCGCTCTCCTCCTCCCATCCCCGAGGACCTTCATGCCACGACCCGCCCTGCGCTGCTCCCCCTTCGGCGCCACGCCCGACGGCACTCCGGTGGAGCGCTGGCGCCTGGACTCAGGCCGAGGCGTGCGCGCCGAGGTACTCACCTACGGCGGCATCCTGCACGCCTTGGAGGTGCCGGACCGTGACGGAGTCGCGCGCTCGGTCGTCCTGTCGCTGACCGGCATCGAGGACTACGCCGGCCCGAGCCCGTACCTCGGAGCCCTGGTGGGGCGGTACGCCAACCGCATCGCCGACGGCCGCTTCGCCCTGGACGGCCGGGCGCACCAGGTGCCGGTGAACGACCGGGGTCACGCCCTGCACGGCGGCCCCGACGGCTACGACCGGCGGATCTGGGCCGCCACGCCCGTGGTGGGCGCGGGCTTCGCCGGGGTGCGCCTCACCCTGCGCAGCCCCGACGGAGACATGGGCTTTCCCGGAACGCTGGACGTCACGGCCACGTACGTCCTCGACGCGCAGGGCACCCTCTCCCTCGACTACCGGGCCGTCACCGACCGGCCGACCGTGGTCAACCTCACCAACCACGCCTACTTCAACCTGTCGGGCGCACCCACGGTGGCCGACCACTTACTCCGACTGGACGCGGACCGGTACCTTCCGCTGACCGACGAGGGCATCCCGCACGGGCCGAGCGCGGCAACAGCGGGCACCCCCTTCGACTTCACCCGCGCGCACACCATCGGCGCCCGCCTGCACGACCCCGACCCGCAACTGCGGGCGGCCGGCGGCTACGACCACTGCTGGGTGCTGCGCCCGCCGTCGGACGGGGAGCTGCTGCGGCGTGCGGCCCGGCTGGAGGATCCGGTGAGCGGGCGGACCCTGGAGGTGTGGACCACCGAACCGGGCCTCCAGGTGTACACCGGCAACCAGCTCGACGGGACACTCAAGGACGCGGCGGGCAACCGCCACGAGCGGTACGCCGCCGTCTGCCTGGAGACCCAGCACCTGCCCGACTCCCCGAACCACCCGGAGTACCCGAGCACGGTACTGCGCCCGGGCTCCGTCCTGACCAGCCGCACCGAATACCACCTGGCCCCGCCGGAACGGGCGTGCTGAGCGGACCGTGGCCCTGTTCAGCGAGCCCGGGATTCACGGAGTAGCGGGGCGGATCGTCGGCCCTGGGGGCTCTGGGACACGTCGTGGTGCGCGTCCGGCTGGCCGGCTGAGGCGCGGCGTGTCCGGAACAGGAAGTCGGCCACGCGCGCGTGGTCCGGTTCCGGGGGGAGCGGGGTGTGCCGCAGGGCCTCCTCGGTCTCGGCCGCGAGCCGGGCCATGCGGGTCTCGACCTGTGCCCAGGAGACCTCGCCCCGCTTCACCGCGAGCAGGGGCTCCCGCTGGTCGCCGACGTCGATGCGCAGCTCGCCCGTGCGCAGCAGGTCGCGGGCGGTCATCAGCAGGCGGAGCAGGTGCATCGCGTGCTTCCAGCGCGGGGAGCCCGTCGTACGGACGTCGGCGTCGAGCTTGCGGCGCTGGCCGAGGGCGTAGCGGGTGAAGGTGTCGTGGACCTGCCGGGAGAGGAAGGCCCCGCGCAGGTGCAGCAGTTCGCGGCCGGTGTCGTCCACGTGCTCGACCAGCGGTGAGTGCAGGCACTCCAGGATGTTGGGGTTGGCGCGGAGCGCCAGTGCGCAGAAGCGTTCCAGCTCCCAGCTGAACTGTTCGGGCCGCGGACCGTCCACGTGTGTGGGCGGCTTCTCGAAGCGCCAGAACAGGGAGGTGGGGGCGAGGAAGACGCCCCGGCGGTCCGTGTCACTGCCCTCCGTCGCCAGCCCGAAGGCCCGCGAGCCCATGACACAGGCGTAGATGGTGTGGTCGCGTACCAGGTCCTCGGGCTGCATGCCCAGGAGCGTACGCGGACCGCCACGTCGGGCTGATCGAATTTCCCTCCACCTCGATCGGCTCGGCGGGCAGCGGCCGGGCCGGGCAGCGGCGGGACTCCGCGTATCGCTCCGGACCTCCGCAGGTTGTCCGTTCCGCCCGCCGCCCGTGGCCCGGCGAGGGGCGGAACGGCGGACGCTAGACCTGCCCGGTGAGGTGCTTCCTGAGTGAGGCGATGACCGCGGGGGCCTCCGCCGTCAGGTAGAAGTGGCCGCCGGGGTAGACCTGGAGGTCGAAGTCGCCGGTCGTGTGGCCGCGCCACGCCTCGGCCTCGGGCATCGACGTCTTGGGGTCGCTGTCGCCCGTGAGGACGGTGATCGGGGCACGGACGGTGACGTCGGGCGCGCACCGGTAGGTCTCGATCGCCTCGTAGTCGCTGCGGATGGCGGGGAGGATCATGCGCAGGATCTCCTCGTCGCCGAGCAGCGCGGTGTCGGTGCCGGCGAGGAGCTTCAGCTCCCGCACGATGCCCTCGTCGGAGAGGCGGTGCACGTTCTCGTCGCGGACGGTCGACGGCGCGCGTCGCCCGGACGCGAACAGCCGGACCAGCTCACCGCCGTCGGCCTCGAGGCGGCAGGCCACCTCGAAGGCCAGGGTGGCGCCCATGCTGTGCCCGAAGAACGTGGTCGGCCGGGCCTTGAGGGCGGGGCCGAGGGCGTCGTAGAGCTGGTCGGCGAGGGTGGCGATGTCCGTCGGCGACACCTCCTTGCGCCGGTCCTGCCGTCCCGGGTACTGCACCGCGAACACCTCGGCGACCGAGGACAGTTGGGCGGACACGGGGAAGTAGAAGGACGCCGAGCCACCCGCGTGCGGGAAGCAGTGGAGCTGGGTGGAGCGGGAGGGGGCCGGGTGGAAGCTCCGGGCCCACAGACTCGCCTCGGTGGACGTGGGGGTTGTCACGCTTTCCTGGACCTTTCGTGAGCGCCGGCCTGGTGCCGGCGGTGTTGCGTGCGACGGGTTTCGGCGTGTACGGGGGCGGGGCCGCGGGCCGCCGAAGCGGCCCGCGGAGTGGGTCAGTTGAGACCGAGCTCGTCGTCGAGGAGCGCGAACATGTCCTCGTCGGACGCCTCGTCCAGGTCCTCTTCCTTCGAGGAGTCGCCGCCGGAGGTGTCCGTACGGCCAAGATCGGCCCACTTGGTCCTGAGGACCTCGATCCGACCGGTCACCCGACGGTGCTCCTCCGCGTCGTCGAGGCTGAGTCCGGCGATCGCCTTCTCCAGCGCGTCGAGCGCCGAGAGCACCGAGCCGGCGCCCGCCGGGTCGTCGGTGACGAGCTGTCCGCGCACGTACCGGACGACGTCGGCCGGCGTCGGGTAGTCGAACAGCAGCGTGGCGGGCAGCCGCAGACCGGTGGCCGCGTTGAGCCGGTTGCGGAACTCGACCGCGGTCAGCGAGTCGAAGCCCAGCTCCTGGAACTGACGTTCCGCGCCGATCGCCGCCCCGTCCCGGTGCCCGAGCACCGCCGCCGCCTGTCCGCGGACCAGCTTGAGCAGCGCCTCCTCCTGCTCCTGCGCGCTCAGCCCGGCGAGCTGCCGGGTGAGCGTGTCCGCGGACTGCGCCGCGCCCTGGGCCGCGGTCCGCCTCGCGGGCACCCGGATCAGGCCGCGCAGCAGCGCGGACACCTCACCGCGGGCCCGCAGTGCGGCGAGGTCCAGCCGGACCGGCAGCGCCAGCGCCCGGTCGCCCGCGACCGCCGCGTCGAACAGGGCGTGGCCCTGCTCGGCCGTCAGCGGCGGCATCCCGGAACGCGCCAGGCGGTCGGCCTCGGCGTCCGAGAGGGTGCCCGTCATACCGCTGTCCTGCTCCCACGGGCCCCACGCGAGGGACACGCCGGGCAGGCCGTCGGCGCGGCGCCGCGCCATCAGGGCGTCCAGGAACGTGTTGGCCGCCGCGTAGTTGGCCTGACCGGCACCGCCGAACACGCCGGCCACGGACGAGTAGACGACGAACGCGTCCAGGTCCAGGCCGCGGGTCGCCTCGTGCAGGTTCCACACCGCGTCCGCCTTGGGCCGCAGCACCGTGGCGAGGCGCTCCGGCGTCAGCGAGCCGACCACACCGTCGTCGAGGACACCTGCCGTGTGGACGACCGCCGACAGCGGCCGGTCCTTCGGTGCCGCCGCGACCAGGGCGGCCACGGCCTCCCGGTCGGCGACGTCGCACGCCCGCACGGTGACCTCGGCGCCCATCTCCTCCAGTTCGGCGACGAGCTTGCCCGCGCCGTCCGCCTCAGGACCGCTGCGGCTGGCGAGGAGCAGGCTCCGTACGCCGTGCGTGGCCACCAGGTGCCGGGCGAGGAGCCGGCCGAGGCCGCCGGTGCCGCCGGTGACCAGGACGGTCCCGGTGGTCCGGAGGACGCCGGACGTGCCGTGCGCCGCGGTACCGGAGGCGGGCTCCGGCTGTGCGGTGCCGGTGCTGGTGCCGGTGTCCAGCCTGGCGAGGCGGGCGGCCACGATCTCGGTGCCGCGCAGCGCGAGCTGCGGTTCCTCCGCGCCGGCCGTCAGGGCCTCGACGAGCCGGGCGGACGGGGCCGTCGCGGCCGGGTCGAGGTCGAGCAGGCCGAAGCAGCCGGGGTTCTCCGTCTGCGCCGACCGCACCAGGCCCCAGACCGCGGAGGCCGCGAGGTCCGCGGTCCCGCCGCCGTCCACGGCGACCGCGCCGCGGGTGACGAACACCAGCCGCGAGGCCGCGAGCGCCTCCTCGCCGGACCACTGCTGCACGAGCGCGAGCACCCGTGCGGTGACCTCCCGGACCGCGCCGGGCAGGTCGTCCCCGTCGGCCGGGCCTCCGGCGACCGGGACGAGCACCATGTCCGGTACGGCGGCCTCGGCCGAGGCCGACAGCGCGGCCAGGCCCGCCGCCGTGCCGACCGTGAGTCCGGTGCCGGTGAGGGCGTCGGTGAGGCCGAAGGGGTCGTCCCCGACGACCGCGACCGACGCGGGCCGAGCGGCCCCGGTGTCGGCCACCGGGGTCCAGTCGACGCCGAACAGCGTGTTCTGGTCTTCGCCCGCGGACTGCAGCTGGTCACCGGTGACCGTGCGGGTGACGAGCCGGTCGACGGTGACCACCGGCGCACCGGCCGGGTCCACCGCGTTCACCGACAGCGCGTTGTCGCCCGCGGGTGCCAGCCGCACCCGCAGCGCCGAGGCGCCGGAGGCGTGCAGCGCGACGCCCTCCCACGAGAACGGCAGGGCACCTCCCCCGTCGCCCTCCTCGCCGCCGGCTGCGGACAGCATCGTGGCGTGCAGCGCGGAGTCGAGGAGCGCCGGGTGCAGACCGAACTCGGCCGCCTCACCGGTGCCCTCCTCGGGCAGGGCGACCTCGGCGAAGAGTTCCTCGCCGCGGCGCCAGGCCGCGCGCAGGCCCTGGAAGAGGGGTCCGTACGCGAATCCGGCCCCGGCGAACGCCTGGTAGCAGTCCTCGGTGTCCAGCGGCTCGGCGTCCCGCGGCGGCCAGACCTCGGTGCCGAGGCCCTGGTCCGGTGCGGTGGCGCCGGGGGCCAGGACACCGGCCGCGTGCTGGGCCCACGCCGACTCGTCGGCGCCTTCGAGGCGCGAGTACACCCCGACCACGCGCCGGCCGGAGTCGTCAGGGACGGCGACGGCGACCTGTACCTGGAGGGCCCCCCGCTCGGGCAGGATCAGCGGCGCGGCGAGGGTCAGTTCCTCGACCCGGCCGCAGCCGACCTCGTCGCCCGCGCGGACCGCCATCTCCAGCAGGGCCGTGCCCGGCAGCAGGACGGCGCCCATGACGACATGGTCGGCCAGCCACGGGTGCGAGGTCAGCGACAGCCGGCCGGTGAACAACACGCCCTGTCCTGCGGCGAGTTCGACGGCGGCGCCGAGCAGTGGGTGCTCGGCGGAGCCGAGACCGGCGGCCCGGACGTCACCGGTGGCGGCGGCCCGGCCGGTCGGCCAGTACCACTGGTGCTGGAAGGCGTACGTCGGCAGGTCGACGCGGGTGGCGCCGGTACCGGCCAGCAGATCCTGCCAGCCGCCCCCGATCCCCCGCGTGTACAGCGCGGCCCGGCCCAGCAGGGCGGTCGTCTCCTCGTCGCGGCCCTTGCGCAGGACCGGAATGGTGACGGTCTCGTCGCCGGTCAGCGACTCCTGGGCCATCGCGGAGAGGACTCCGTCGGGGCCCAGCTCCAGGAACGTGGTCACGCCCTCCTCTTCGAGCGCGCTCACCCCGTCGGCGAAGCGGACCGCCTCACGGACATGACGCACCCAGTACTCGGGCGAGCACAACTCCTCAGCCGTGGCCAGGGAACCGGTCAGGTTCGACACCACCGGGATCACCGGGGCCGCGAACGCCAACCCCTGCACCACAGACCGGAACTCGTCCAGCATCGGGTCCATCAGCGGCGAGTGGAACGCGTGCGACACCCGAAGCGTCGTGGCCTTGCGGCCCTCCGCCTCGAACCGCGCCGCGACCTCCAGTACGGCACCTTCCTCACCCGAGACGACCACTGAGGTCGGCCCGTTGACGGCGGCGACCGACACCTCGTCGGTGAGGTACGGAATGACCTCGTCCTCGGTGGCCTGGACAGCCACCATCGCACCACCGGCCGGCAGCGCCTGCATCAGACGACCACGAGCCGCCACCAGACGCGCGGCGTCCTCCAGCGAGAACACCCCGGCCACATGCGCCGCCGCGATCTCGCCGATGGAGTGACCGGCCACGAACTCCGGCCGCACACCCCACGACTCCACAAGACGGTAGAGAGCGACCTCAACCGCGAAGAGCGCGGGCTGAGTCCAACCGGTCTCATTCAGCAGACCGGCATCCTCACCCCACATCACCTCCCGCAGCGAGCCCCCCAACTCACCGTCCAGGACAGCGAGAACGGCATCCAGAGCCTCCGCGAACACCGGGAAACGGCCATACAGCTCACGACCCATACCCAACCGCTGCGAACCCTGACCCGAGAACAGCACCGCCGAGCGGCCGGACGCCACCGTGCCCGACACCGCTGCCGGATCGGTCGTGCCCGCCGCCAGGGCGGCGAGGGCTCGGACCGTGTCCTCGTGCTCACCGGCCAGCACCACCGCACGGTGGGCGAACAGGGAGCGGGTGACGAGCAGGGAGTGGGCCACGTCGGCCGGGCGCGATGCCGGCTCCTCGGTGACCGCGGCGAGCAGACGGGCGGCCTGGCCGCGCAGCGCCTCCGGCGACTTGCCGGACAGCACCCACGGCACCACCGCGG